>CAXTUS010000004.1:0-69685 GCA_964247475.1 uncultured Acidobacteriaceae bacterium | reverse complement strand
GGTGAAGAAGCGGCCCTGGCGAAGCGGCATCTTCATCGTAACGAAGAAGTTCGCTGCGACCACCGACGCACGCGCGGAAGGCTCATCGCCTACAGATGTGGCGTGCTTCGGCAGGGAAAAGCCGATGCTCATATCGCCGCCCGATAACGGGAGCGGATACGCATAGCTCGCGTGGCTCACCCCGGGCAGGGCGCTCAAACGAGCCTGCACCTGTTCTGCAAACTGGATCTCTTGCTCATCGGTGAAGTGCTTCGCCGGGATACCCACCCGGAAGGTCATGAGGTGCGTCGCATCGAAGCCCGGATCGACGTTGAGCGTCTTATTGAAGCTGCGGATCAGCAGCCCTGCTGCCACCAGCAGCACCAACCCGATTGCTGTCTCGGCGATAACCAGCAACGCCTGCAGTCGCTGCTGATTCCGGCTCGCGGTGTTGCCGCGCGTCTGGTCACGCAGCGCGTCGGCGGGGTCTTGCCGCGAGATTCGCCAGGCGGGCAACACGCCGAAGAGCAGCGCTGTAAGCAGCGACGCACCGACTGCAAACGCAAGCACGCGGGCGTCAAGTGACAGGTGAGCCGCACGTGGAAGCGACGGCGGGATGAAGCGAGGGGACAGGCGCACGGCAAGCGCCGCCAACGCGATCCCGGGCGCACTGCCAAGCACGCACAGCATGATCGATTCGATCATCAACTGCGAAATAAGCTGCTCTCGAGTCGCACCCAAGACCGTCCGCACTGCAAGCTCCGACCTGCGACCCATGGTGCGCGTCAACATCAATCCAGCCACGTTCGCACACGCAATCAGCAGCAGCATGCACACTGCGGCAAAGAGGATATGCATCGGGCGGGCCACGTCGCCCACGATGTTCGTCAACTCCGGCTTTACGCTGACCCGATCTGCATGTTTATCGGAATCCGGATACGCCAAGGCAAGCGCCGCCTGGATGTTCTTCATCTCGTCCTGCGCGCGGCTGAGAGTGACTCCAGGCGCAAGCCGTGCCAGCACCTCCACCTGGTGCCAGCCGCGCTGCTTGCCGGAAGGATTCTTGCCTTCAAGTGTGTTCGCCGGCGTCACCCAAAGCTCGGTATCCTCGGTTCCCGGCAGCACCTGTCCGGCCGGCATCACACCTACCACGGAGTAGGCCTGCTCGCTCAATCGAAGGGTCTGACCAAGCACATTTTGGCTGCTCGCAAACACCGACTCCCACAGGGCATGGCTCAGAATGACGGAGCGGTTGCCGGCGGCTTCTTCGCTGCGCAGAAACGCTCGTCCAAGCAGGGGATTGACGCCCAACACGCGGAAATAGTCGGCGCTCACCACCTGCCCCTGCACGCGTCGCGCGGCAGACCCTGCCCCGCCCATGGTGAAGGCGATGTTCTGCGACGAGGCCATTGCATCGAAGCTCTTCGCCTGAGCACGCCAATCGAAGAAGTCCGGGTAAGAGGTGTCGGAGACGCTCGCAACCAAGGCGGCATTGTCGCTGTTGTGCTCAAGCGTCTCGAGCGCCACGATGCGGGACGAGTCCGGGAAGGGAAGAGGCCGCAGCAGGACCGCATCCACCAGGCTGAACACGGCCGTGGCCGAGCCGATGCCGATCGCCAGTGTAAGCGTCGCAAGCAGCGTGAAGCCAGGATTCCTGCGCAACTGACGAAGCGCGTAACGAAGATCCTGGGGCAGCGTGTTCACCATGATTCCCTCCGCCTTATTGACTCAGTGCTCATCACGCACCTACTCAGTACGCAGTGCTTCTGTGGGATCGATTGAAGCCGCACGCCGAGCCGGTATCAGCCCTGCGACGAGCGCGACCATTGAGATCAGTGCAACCACCGAGATCAGGATCAACGGGTCCGCTCCCGAGACCCCGAACAACTCGGCCTTGACCAGGCTGCTTAGCGCAAAGCCCACGGGAACTGCCACCACAATGCCGATTACGGCTAGCCGGAGTACATCCGTCAGCAGCAGCTTCGACACCGCGAGCCGCGTCGATCCAAGTGCCATGCGTATCCCGATCTCGCGCGTTCGCTGCGCGGTTGAATATGCCAGCACTCCGTAGAGCCCGATACCCGCCAGCAGCGTCGCAAGCGCGCCAAACGCAACGGCGAGCAAGGTGATCATGCGTTCGTTTGATAGATTCTGGTCGATCTGCTCGGTCATTGAACGCAATGATGTCGGCGCAAGTCCGGGATCGATTGTGCGGATCGTCCGGCGCACCGCACCGATCAGCGGAGCTGCATCGCCAAAGTGGCGCAGGTAGAAGGTGAGATCAGCCGTCTTTGGCACCTGGCGCAGGGGCCTGAACCAGGTCGGACTGATCCCTTCGCGCATGCCTCCGTGCCGCGCATCGCGCGCCACTCCTACGATCTCGGTCTCAAGCACAATGCCGGAGCCTGCGCCCTGCGCCATGTGCCTGCCCAGACAGCTCTGCGGGGTGCCGCAGAAGTGCTTCGCAAACGCCTGGTTGACCACCGCCACCTTGGGGTGATCAAGCGTATCCTGATCGCTCAAGGAGCGGCCAGCGACGATCGGCATCTGCATCACGCTGAAGTAATTCGGCGTTACCACCGGCTGCTCGACAGCGAGAGTCTCATCGGGTGCCGCGGTATAGCCGGACACGCTCACATTTCCCGTGCCATGGTTTCCTGAAAGCTCTGGATCGTCCGTCGCTGCCACGCTCTGTACGCCGGGGATGGCAGAGAATGCCGCGAGCTCGCGGTCGAACAGCGCAGGCAATGACGTCGGTGCATAGCCAGCCAGCGTCGCATCCACATCGAAGGTCACCAGCTGTGTCGTGTTGAACCCGACATCAACCGCGCGCAGTTTCTGCATGGTCCGCAGGAAGAGTCCCGAGGCCATCAGCAGGATCACACTCAATCCGATCTGCAGGCATACCACTAAGCGTCGCAGGCTCAGCAGCGAACCACTCCCGGTGGAGCTTGATTCACGCAGCGTAGAGGTGATGTTCAGCCGGCGAAGCTGGAGCGCAGGCGCCAGCGAGAAGATCAGCGCCACCGCGATTGCCACGCCGAAGTTGAACACCAGAACGCGGCTATCGATAGCGGCGGAAAATGGCGTCGCACTATCCGGATCAGACATCCGGCTGATCAGCACGCGCAATGCGGGGGGCGCCAGCAGCAGTCCGACCGTGCCTCCGCTGACGCCGATCAGAAGACCTTCAAGTAGAAGCTGCGTCAGCACACGCCCGGTTCTCGCGCCCAATGCTGTGCGCAGCGAGAACTCACGCATACGGCTCGCCGAACGAACCAGCAGCAGGCTTGCCACGTTCACCGATGAGATCAGCAGCACAAGCACCGCCATCGCCATCACCGCCAGCATCGTGTCCTCGATGCTGCCGCGCTTGTAAGAGAACCCGCGTGCTCCCGGCTTCACCAGCAGTCGGCTCTTGGTCAGGAACTCACCCACGAACTTCGGAGACGTGCTGCCGAGAGCCTTCAACTCGTCCGCTCGCAGACCATGCCACAGAGGTGCGAGCCCGGCCTCTGCCTGCGCCCGGGTCACGCCCGGTTTCAGGCGGCCAAGGATGTTGATCCAGCGCGTCCTATGATCCTTCAAACCGCCGCCGCTGTGCGCTGTCACCTGGGCCAGCATGGCCATTGGCACAAACACAGCAGGCGTTTGTCCCCACACCGCACTGCGAAAGCGCGGAGCCGCCAGACCCACGACATCGAAGGGGTGGCCGTTCAAGGTTACCTTTGAACCCACCACGCGAGGATCAGATGCCAGCTGATTGCGCCAGAAGTCAAAGCTCAACACAGCCACGGGATGCGCGTTCTCCGCGCCATCATCGGTCTGCGAAAACATGCGTCCTACTGTCGGCTGGATCTCGAGCACTTCGAAGTAGTTGCCCGTCACCAGCTCCACGTTGATCACCTGTGACAACTGATCGCGCCTGAAGCCGGCAGAGGCAGGCGCAGTCGCAAAGAGTCCCGAGAAGACCCGGTTCTGATCTCGAAGATCCTTGTACATGGGGGTGGAGAAGTAGTCGGTGTCATCGCCACCGCTGCTGCTGGACGAGCCGTTCCAGGCCGCTGTTGTCTGCTTCAGCACGATCAGTTCGCCCGGTCTTGCCACCGGCAGCGAGCGCAGCAGCGCCTGATCCAGCAGCGAAAAGATAGCCGTGTTCGCACCTATGCCAAGCGCCAGCGTCAGGATCGCGGTTACCGCGAAGCCCGGCGACCGGCGAAGCTGACGCATAGCAAACTTGAGATCGTTCCATACATTCTGCATCGTCTTCCTTTCGTCACTGCGCGGCTTCTACTCCGCCCGCAAAGCGTCCATCGGATCCAGTGAAGCTGCACGAAGCGCCGGCATCAGCGTTGCAAGCATGACCGCGAGCGAAAGCATTGAAGACGTCGACAGCAGCATCGCGCCCGCCTCGAGATGAGCCTTCGCATGAGTGGCATCGATCAGGCGCAGCGTCAGCAGGCTGCCGGCCACTCCAAGCACGAGCCCGGCTGCAAGTACGCTCACGGCTCCGCGCATGACCAGCCTCAGCACACCCCGGCGGGTCGAGCCGAGGGCCAGCCTCAGGCCAAGCTCACGTGCTCGTTCCGCCACATCAAACGCAATAAGGCCGTACACGCCGATTACCACCAGCAGCAGCGACAGAGCCGCAAAGCCGGTCACGAGGGACGCATTCAGGCGCGGCTGCTGCAGTGTTCGCTCCAGCGTTTCGCTCAAAGAGTGGAAGTCGCCCACGGAGGCGGTTGCATCGGCGGTCTGCACTATGCTGCGGATTCTCGGCTCGAGCGAGGCCATGGGGACGCCGGCGCGGAGTACGAATTGCATGTGCGGCCAGCTTCCATCCTCGGGTTCGTAGACCTCCGGCTGCAGCGGACTAGAGAGTGATCCGCCCGTGCCGTGGACATCGCCGATCACACCAACGATCTCGGCTGTTCCCACAGGCGAAGTCAGTCTTTTGCCGAGGGCGCTCCCGCCGGCGAAGTATCTTCTGCTCAAGGTCTGATTGATGATGACGACCTTTGGTGCTCCGGATTCGCTATCTGCGGCGACGAATCCACGCCCCTCGAGCAGCGGAATCTGCATGGTAGCGAGATAGCCCGGGCTGAACGTGCGGCCCTCTGCGACAACTGCATCGTGATGAGTCGTTGACGCCTGACCCATGACATCGAACGTGCGGCGAACGCTGAAGTTCGACAACGGCAGCGCACTCATCGAGCCCGCACTGCTCACCCCGGGCAACTCGCGAAACTGCTGCTCGAGCCGTTGGTAGAGGAGGTGAACCTTGTGCGGATCGGCACCCCATGGCAGGTCAATCGAAAAGGTCTCAACCGCCGATGCCTGGTAGCCGAGCGGCAATGTGAGCAGGCGATAGAGGCTGCCAAGAACCGCCATGGCCAGCGTCAGCAGCACCAGCGCAATCGCAATCTCGACCACGGCGAATCCTCGGCTGAAGGCCCGCCTCTGACCGACCAGCGTGCGCGTCCCTGTTCCGGCAAGACGTCTGGTTGATTCAAGAGCAGGCAGGGTCGCCGTGGCCACACCCACCACCAGCGCCGCCAGCAGTGAAAGAACCAGCACCGATGAATCCACCCTCGGTGCACCAAGCACCAGCAGCGTCGGAGGAAGACGCGTGTTCAGCAGCTTGAGGATGAGTACGCCGACGCACAAGCCCCCCGCAGTCCCGGTCATAACCAGCAGCACGCTTTCGGTCATCAACTGCCGAACCAACCGACGACGCGTCACGCCGAGCGCGCGGCGCACAGCGAACTCCGGCGCACGCGAGGCATTGCGCGACAGCTGGAGAGCAGCAAGGTTTAACGCCGTAACCAGCAGCACCAGTCCCACCGCTGTAGCAAGCAGTGTCAAGGCCTGCCGATAGTCGCCAAACAGGCTGTCTCTCAGCGTGTTCACCAAAAAGCCCCAGGCGGCGTCAGTCACCGAGTAGGTTCGGGCGAGGGTTTGGGCAAGTTGATCCGTGCTGATCCGTGCGGAGCCCAGCGTCTGCCCCGGAGCGAGCCTGCCGATGACGGCGACGAAGCGCGTGTTATCTCCGCGGAAGCCGGCGAAGTTCGGGGCGAGGATGTGCCCGGGATGCCAGACTTCCACTCCGATCGGAAAGGAGAACATGCGGGGCATCACGCCGACCACAGTCGCTGACGTTGTCCCCAGCTTCACGACGTGTCCGATGACCTGTGGATCGGCGGCGAAGATGGATCTCCACAGACGCTCACTGATGACGACCACTTCGGGCCCATTTACATGATCGTCCGCGGGCACGATCGTGCGTCCAAGCAGCGGGGTGCTGCCCAGCGTGTTGAAGAACTCTCCTGATACGGCTGCAGCCGGTACTCTTTCTGGTGCGTGATCAGCGAGCGCAAGCGTTGAATCATCCGAGTAGAAGAAGCCAAGCCGCTGAAATAAAGGGCGATTGCCGCCCGCGTGCGCGAGGTTGTCAGCGCGCGCGACGCTTACCAGGCCGTTGGCAGCGAAGCCTTTAAGATTGACATCTTTCACTGTTACAAGCTGTTCGCTATGCGGGTAGGGCAGGGGATAGAGGAGCGTGGTGCGCAGTACGCCGGCAAGCGCCGCAGCGGCGCCCATCGAAAGCGCGAGCGTGAACAGGATGGTGAGAGAGAAGAACGGCTTGCGCCTGAGCTGCCGGAGCGCAAAGCGGATGTCCTGAAAGATCGAGATCATGGTGCCCCTCCTCACGTCTGTCCGAAGAAAACGGGTTAGTCTTGTGTCCGCGCGGCTTACTCGCTCCGCAGCACGGCCATCGGATCAACGTTTGCCGCTGCGCGCGCCGCCATAAGCGTGGCCAGCGCAGAGATCGCCATCACCACGGCAGCCGCCATTCCGTATGCCGCCGGGTCAAAGGCGGGCAAAGTGCCCACTACGCTCGCCACCACACGAACCAGGCTCAGCGACAGCAGCACCCCTATAGCGGTTCCGAGCACGGCCATCCCGAGCGCCTTGGCGAGCACCAGCGTCAGCACCTGTGCCCGGTCCGCTCCAAGAGCGATGCGCAAACCAAATTCGAAGCGTCGCTGCGAGGCGCTGTAAGCCGTCACTCCGTACATGCCGACGGCAGCCAGCAGCAGGCTCACCGCTGCGAAGCTCCCGAACAGGATCGTCCTGAAGTGATCCGCAAGCTGTGTCGAGCGGATGTTCTGCTCCATTGTGGTTGCCTTGATGGCGACATCCGGATGCGCCTGCGACAGGCTCCTGCGCAGCGTCTCAACCATGGCGCCCGGTTCGTTTCGTGTACGCACCAGGATCTGCATGTCCGCCGCCCTGCCCGGATGTTGCGCCACCGGCACGTACATCGTCGGGTAGGCCGGGTCAGCTGGTGCATCTTCATGGATGTCTCCCACGACGCCGACGATCGTCCACCAGGTAGAGAGCGTCTCGTATCCACACATGATCTGCTGCCCTAGCGGATTCTGGCTGGGAAAGATGCGCCGCGCGAGCTCCTGGTTGATCAGCAGAACCGGGGGCGCATCGCCACGGTCTTCCGCGGCAAGGTTGCGCCCGCTGCGCAGCGGGATCCGCATGGTCGATAAAAAGTTCGGAGTCACTGGACGAATATTGGCATCGGGAAGATTGAGAACGCCCGGAGCGAACTCCTGCCGCCCTTTCACCGCATAGCCTACGTCAGATCCGCCAAAGCCCATCGGCGCCCCACCCACCGCAGCGACCGACTCGATGCCCGGGATCGCGGCTGTTGTTGCAAGCGTTGCGTAGAGCCGCTTGAGGTTCGCTTCGTCGATTGCTTTCCACTGTGTTTCAGCCTCTGCCTGTGCCGTTGCACTCTGATCTTTCGCCAATGGCGCGGGCGTCGTTAGGACAGCATGCGCGTCAAGCGTGAGCAGATGATCGGCCTTGAACCCGAGCTCGGTCTTTGACCGCGCCATCAGCTGCCGCGTCAACAAGATGGCCGCCACCGAAAGTGCCAGAGTCAAAGCCACCTCGGCCACGATAAAACCGCTGCGCAGGCGAATTGCAGCACGGGATTCCGTGCCGCGGGCTGAATCCTGCCGCAGCGCAGATGCTGGATCGATGTGCCAGGTATGCCACAGCGGAAGCAGCGCCGTGGCCGCAAGCACGATAAAGCTCAGCACTACAGAGAACAGCAGGACGTCAAAGTTCAGGTGCACGTCGGCGAGCCGTGGTGCGTCGGGCGGCGCGATGCGGGTAAGCAGGCGCAGAGCAGGAACGGCCAGCAGCAAGGCAGTCAAGGCCCCGGCAGACGCCAGCAGCAACGTCTCGCCCAGCGCACGGGCGGCAAGCATGCTGCGCGTGGCGCCAAGCGCCGTCCGTATGGTGACCTCGCGCATCTGCCGGGTTGCGCGCACCAGTTGCAGGTGCGTCACGTTGGCGCACACGATCAGCATTACGACCAGTACGGCAGCCATCAGCAGCTTCAACGTTGGTCGCAGGCTGCCGACGATCTGCTCTTTCAGGGGCACCACCTCGAGTGTTTTGTTGCGGTTCTCGGGGAAGCTCTTCTGCAGCTGTGCAGAAAAGGTGTCGAGCTCTGCCGCGAGTTCACTCTCGCTTACATCGCGCCGGCGCTTGCCGATTGCGTGCTGGTTGTACGCCGTGCGGTTTTGATTCTGCGGCTGCGCGCTCGCTTCGATCCACACCTCTGTCCTGGCCGGAAAGGAAAAACCCTTTGGCAGTACGCCGGCGATGGTATAGGTGGCACCTGTGTAGGTGAGGGTCTGCCCCACCGCATCGGCGGGGTTGCTGAAGTGATCCTGCGCGAACCCGGCGCTGACCAACGCATCCGTCCCGGCGGCATCGGCGGCATGGAACAGCCGGCCAGCTACCGGCTCGATCCCCATCACCTCGGCAAAGCGCGGGCTTACGGAAGCAACCGGCACGTACATCGATGCACCGTTCAGCTTAATACCGTCCGCACCAAAAGAGTAGTAAGCGGCGGATTCAAGCCCTCGCACCTGCCGCACCAGATCGCTATAGTCCCCCCCGCCCACTGCGGCAAACGAACGATTCTCGTCCATTATGTGAGTCCTGATCGACACGATCCGCTCCGCATCGTGATAGCCCAGCGGTCGCAGCAGGATGCAATCGACAACAGTGAAGATCGCAGCGTTCAGGCCGATGCCGATCCCCAGCGTCGCGATTACCGTCAGCGCGAACGAAGGCGTCCGCCCAAGACTCCTGAGTGCCTGCCGGAGTGTACGCATCAGGCCTGTGCACCGTTGACGCGGTTCGGAGAAGAAACTGTCGAGGCATTGTGCGATGGATCAGCAAGCAGCTGCAGCAGCTCGCCCTCCGCCACCACCTTGCCGTCGAATAGATGGACCTGACGCTGCGCGTGTGCCGCAAACCGCGGATCGTGGGTCACCATGCAGATCGTCGCTCCCTCTTCATGCAATTCCTGCAGCAGCTTCATCACGGCCTCACCGTTCTTCGAATCAAGGTTCCCGGTCGGCTCATCAGCCAGCAGGATCGACGGAGACCCGGCGAGGGCCCGCGCTACTGCGACCCTCTGCTGCTGACCGCCCGAGAGCTGCGCCGGGTAGTGCCTGGTCCGGTGCGCCATGTTCACGCGTTCAAGCGAACGCATCACACGGTCCTTGCGTTCGCTCGCCGGCATGCCCGAGCGATAGGTCAATGGCAGCTCGACGTTCTCAAATACCGTCAGGTCGCCGATCAGATTGAAGCTTTGAAAGATGAAGCCGATCTCTTGGTTACGAATGCGCGAACGGTCTGCGAAGTTAAGGTTCGCAACCTCCTTGCCGTTCAACGTGTACTTGCCGCCGGTGGGCGTATCGAGCAGTCCCAGGATCGAAAGCAGCGTCGACTTCCCGCATCCTGAAGGTCCGGACATCGCCACATATTCGCCACGCGCGATCGACAGGTGGACGCCCGAAAGCGCATGCGTTTCGATCTCATCGGTGTAGAAGACCTTGGTAAGCTGCTCGATGTGAATCAACGTGCTGGGAGAGATGTCGCTGACGGCCATGTTGTCGTTCCTTCCGGAAAGCTGATTTGTGCCTCTGGAGCTGGACTTCGAAGAGCTACACCCTAGTACGCAGCCTGGAACTATTGGTTCTGCAGCCTGACCCTGTCCGCCGAATCCCACCGCGACATGTCAGAGAGGATCACGCTATCTCCGGCCTCCAGGCCCTCAAGCACCTGGATACTGTTCACTGAAGCGCGACCTACCTTCACCGGTACCCGGGTCGCTGTCTTGCCATCGGGCGCCACCCGGAAGAGGCTGATGGTAGAGTTCTCGTTCCCGAATGCCGGCCGGCCCACGTAGAGCACATCCGTCATCCGGTCCAGGTCAATCGTGCCGTCCACTGAGAGATCCATGCGTGCGCCCTGCGGCAGCGCACCTATCAGCTCCACATCCACGGTCACCGTGCCATTCATCACGGCCGGGTCGATGCGCGTTACCTTGCCGGCAATCACGCCATTGTGGGTATCGATCTCCGCCGGCTGGCCGATCAGGATGTCACGCGCCTGGGTCTCGGCGATCTTCAGCGCGGCCTTCAGCTGGTCCGGTTGCACCACCTTCGCCAGCGTCGTGCCAGGTTCCACGTGCTCACCCACCTGGTGCGGCAGGTCCACCAGCACGCCGCTGATGCCGGCCTTCACGCTCAGGGCATCCTGCTGCCGCACCTTCAGGGCAAGCATCGCCTCGGCCTGCTGCACCTTGGTCTGCTGCACGGCGAGCTGGGTCGCGATGGTCTTCTGGTTCAGCGTCAGCCGCTCACCTTCGAGGTTGTTGCGTTGACTCAGCTCATCTGCCTTGCCCTTCGAAGCGCTGTAGGTCAACCCGCTGATAACGCCCAGGTCGTAGAGGCTCTTATCCGTCGCAGACTGCAGCTGGGCCTGCTTCTGGTCGGCGCCGACCGTGGCCGCGCCGGCCCGCTGGGTCATCAGATCGCTTTCGAGCTTCGCCTGCGTGTTCACGTAATCCGCCTTCGCCGCCTTCAGCAGCAACTGTGCGTCCAGCAACTGCTGCTGCAGCTCAGGGTCAACCAGATCCATCAGGATCGTGTTCGGGTCTACATGCGCGCCGGGCAGCACGCGGATCCTCACTACCGTTGCCTCAGTCTCTGCCGGTATCAGGCGGATGCGGTCCTCCCGAGGCGTCAGCGAGCCGGGGCCGCGCACCTGCCGCAGCAGGGGCCCGCGCTTGACGGTATCGGTCCACACTGCGCTGTCCACCTCCGGAATAGCCGGCTTCAGCCGCAGCACGAAGTAGGCGCCAACTGCCACGACGATCGCTGCGAGCGTCGCCAGGAGCGCAGTGCGGCGAAGCCTTTTCTTGCGGAGATCGGGTCTGGAGATATCCATGCGCAAGGACAGGTTGCACTCCAGTGGCCAAATCTGAAAAGCCCCGATTACAGATGATGAGCCGCCTGACGGCCAAAAACCTGTTCACACGCGCACATAAGTGTCCAGAAACGGACACAATCAGCGTTTGGTTGATGTTGTCCTTGGCGCACCAGCCACAGCACTCCACCAACGTGCTACAGCAAGTACCTAAGTTCAGCCGTACATTCTTGGATACCAGCAGGTGACCATGAATATCTCCGGGCCTCCACTCCACGGCTTCTACGAAACCCATCTCGTCCTCCTGTCGATCGCCATCGCGGTGCTCGCCTCCTACGCCGCGCTTGATCTCGCGGGACGAGTCACCGTCGCACGCGGCCTTTCACGCTCTGCATGGCTCTTGTGCGGGGCCTTTGCCCTCGGCATCGGCATCTGGTCCATGCACTACATCGGCATGGAGGCCTTCCACCTCCCGGTTGCCGTCAAGTACCACTGGCCTACCGTGCTCGTCTCGATGGTCGCCGCCATCCTCGCCTCAGCCGTAGTCCTGTTCGTCGTCAGCCGCCGCCAGATGACCCTTTCCTGGGCCATCGCTGGTGCCTTCCTGATGGGCGGCGCTATCGCTGCGATGCACTACATCGGCATGGAAGCCATGCGTCTTCCCGCGATGTGCAGCTACTCCTGGCCCATGGTCTGGCTTTCGGTCGCGCTCGCTGTCATCATCTCGGGCGTCGCTATCTACCTTTCCTTCACTCTCCGCGGCGACAACGACTCGCGCCTGAACTGGCGCAAGCTGGGCAGCGCCACCCTTATGGGCCTCGCCATTCCCGCCATGCACTACGTGGGCATGGCTGCGGTCAGCTTCTACCCGATGCCGGGTACACAGGTTGACCTGGCTCGCACGATCAGCATGTCCGAGCTTTCACTCGCCGGCATCGCGGTTACCACTGTCGTCATCCTCGGGCTTGTGCTGCTCACCGCTATGCTCGATCGCCGCTTTTCGCTCCAGGCCGTTCAGCTCGAGCTCGCCGAGCAGCGCTTTCATATGCTTGAACAGGTCGACAATGAGCGCAGCAAACGGGCCGCCGCCGAGGCCGGAAGCAAGGCCAAGAGCGAGTTCCTCGCGAACATGTCGCACGAGATCCGCACACCGTTGAACGGCATCATCGGCATGACCGATCTCGCCCTCGAAACCGAGCTCACCCGTGACCAGCGCGATTGTCTCGAGACCGTCAAGCTCTCCGCCGATTCTTTGCTCAACGTCATCAACGACATCCTCGACTTCTCGAAGATCGAAGCCGGCAAGATTGATCTCGAAGCCCTCGACTTCGATCTCCGCGACTGCATCGACGGTGCCCTCAAGACGCTCGCCCTCCGCGCGGACGAGAAGAGCCTCGAGCTGCTTTGCGATGTTTCGCACGGCGTTCCCGAGACGATCAACGCGGACCCCGGCAGACTTCGGCAGATCCTCATCAACCTCATCGGCAATGCCCTCAAGTTCACGAGTGAGGGAGAGGTTTCGCTCAGCGTGAAGTCCGACCTGGTCGAGGAGAACGGCCTGATGCTCCGCTTCACTGTCGCTGACACCGGTGTAGGCATCGCACCTGAAAAACTTACCGCCATCTTCGAATCCTTCTCGCAGGCCGACACCTCTACCACCCGCGAGTATGGCGGTACCGGTCTTGGGCTCACAATCTCGAAGCGTCTGGTCGAGATGATGGGAGGGCGCATCTGGGTCGAAAGCGAACTCGGAATCGGCTCGAAGTTTCACTTCACCATCCGCATCCGCAACGCATCGAGCGCTCCAGAGGCCTCGCCGCAGGTCTCTGACTCCGTGCTTACCGGCGCCAGGGTGCTCATCGTTGACGACAACCGCACCAACCGCCGCATCCTCAACGGGTTGCTGATGCTCTGGGGTGTAGTCCCCACCGTCGTCTCCGATGCCCGCCAGGCGCTTGCCGCGCTTGAAGCGGCACGTATCTCGGAGGAGCCCTTCGACCTCGTCCTCACCGACATGCACATGCCTCACATGGACGGCTTCGGGCTGATCGAACATATCCGCCAATCGGCCGCCTCTTCAACCGCCACCATCATGATGCTTACTTCCGGCGGCCAGCTTGGAGACGCAGCCCGCTGCTCCGAGCTGGGCGTAGCCGCCTATCTGCACAAACCGGTCCGCCAGGTTGAGCTGCGGGAAGCTATCTCGCGCATCCTGCAGTCACGCCAGCAGCCGGGTGAGCCGGTGATGATCACTGCAGCCACCATGCTCGAGGAATCGGGGCCACCTATCAAGCTCAGGATCTTGCTCGCCGAAGACAACCCAGTCAACCAGAAGCTCGGGGTTCGGCTGCTGGAAAAGCGCGGCCACGAGGTTACGGTAGCGAACAACGGCAAGGAGGCCCTCGCCATCCTCAACCGTGCCTCGGTAGACCTGGTCCTGATGGACGTCCAGATGCCCGAGATGGACGGCCTCGAGGCCACTCGCACCCTGCGCCGCAAGGAGCTTGAAGCCGGAGACGGAGTCCATCAACGCGTCGTTGCGATGACGGCGCTCGCCATGTTGGGCGATCGCGAACGCTGCCTTAACGCGGGCATGGACGACTACCTGACCAAGCCCATCCGGCCGCAGGAGCTCGATTCGGTTCTTGACAGCCACATGGCCGGTATGAAACCTCAGGGACGGGTCCAGACGCCTGCCGCTCCTACGAGTCTCAACGTCAACGAGCTGATGGAACGCATAGACCACGACACGGAGCTGCTTGCTGAACTCGCCGAAATCTTCCGCGGCGACTATCCCGTACAACTCGCCGGTGCACGCCGTGCCCTTGACGATCAGGACCCTGAAGCACTCCGCCGCTATGCCCACGCGCTGAAGGGCGCGCTCGGTAATCTCGCCGCGAAGTCCGCGTCGTGCCTTGCGGCTTCGCTTGAGGACATGGGCAAGACCGGCGACCTGGGGGACGCCGAGATGACCCTTGCTCAGCTGCAGGCCGAACTTCAAAGCGTGGTCAGCATGCTCATCACCCTCTGCCCGGAGCTTGTCTGATGAAGATCCTTATCGCCGACGACGATCCCGTCTCCCGCCGCATGATGCAGGCCGTGCTCGAGCGCCACGGCTACCAGGTGCAGGTCGCCACCGACGGCAACGAAGCCCTTGAGGCGCTCAGCCGTCCCGATTCTCCCCGCCTCGCGCTGCTCGACTGGATGATGCCCGGTCTTGATGGCCCGACCGTCTGTCGTCGCGTACGCAGGCTCGACAACGCTTCCTATATTTACATCATGCTGCTTACCTCAAAGCAGGCGGGCGAAGACATCGTCACCGGGCTCCAGGCCGGCGCCGATGACTACCTTACCAAGCCTTGCAACCCATCCGAGCTGAAGGCCCGCCTGCTCACCGGCCAGCGCATCCTGGGCCTTGAAGACAAGCTCGTCGAGGCTCGCGAAGCCATGCGCACACGGGCTACCCGCGACGGCCTCACCGACCTGTGGAACCGCACCACTGTCCTCGGCTACCTGCGTGAGTCGATCGAGCACAGTCGCGAGCGCGAAACCCCGGTCTCGATCCTGCTCTGCGACGTGGACCACTTCAAATCCATCAACGACGGCTACGGCCATCAGACCGGCGATGAGGTCCTTCAGCAGATCGCCAGGCGCCTGCAGGCGGCGGTCCGGTCGAAGGACCATGTGGGACGTTACGGCGGGGAAGAGTTCCTGATTGTCCTCAATCACTGCCGTCCTGTAGACCTTCCGGACAGCGCGGACCGCATTCGCCGGTGCATCTCCGACCGTCCCTTCGAGACCCGCGCCGGCGCCCTGAACGTCACTCTCAGCCTGGGTGCAAACGCCATCTCTCCGCAGAGCGTCTATCCCTCGATCGAAGCGATGATCAAGGATGCCGACCTCGCCCTCTACGACGCCAAAGCCGCGGGACGTAACCGGGTCTCGCTGGTCAAATCCACAGCCGTTTCGTTGAAGCCCGCTATGGTACCTCGGCCTGATTTGGAACTGGCATCCAATAGAAAGCTCGCACGAACACCGCAGGCTCAGCCTGCTTGGTAAGCTGGAACCAACGCAGTAATCAACTCAAAGTAACCGTATCAACACTCCGCTCCACCAGCCCCGGGAGAATCTGCTGAAGCTGCCCCAGACATCGATTCGTACCGCTCTCCTGACTCTCCTTGCAGCAGCAGAAGCTTTCAGCGCGTGCGCCCAGCAGCCGGTCTCCGGGTCGTTCTACGAATTCGGCACCGTGGTCGCCATCGGTCAGCGCACGGTCGACATCCAGGCGTATGACCAGACACGCCAGCGCCTTGTTCAGCACACTTTCGCCCTTTCGCGCGAGACCCGTGCCGATATCGTCCACATCGGCGACCCTGTCGAAGTCGTCTTCACTCCAGCAGGCGGCGAGTGGTCGTTGCGCCGCATGATCGTCCTCGCGGGCGGAATCCCAAGCGCCGGCCCGCCTCCCGGCAGCGCGGCTCCCCGGATACCTGCAGCAGGCGCTGAGAACGCCAGTAACGCCTCAGCTCCTGCTGTCCCCGCACCGGCGGTTCCAGTCCCCGCGCCCACCCATCTGCCCGCAGCCGATTCTCGCTCATCCTCACGCAGGCATTCGCGCGGCGCCAAGCCGGCTTTGACTGCGCCAGCGCCCGCTCAGTTAGCCCCAGCTGTGAAGGCCGCGGCCTCCGCGCCCACTCCAACCAGCCTCGCCTCCAATGCGCAGCCCCGACCGACGGTCGTCGTCCCTGTTGCGTTGGGATCTCCCGCTGAAAACAGGGCACGGGCCGCCGCTGGCAAGACGAAAGACGTCACTATCTCCCGCCCTGCCGAGGAGTGCAACCGTTCGAGCGCCGACTGGCCCCGGCAGCCGCTGCGGATTGCGGTACTCGATTTTCGCTATCCCACGGAGCGCGAAGAGTCGCACGACGTCGGCACTACCGGCGGAGGCTCCGGCACGGCAGTGGCCGATCTTGTCTTCGCACGCCTTGAAGACGACGAGCAAAACGATGATCGCTTCCTCTTCAGCCGCGCCGACCGCCGCCGGCTCGATCGATCGGACTTTGCCGGAGCCGCGCGTCTGGGGCGGCAGCTAGGCGTCGACGCCGTGCTCGCCGGCACCTTCGTCCCAGTAGACCAGCCGCTCGACGCCAACGGCTTTGCCATTGGCCCGAAGACATTTGAACTGCGCTCGGGCATCGTCGACACCTGCACCGGGCAGCTGCTGCTGCAAAGCAGCTCCGTCACCTGCGCCGGCGCCATCTCGCCCGGCATCACCGCAGGGGCAGATCCCAAAGCGTGCACACGCATCGCGATCAAGGCAGCCGAAACTGCCAACCCGAAGGCATACCCGCAGGACTTCAAACCCGCGCTCGACGCCATGCTCTATCCGCTCGAACACCAGGCAGCGTCTCAGTCGGGAGCGGCGCCGGCTGGCACCGTCACCCGTGTGACAGGCGACCGGGTTAGCGTTCAGCTGCCGCCGCACTCGCAGGCGCGCCCCGGCGACCAACTCACCCTGCGTGCCTCGCGCCTGGCAAAGAATCCATCGACCTATACCCTTCACAACCTGCAGAACGAAGAGATCGGTCGTGTCTCCATCCAGACGATCGCAGGCACTTCAGCCACGGGCACCTACACCGGCGACTTCGCCCCGCATCCCGGTGACACAGCAGAGATCACGTCGCCGTAGCTTTGACTCGAGCAACCACCGCGCCTATTGAACCCGAGTAAACGTCCCGTGCAACTCCGCATCAGCACTATCGCCGGCATACAGGTCGAACTGCGACGCATCCGCAACCCAGGTCTTTTCGGCGCCGCTCCAGTACATCAGGTCACGGTTCTCCAAGGTGAACTTCAGCGTCTTGTGCTCGTGCGGAGCCAGCGTCACCCGCTCGAACCCCTTCAGCTCTCGCACCGGACGGCTCGCACGTCCGCTGCGCTGATGCACATATATCTGTGCGACCTCGTCCGCGGCGTGTCCCCCAGTGTTCTCGACATCAACTGAGACCGTCACCGCGGAGCCGATCTTCGACGAAGGCTCCACCTGCAGATTGCTGAACTTGAACGTCGTATAGCTTAGCCCGAATCCGAATGGGAATAGTGGCGTGGAAGGCTCGTTCCAGTAGCGCTGCCCCTGCTTCGTTGCATCCTGGGTCAGGTTGTGCGCATAGTTGATTGGTACCTGACCCACGTTGCGCGGCCAGGCCAGCGGCAGGTGACCGCCGGGCGTGACATCGCCGAACAGCAGGTTGGCGATCGCCTCGCCGCCACGCGTCCCCAGGTACCACACATCGAGAATAGCCGGGACCTTGTCAACCACCTCGGTAAGATTCAACGGTCGTCCGCTCTGCAGCAGCAGCACGGTCGGTTTGCCGAGCGCCGCAACCGCGGTCAGCAGCTTCAACTGGTCGCCTGGCAACTCGAGTGAGGAGCGCGAAGCCGCCTCTCCCGACATGTTCTGGTGCTCGCCCATCGTCAGCACCACCAGGTCAGACTTCTTCGCAAGCGTTAACGCCGCATCGAACCTCTGCTGCCGTTCCGTGTCGGTCCACGCAGCCTCTGTCTTGATCTGGAAGATAGCGTCGAACATGGAAGGGAAGTGCCGCTGGATCTGCACGCCGGGCTCATAAGCCACAGCGGCGGCAGACCCGAATCGTTTCGCCAGCGCCGCCGGGATGGTTACCGTCTCATCGTTCTTCTGCACAAACGTCCATGAGCCCGTAAGGTCCATCGGATCAGACCCCGTGGGCCCAATGACTGCCACCGACTTGTAGGCAGACGCCGTCAGCGGCAAGAGGTTCCCCTTGTTCTGAAGCAGAACCGCGGCCCGCTCCGCCACATGCAGCGATGCTTCGCGGTGGGCAGGGTCGCTCAGCGTCTTCTCCGCTTGCGCCTCATCTACATACGGGTGCTCAAACAGCCCCAGCTGAATCTTGGCTTCAAGAATCGGCAGCACCGCCTGGTCGATCTCTGCCGCCGACATCTGCTTCGCCTTGAGGGCATCGGCCAGGTGGTCGTAGGCAAGGGTGCCGATCGCCATCTCCATGTTGACGCCGGCTTTCGCCGCACGGAGCCCGGCGTCGGCCGCATCCGATGCAAAGCCATGCTTTTCAAGACTCTTGACCGCGTCCGCGTCGGACACCACGAACCCCTCGAAGCCCCAGCTCTGCCGCAGGGTGTCATGCAGCAGGAAAGCATTGCCTGTTGCAGGGACGTCGTTGAGGTCCATGTAGGCCGACATTAAAGAGCCCACGCCCTCCTGCACCGCGGCGTGAAAGGGAGCCAGGTAGACGTTCTGCATCTGGACATCGGAGATATAGGAGGCGTCGTAGTCGCGTCCCGCCTCCGCCGCACCGTAGCCTGCGAAGTGCTTCGCGCACGCCAGCACACGGTCCGCGGTTCCGATGACAGGCCCCTGGAAGCCGCGCACTTGTGCCCGTGCAATCGCCGCGCCCAGGTAAGGGTCCTCCCCTGCGCCTTCTACAATGCGTCCCCAACGCGGGTCGCGCGCGATATCGAGCATCGGGGCGAACGCCCAATCGATCCCGACCGCGCGTGCTTCAGATGCGGCCACGCCCTGCGCCTTCTCAACCGTGGCCGGATCCCAGCTTGAAGCCATTGCAATCGGCACCGGGAAGATGGTGCGGAAGCCATGAATCACGTCAAAGCCAAAGATGAGCGGAATGTGCAGGCGCGTGTTCTCGACCGCGAGGTGCTGCATCTTGTTGATCGTCGCGGGGTCGGTGACGAAGAGCGCCGAACCGAGTCGTCCGGCCTTGATCCGTTCATCAATCGCTGGGTCCGGCTGGAAGACGAAGAGCTGTTCCATCTGCCCGATCTTCTCTTCTGGCGTCATCTGCTTTAATAGATCGCCCGCGCGCTTCTCCGTCGCGGCCGTAAAGATCGGCTTCGGAGTCTCAGGCGTTACTGCCTGCGGCCTTGCCGTCAGCGGCAGCATCAACAGGGCGGGCAGCACAGCGCAGCGGCGGGCAAAGTTTATGGTCATCTTCCATCCTCGTTTCGTGTCTGGATCTCTGTTTCGTGTCTGGATCTCTAGTGCCTGAGGCCCGCGTGCTTTAAACTGTCAGCCTTTGCTCGCTCCGTTGCGGCGTCAGCAGGATGACCCTGCCGAGCATATACCTCCGCGAGCAGGTTGTGCGCCTCTTCGTTATCAGGTTCAGCCGCGATGGCATTCTGTAGCTGCGCTTCGGCATCCGCCAGCTTGCCCTGCTCGAGCAGCGTGCGACCGCTCCGAAGCGCGAAGGAGCTCTTCTGCTTTGCGATCGCGGCACGACTCAACTCCGCCGCCACCTTGCGCTGCGCCGCAGCCTGCTCGGTCTGTCCGGCCTGCGCATAGATCGCTGCCAGCTGCACGTGCAGGCTCGGCTGATCGGGCTCGAGCTCGATTGCGTGCATCAGAGCCTCCGCCGCACCCGGATCCCCGGCATCCTTCAGCACGTTGCCAAGCAGCGACCACGCCTCGCCGTTGAGCGGCTGCAAGGTCGTCGCCTTCTTCAACTGCGTGATGGCTTCAGAGCTCTTCCCCTGCTGCATGTAGATCACGCCAAGCGTGTAGGCGGGGTCAGGCAGCGCGGGGTCAAGCTCCGCCGCACGCTCAAACTCCGCCACAGCACCCGCAAGGTCATCCTTCAGCTTCAGCGCAAGCCCCACATCGTAGTGCAGGTTTGCGCTGGCAGGGTCAAGCGCCAGGCCTGCACGAAACTGCTCGAGAGCCTCGTTCAATTTGGCCTGCTGCAGGTAGGCCGCGCCGTAGTCTTCGCGCAACGTGGGGGTATCTGGGCCGGCCGCCAGCGCCTGCGCGTAGAGCGGCAGCGCGCCCTTGGCGTCGCCGGTTTGCACCTTGGCGAGCGCATAGTTGGTCAGTGCGGCGCCGTCACGCGGGCCTCCATGCTGGCTTGCCTCTGTGAACAGCGGCAGCGCTGCCGTTGCATCGCCGCTCGCCTGCAACGCAAGCGCCAGCTCGTAGAGAGCCTCGGCTGGTGCGCCCCTTCGCAGCGTGACCGCTTGGTGCAGTGTCTTCAGTGCAGGCATATCCTGGTGCACTGCAGAGAGCGCGCGTCCTAGCTGCAGCTGCACATCGAAGTTGTCGGGAGAAGCGCCGGCCGCAGCCTGCAAAGGCTCGAGTGCTTCAGCCGAATGGCCCGTGCCAAGCAGCGCCGTGCCCAGGTGATACTGCGCACGAACGTTGCCTGGCTCAGCGGCCACTGCCTTCTGAAAGCACCCGATTGCCTCATCCATATGGCCTGATTGCGCCAGCAGCGTACCTAATGCATCATTCAGCGCGGATGCATCGGGCGTTGCTTCAAGGCCACTGCGTACCACCGCCTCAGCGCCTGCTAAAGCGCCGGTCGAAGCCAGTGCAGTCGCGTAGGCAACAGCATCCTCGGCACCCAGGGGGGAGGAGGGACTGCCCGCAAGCAGTTTGCGATAGACCGCGATCGCTTCGTCGTATCTCCGCCCGGCGACCAGCGCACGTGCCTGAATCGCACTACCTTGAGACGCCTTCGCAGTGTTGGGGTGCGGCTCGGGCTTCTTCGTTTGAGCCTGCGTGCCGGGTAGCTGTATCAGCATCGCAGCCACTACACAGCAGGCTCGTGAGAGGGAGCTATCGAGCGAACAAGTGGATCTCATCAGGGCACTCACTACTTCGCTTGCGGCGTGAGCTCAACAAAGCTGCGTCCCAGGTAAAGCTTGTAGCTGCCTGTAGCTGTCTCATCCGCAATCAGCTGCAGAGGCTTCGGACGTGCCAGAGCAGCATCCCGCGTCGTCTTCGCCTCGAGAATCTCATTCGCCCCCACATCCATGATCACCATCCGGTCCCCGGCCACAAAGCCGAAGCCATACGCACCCGGTGCCAAAGTCTTGTCACCCAGCTTCAACGCAACCTCGGTCAGCAGGTAAGCCTGGTAGGTCTGCTGCACGGCGGTCGAATAACCACCGGTATCAACAATCGCGGCCAGTACCAGGCGCCCTCCGTTCAGCCTGATGCCGGCCGAGTTGCGGCCCTGGATGGTTGCGCTCTGTCCTCGATAGAAGACGCTTGCCGGCAGGATCGCCTCGGCCTGCTCATGGGTCAGCAGACCCAGCGGCCCGTCTGTCTTCGCCGCCGGCGCTGAAGCCATCTGTGCTGACGCGTTCCGATCCACAACACAACATCCGGCCAGCAGAGACGCCGCCAGCAACACACGTACCGCAAACCCGTTCTTCACCATATGGACTCTCATCCTATGGAACTTGAGGAACGCCGTGCAAGGTAAAATCAGGCGGCTTCGAAAAGGTGCTTTCATGCTCACACGTCTTGCCGCGCTTCTGCTTGCTTCTTCCACGCTCGCTGCCTCTTCGCAAGCCATGCCCGCATTCCCGCTGCGCACCGACGGCCCCGTGCTGCGCCAGCATGTCAAGGCCGGGCAGCCCTTCACCGTGGCCGGGCTTCGCGGCATCCTGGTCGGGGAGCAGCAGGGCCCGTTCGAAGCCTGGGTGCTGCCGGTCAAGCTGCTCAGCCACCTGACCATTGAGGCCGAGGTCGAGGGATATCCAGTGCCGCTTGACCTGAACACCATGGCGCGCGAGATAGAGGTCCGGCCTGACCGCACCACCATCACCTACTCACACATTGCCGTTACCGTGCATCAAGTCATGTTTTCGCCTGATGAGGCGAATCCGGTCGTGCTCTACCAGGTCGATAGTGCAAAGCCCGTAAATCTCACGTTTCGCTTTACTGCCGAAATGCGAGAGATGTGGCCAAAACCCGGCAGCGGCACCCCATCCGCTGAGTGGGTTTCACAGGGCGCCAACAGCTTCTATGCTCTGCACACGGACTACCCAAACCTTACCGGCGCCGTCACCATCCCAGGAGCAACTCCAGGCATCATGGCGCCCTACCAGGAGCGTCCGCAGGTGCATTCGCTTGAACTCCACCTGCATGTTGGAGCCAACAGCGCGGGCCGTTACTTTCCTCTTCTGTTGGCCGTCGGCCGCGATGCCCAGAACGCATCGACAACAGCGCTCGGCGCATCGCTGACAACGCTCGAACAAAGTCTGCCGCAACTCTACGCCGCCCACGTGGCAAGGCTTGAACAGCAGGCGTCGCGATTGACATCGATCATCACGCCAGACCGCGCGCTCAACGAATACCTGGGCTGGGCGGAGCTTTCGATCGAGCAGCTACGCGCGCGCGCATCTTCCGGTGAGGTGGGGTTCGTCGCCGGCTACTACGCCTCAGGCGATTCCGCGCGCCCGGGCTTCGGCTGGTTCTTCGGCCGCGATACCCTTTACACGCTCTACGCTGTCAACTCCTTTGGGGACTTTGCCTTGACGCGCACCGCGCTCGAATTTCTGATGAAGCGCCAGCGTGCCGATGGCAAGGTCATGCACGAGTACTCGCAGACGGCAGGCGAGTTACAAGCGCCGAACGACTGGAAGTCGTTCCCTTACGAGTACGCAGCGGCCGATGCAACGCCGCTCTTCCTGACCGCGATGCTTGACTACGTGCGCACCAGCGGCGATGTGGCCTTCCTGCGTGCTCATAAGGACGAGGTGCTTCACGCTTGGCAGTTCGAAACAACTCACGATGCCGACGGGGACGGCATCTACGACAATCAGCAGGGGACGGGCTGGGTTGAATCCTGGCCGCCCGGCATGCCGAAGCAGGAGATCTACCTGGCACTGCTCGACCAGCAGGGGTCGGCCGCAATGGCGACCCTCGCAAAACTGCTTGGCGATGAAACACTCGCAACCATCGCTGCCGCGCGCGCGGCAAAGCTGCTGCCGCTGATCGAGCGCGAGTACTACCAACCCGGCTCTGACAGCTATGCCTTCAGCCGCAACACCGGCGGTGCCCTGGACGCTACCGCAACCATCTTCCCGGCGATCGCATGGTGGAACGGGGGAACAGGACTGGAGCATGCAGGGGCGACCTTGAAGCACTTCGCCTCGCATGACTTCGCTACAGATTGGGGGGCGCGCGACGTGGCGGCGTCTGACAGGATGTACGACCCGACCAGCTATCACCAGGGCTCGGTATGGCCCTTGTTCACCGGCTGGGCGGCGATGGCGCAGTACCGCTCCGGGCGATCCCTGGCAGGCTACCAATCAGCAATGCAAAATGTGGACCTGACTACCGCGCAGGATCTCGGCGCAGTGACAGAGCTGCTCTCGGGCGACTTCTTCGAACCCTTTGGCCGCAGCACTTCGCACCAGCTCTGGTCCTCAGCGATGGTCATCACTCCCATCCTGCGCGGGCTCTTCGGGCTTGAGGTAGATGGACTGCACCACACTGTCAAGGTGACCCCGAACCTGCCTGCCGACTGGCCGTCCGCAGAGCTCCACCAGGTGCACGTAGGCGACGCTGTCGTAAACCTTACCCTCCAGCGTGAAGGCATGACCCTCAACGCGACGCTCCAACCTGTAAGCGGACCGCCAGTGCAGCTCGCGGGTGCGAAGGACGGCAAGACCCTGCACCTGCCTCTGCCGGCGGTAGAGGTCTCGATCGATCAAGGCCTGCCTTTGCCCGGTGCACGCACAGCACGGATGAAGGTGCTCAACGAAGTGCACAACCCGCACAGCCTGCAACTTGAGTTAGAAGGCGCAGGCGGAACCACCAGCATGTTGCATCTGCGCCTGAACGGACCGCGCGTGCAAGTCAAGGCTGCAGGCGCGATCATCAAGAGCGACACGCTTGAGGTCACTTTCCCCGCAGGCGCAGGCTACCAGCCGCAAGCAGTCACTTTGAGCTGGTAGATGGTGATGGTGACACGTCCGAAGCGGGCCCGCCCGCGATCATATCCTGCATCTTCCGGTAGACTCCATTGGTCCATCCGAATCCAACTACGTTGCTCTTGTAGCCCGCCGCCACCTTCACGTTGGCCGAGCCATTCGCCACGTTGTATTTTTCGCGGATGGTTCCGTCTCGTTGGAAGTTCTCCAGTACAGTCGCGGTGAACTTCTTCGAGAGCCGCACGGCATCCGCATGGAAGCCGTTGTGTTCGAGCCCCTCGACCGTCAGCCACTGCGTGGGCGCCCAGCCAAACGGCGCATCCCATTGCACGCCCGAAGCATTCAGGCTCATCTCAAGCCCGCCGCCCTGCTCAAACGAAGCCAGCTGCTTCTCAACCGCGGTCGCCTGCGAAGGACTTGCCGCACCCGCCCACAGCGGGTAGAACATCGTCACATAGCGATAGGTCGAACGCTTGCCGTCCTCGAAGTCATAGTCGAGATACATGCCCTGCGCCGGGTCCCAAAGGTACTTGTCGATGGCGGATTTGCGGAGCTGTGCGCGCATCCTCCAGCGCCGCGCCTCCACCTCTTTGCCCAGCACAGATGCAAACTGCGCCATGTCGTTTTCATAGCGAAACAGCAGGGAGTTGAGGCACACCGGCGCATACTCATCGGTCGAACCGGAGAACGGTCCGAAGCGGAAGCTGGTATCAAACCCCGACTCCCGCATCGCCCGGTCGCTGCGGTAGAAGGCTGCTGAAAGCCGGTGTCCCTCAACCACTGCGGCCGCGCACACCTTCGAGACGCTGGTGTCACACGTCGCCTCCGCCAAGCCTCTTGCCTCAGCCGCGGTAGCATGCGCAGGCTGCGTTACCAGGTACTCAGGGTGCTCGTTCGGGTGAGCTATCAGCCACCGGATCACATCCGGGTAGTAGCTCGAGTCGTCAGCCATCTCAGGCACTGGACCCTCACCGAGGTCGTGGTAGCGAGCGAGCCCGGTGTCGCCTGCTCGATGCGGCTCAGAGTTCCAAAGCGCGTAGTCCCGCTCTGCATAGCTATAAGCCCTGGCCAACCACTTCTTGTCCGGCTGCGTGCCCGCGGCAGGATGCTCATAGACTTCACGAATCATCGAGGTAAGAAAGGGCGGCTGCGAGCGGGTGAAGAAGTAGGTGCGATTCGCGTTCAGAATCGCACCGTAGTGTTCAATCTCGAAGAAGAAGTTTTCGACCATCCCGTGCGCGAGTTCAGTGCGGCCGTCGTGCACCAGTCCGAGCAGGATGAAGTAACTGTCCCACCCATACATCTCGTTGAAGCGTCCACCGGGAACGACATACTTATTCGGAAGGTAGAGCAGCCCTTCTACCGGCAGTTCCGTCGGCCGCACGTCGCCCAGCTTGTGGATCGTCTTTGGCAGGTGCTTCACCTGTACATGGCATTCACTCTCCATTGCAGCCACCGCCGGGGGTTCGGCAAAGCCTGCGGGCAGATACAAAATCGGCGCCGTCGTCACCTTCAGATCGACCACCGACTTGCACTCCGCCATGGAGCGCGAGAGCGTGTCCCAGCCATGGTTGATGTAGTCGCCGATGGAACTGCCGGGAGTTCCCGCAGCCTGCGCTACCAGGCTTGAGCCCGGCAGCGCAGTCAGAGTGAGGCAAAGAGCCAGCGTGCGCGTTGCAAGAGAGTTCATCGCAGCCATCCTACTCGACACTCGCAACCCATGACGAGAAGGGAGGAAGCGTCACATGCTTCACCGACGTCGCCGATTGGAGCCCTGAAGCATCAGTCGCCAGTGTGGTGACCTTCGTTCCCGGGACGTCTAGCGAGATTGTCTTTGGCTCCGCAGTGAAGTTCATCGCGGTCACAACAGCCGGCGAACCTTCAGCCTTCCGCACATAGGAAAGCACGCTCGTGTTGCTTGTATCGAGCATCGTCATGCTGCCATCGCGCAGCGAGGCATTCTCTCTGCGCAACGCAATCAGCTTCTTGAACCAGGCCAGCTGCGAGTTGGGATCCTTCGACTCAGCCTCTACATTCAACGTCTTGTAGTTAGGAGGAATCGGCAGCCACGTCTGCGGATTCGTGCTGAAGCCCGCCTGCGGACCCGCCGTCCACTGCATCGGAGTCCGCTCGCCATCGCGACCTTTCTCCTTCGGCCAGCCCGTGATGCCAATCGGATCCTTCACATCTTCGCGACGCGCAGGCGTAGTCGTCGGCATCCCGAGCTCCTCGCCGTAGTACATCAGCGCAGTGGCTTTTGTGGTGAAGAGCAGCGTTGCCAGCATCTTGTTGATTTGCATGTTGTGCACGCCATCGCCATAGCGATCGATGGCGCGGACGTTATCGTGGTTATCGAAGACGAACATTGGCTGAGACTTATGCACCTGCGTCTCGGCCTCTTCGATGTACCGACGGAAGGTAGGCACATCGAGCTTATTGTAGAAGCCGACCAGCATATCCATGGGAAGCTGCAGCTCGTCCTGTTTTTCGCCGCCGTACCACTTATCGAGCTCAATGGTGTTGGGCAGGTAGGTCTCGCCAATTAGCACACGATTACCCGGATAGCTGTCGATCATCTTACGCATCCTGCGCACCACGTCGTGAACCTGCGGCAGGTTGCTCGTCATGGCATCGTCGAGGATCTGATCGCCCTGCGCGTTCGTGCCTCCCAGCACTTTGTCATCGCGCAATTGCGGGTCTTCGAACAGCGTAGGGATCGCGTCCAGCCGGAAGCCGGCGATGCCACGGTCAAGCCAGAACCGCATGGCATCGAACATCGCTTTCTCAACCTTCGGGTTGGTCCAGTTCAGATCCGGCTGCTGCTTGTAGAACTTGTGATAGTAGAACTGATGAACTGCCGGTACCCACTCCCAGGCCGATCCACCAAAGATCGAGATCCAGTTGTTCGGAGGTATCTTGCCCTCATGCGCATTCGGGCCGGTGCCTGGCTTGCCATCGTTCCACACGTACCAGTCGTGCTTCGGATCGGTGCGCGAGCTTGCCGCATCAATAAACCACTGGTGCTTATCGGAAGTATGGTTAAGCACCATGTCCAGGCAAACGCGAATCTGCCGCTGCTTGGCCTGCGCAATCAGCTTATCCATATTTGAGACCGTGCCATACTGCGGGTCAACTGACACGTAGTCTGAGATGTCATAGCCGAAATCAACCTGAGGCGAAGGGTACATCGGCGAGATCCAAAGCGCGTCGACACCCAGCGTTTTCAGGTAGTCAAGACGAGACGTAATCCCGTTTAGATCGCCGACCCCATCGCCGTTCGAATCCTGGAACGAACGTGGATAGATCTCATACACCACCGCATGTTTCCACCAAGGGTCAGCCTTCGCCTGCGCCTGTGCATCAGCAAGGTTTGCGCTTAGGAGCGTGACCCCCAGGCCGACGAGGGCGGTTGCAAGAAGGCGCCTCGCGCGCAGAGCGAATGTGCTCGCAGGGCGGCTCTGCCGGCCGTGCGCGGAAACAGTGAAACTCATGAAGGACCCTCCGGACGTTCGCCAGAACTATAGCATCGCGGCTGCAAAGGCTGGAATATGTCATAGCAGGCATTCTGGGATGAAATATGACTCCCGGACCCGGCATCTTGCCGCGAAGCCCGAAGTCCATCACGTTGTCCATCGTATATTCAACCGAAAGGTTGAGATTAAATCGTTTTAGCAGCTAAATCCGAGCTTCAAGGTCGATCTGTCATGACATTTACAGGGAAGCGTTTACTCAAATGTCTGCAGAAGTTGGTTGACAGGTATGACCTTCCCTCGGTAATGTTCACGTCGCACAAAGAACCCTGTTTCCGCTGATCTCTAGGGAATCGTCAGTGAGACGCAAGCCCAGGACCTTTTCGCTCCAGGGACTAGCGCGACGAGAAGCAGAGTGCGTACGAAGCAGTAATTTTGAGGAGGATCAGAATGACGAACTACTGGAGGGCCCACACCCGGGCAGGACTCCTTGCAACGACTGCAGTCATGCTCTCTACGTCGGTGCACAGTGCATCTGCGCAGGCTGTCTACGGCCAGATTCTCGGAACAGTCGCGGATTCAACAGGCGCCGCTATCCCGAATGCGACTGTGGTTGTCACCGACGTGGGTAAGGGCACCTCAGTCACTATCCAGTCCAACGAAAGTGGCCAGTTCACCGCCGATCACCTCATCCCGGACACGTACTCGATCAAGGTCTCGGCGACCGGCTTCAAGGGCTATCAGCAGAACGATCTGCAGGTCTTTGCCGACACCTCTCCCAAGGTCACAGCGGTGCTGACCGTGGGCGGTTCCGAGCAGGTTGTTGAAGTGAGCGCAGACCAGGTTGCACAGTTGAAGACGGATCGGGCTGACGTGTCGACAGAGTTCAATGCTCAGCAGATCGTCGACCTCCCGATTCCTGATCGCAACTTCACCAACCTGCAACTCCTCCTGCCCGGTGCGCAGCAGCTGGGCTGGGGTCACGCGGCGAGCGAGAACCCGCAAGGCTCCAAGCAGATCGAAGTTGATGGTCAGGCTTTTGCCGGCGTCGCGTACCAGTTGGACGGCACCGACAACCAGGATCCGATCCTCGGGATCATTGTTATCAATCCGAATGCCGATTCGCTCTCCGAAACCAAGATCACGACGCAAAATTTCGACGCCGAGTTCGGAAAGGCGGTCTCTTCTGTTATCACCGCCCAGACCAAGTCTGGTTCGAACAAGTTCCACGGCTCAGCGTTTGACTATCGGGAGAGCAACGCGAATCTGGCAACCGATCCATTCACCCAGCCGCGCTCAAGCCTCACTCCCATCAATCCGTTTCCAGGTGGCTTGAAGAACCAGTTTGGCGGGTCACTGGGTGGCCCCATTCTGCATGACAAGCTGTTTTTCTTCATGGACTATCAGGGCGTCCGCCAGAAGGTCGGCCTCGCAAACATCGAGACCGTGCCCACAACACAGCTCGTGAACTCCTGCCTGGGCCTGGCGCCGACCATCACGGGTGTTCCCGGATGTGACTTCAGTGAGTACGCGCGCTACTTCTCCGATCCCACGAATCACGCGGCGAATAATCAGTACATCTTCTCCAGCCCCAAGAACCCGGTGACGGGTACGGTCGGAGCTCCTGTTCCCTTTGCCGGCAACGTCATTCCAGCAGCCCAGGTTTCGCCGCAGTTCCTCAACTTCCTCAAGCTCCTCCAGCCCTACCAGCCAAACACGGCCGGCAGCCTCGGCGGCCTGGTCAATAACTATGCCGCCAGCGGTCAGGGCAGTTTGAACGACGATCAGTAT
Organism: uncultured Acidobacteriaceae bacterium; assembly: GCA_964247475.1. Lineage (GTDB taxonomy): Bacteria > Acidobacteriota > Terriglobia > Terriglobales > Acidobacteriaceae > Edaphobacter. Next base: position 40,397 of record CAXTUS010000004.1, on the reverse strand, counting down.
GATGTGCGCGGCGACTATGCCTACAGCGCCACCACCCACATCTTCGGTCGCTTCAGCCGCTTCACCGACTTGCTCAGCGGTAATCCGATCTTCGGAGCAGCCGGCGGGAAGGGCTTTGGACTGAACGGGTACTCGGGCAACTCTGAAGGCAAAAACACCAGCGTTGCGGCCGGAGTTGACGTGGCGGTGAATGCCAAGCTCGTCTTCGACGTGCGCGCGGGCTACTTCCGCTACAACATCAGCACCCACAAATACAACGAGGGTGTGAACTTCGCGAGTCAGCTCGGCATTCCGGGGCTGAATCAGGGAGACATTATCACCAGCGGCGCGCCGGGATTTGCGCTCGAGGACCCAGGCTCTTACGGGAACGGCAACAGTTCCTCAGTTTACGGGCAGGGACTTGGCTGGACGCATTGCAACTGCCCTCTTCGCGAGCATGAGGATCAGTTCCAACTTGCCAACAACTGGACCAAGACGCTCGGCAACCACTCTGTGAAGTTCGGCGCTGATCTTCGCTACGCCCGCAACCTGCGCTTTCCTTCCGACACCGATCGCACCGGAATCATGAACATCGGTACAGGACCTACGAGCAATGGCAACCCGGACCCGAAGGCGCCTTACACCACAGGCCTCAGCTTCGCCACCTTCGCGCTTGGCGATGTGGCAACGTTCGGCCGGTACGTCAGCACCTCGACTAACGCAAAGGAGTTTCAGAAGAGGTACTTCGGCTACGCGCAGGACACATGGCGTGCCAAGGAGAACCTAACCATCAACGTTGGTCTGCGTTACGAGTACTACGCGCCTGAGACGATCAACGCCGCAGGGAATGGATCGCTCCTCAACCTTGACACTGGCTACCTGCAGGTAGCGGGCGTCGGCGGAGTCAAGAGCAACATGAACATCGGGACGCCGAAGTTTGCCTTCAACCCGAGAATCGGTATCGCGTATGAACCCATCAAAGGCACGGTCATCCGCACCGGGTACGGGCGCAGCTTCGACATCGGCGTCTTCGGATCGATCTTCGGCCACGCAGCCACGCAGAACCTGCCCGTTCTTGCCAGCCAGAACCTGATCCCGATCGGCGGAGACAACGCGAACAACACCAATTACGCCTTCAACCTGGCCAACGGCCCGGCTGCACCTCAGCCGGTCACCACACCTGGCAACGGATTGCTCCCGAATCCGGGTAACATCGTCAACTCGCACGCACGTCCTTTGACCGAACGGCTGCCAACGCTTGATGCATGGAACATGTCGCTGCAGCAGGCTTACGGCTCCAGCTGGTCTACAACGATTGCTTACGTTGCCAACAAGGGAACGCATACGCTTGGTGATCAGTCTGGCCAGCAGTCGAACCCGAACGAAGCAGGCGACTTCCTGCCCGCACAGTACAGCGTCAACGGACAGGCTCTTCACTACGACCCGTCTGTCAACAGCGGAACCACCTATGCAGGTCAGACCATAGCCGGTATCTCGACCAACAATGGAACCAGCAACCAGTCCTTCCTCCAGCGCTACTATGGGCTGAAGCTGCCGGGCTGCTCGGACGTCAACTATGCTGCCGTTGGTGGCGTCAATGCTCCGAATGGCGGTTGCGGTTGGACGAGTGGCATTCAGTACTATGCAGACGATCTGGACACCCACTACAACGCTCTGCAGGTGAGTGCTGCCAAGCAGATGACCCATGGCTACTCGTTGAACATCAGCTACGCGTGGCAGAAGGCGATCAGCGAAAATGCAGGCTACTCGACCTGGGATCGCGCCGCGGTTCGTGGACGTGACGGTGCCCTGCGCCAACAGCAGATCATTGTCTACGGTCTTCTCGAACTCCCCTTCGGTCACCAGAAGATGTTCTTGAGCCATGCCAATGGCCTTGTCAACCAGATCGTCGGCGGCTGGCAGATCAGCCCTGTTGTCAACTACTCCAGCGGCCTGCCCTACACCCTCAGCTATAACAACTGCAGCGCATCGAACGTTGGCTCTGCTCCTTGCTATGTCAGCGGTAATCCGCAGACTCTGCACAAGCATGTGACCGGGCTTCCGGGACAAAACCTTCGCTTCTACGATGCCTTCGCATCGGATGCGTCGGGCACTGTCTTCACCTCTCCTGGTCAGGGAACCTTCACTGCACCTGGTCTTAACCAGTTCGGCACAGCTGGTCGCAACACTGCTTTCGGACCGAACTTCTTCAACACGGACCTATCCGTACAGAAGAACTTCACCATCCGCGAGTCAACTACCTTCCAGCTGCGGGCGGATGGCTTCAACGCCTTCAACCACATCAACTGGGGCACACCGAATGGCAACATTCAGAATGGCGGCGCCATCGGTTCCGGCCCGTTCCCCAACTCTTCCTCTAACCCGCGCCAGCTACAGTTCTCCGGACGCGTTCAGTTCTAATCACGGTAGGGAACTTCGAACAGGGGCGGGCGGCGGATGACGCCTCCCGCCCTCTTCTTTTTCTCGTACGCACATCCCACTCCTGAAGCTGCCAGGCTGTGCTCGCCAGCCAAAACCTTCTCTATACTGGGTTCAAGTTGACAAGGGCACAGGAATCAATGATCTGGACACGTCGCGGCTTCGTAAAGTCACTTTCACGCACCGCGCTCGTGCTTTCGCTTGAAGACGTTCTGAAGCTTGCCATGCCCGCACAGGAAAGCAGCATGCCGCAGCAGCAGGTTGGCTCCCGTCCAACGTTTGACGCTAAGCCGAGACCCGCTCCCAAGTCACTGCCATCCCCCGTCAGCGGAACTCCGCTCGGCTTCAGCTTCGTCGACGTCGCGCAGCAAAGCGGCCTGACTGCCAAGACCATCTACGGCGGCGAGCATAAGAACCGATATCTGCTTGAGACGACGGGTTGCGGTGTTGCATTTTACGACTTCGACCACGACGACTGGCTCGACCTCTTTCTCGTCAACGGCACACGGCTTGAAGGCTTCGCCAAGGCGAACGAGCCTATTAGTCGCCTCTTCAAGAACAACCGCGATGGCACCTTCACCGACATTACCCTGAAGAGTGGCATGACCCGCTCCGGCTGGGGTCAGGGCTGTTGCGTCGGTGATTACGATAACGATGGTCTTGATGATCTCTTCGTCAGCTATTACGGCCAGAACATCCTGTATAAGAATCACGGGGACGGTACCTTTACCGATGTCACGGCAAAGGCGGGCCTGCTCCAGAAGAAGCAGCGCTGGAACTCCGGCTGTGCCTTCCTTGACTACGACCGAGACGGCCACCTCGATCTTTTCGTCGCAAACTACATAGACTTTGACCTCAAGACGGCCCCTCTGCCCGAGGCAGCAGGCTGCGCTTACAAGGGCATCCAGGTTGCTTGCGGTCCGCCTGGACTTGATGGCGGCAAAAATCTCCTTTATCGCAATAATGGCGACGGCACCTTTACGGACGTCAGTGAAAAGGCGGGTATGTGGAACACGATCGGCACCTACGGACTCAGCGTCACGGTGGCTGATCTTGATAACGATGGCTGGCCCGACATCTACGTCGCCAACGACTCAACCGCTGCCACCTACTACCAGAACCAGAAGGACGGCACCTTCAAAGATCTTGCGATCGAGGCCGGCATCGCCTACTCTCCCGACGGGAAACCGCAAGCCGGCATGGGCGTCGCAGTCGGTGACTTCAATCGCGACGGCTTGCTCGACATCATCAAGACCAACTTCGCTGGCGATACCGACTCACTTTATCAGAACCTCGGTGACGGCACCTTTGAAGACCATACCTACCTGTCAGGACTCGGCATCAACACCCGCTACCTGGGCTGGGGAGTAGGCTTTGTCGATCTCGACAACGACGGCTGGCTCGACATCTTCATCTCAAACGGGCACGTCTACCCGGAGGTCGACACATCGCACCTCGACTCGCCCTATGCCGAGCACAAGTACGTCTACCGCAACCTGCGCAACGGCCAGTTTGCAGAGGTTACCAATGCTGCAGGCCCGGGCATGACAGCAGCCGTACCCGCCCGCGGATGTGCGTTCGGAGACTATGACAACGATGGTGACATGGATGTCGTCGTGAACTGCGTGAACGCCCCGCCACAACTACTTCGCTGTGATCAATCCATCCCCCGCAACTGGATCAAAATTCGGTTAGTCGGAAAAAAGAGCAATCGCAGCGGCATCGGTTCACGCGTCACGGTCACTGCAGCCACTGCCCGGCAGGAAGACACAGGCATAGGCAAGCAGCCGCTGAAGCAGATCGAGGAAGTCCGCAGCGGCGGCAGTTACTATTCGCAGAATGATCTGCGGCTTCACTTCGGACTGGATCATGCAACGAAGGCGGAGAGCATCGAGATCGCCTGGCCGTCAGGTACGAAAGACACGCTGCGTGATCTTCCTGCAAATTTCCTGTACGTCATAGAGGAGGGAGGCAAGTTGCTGAAGACCATGCCCATGCGAGGAGCACCCGTTCGTGCCGCAGGTGCGTTTGCGCCGGTCGAGCAGGATGCGATCAGAAGCGCCTCGTCGCAGAACGGTTCTGGCTACGTCCAGATGAGTGCATTAACCGGGCCTCGCCGGTCTGGATAGCTGATGTAGGCGGCCCAAACGCTTCTATGTAGTCCCGGGCCATGTGTGAAAATGAACTCAACTGAAGCCGGCCGCTGGCCATAAAGGACCCCTTGTAAGATGCCGTCGCCTACGCCGGAGAACGAGATCACCGAAGCCGCTCCATCGCGTTCTGGCGACCTGCCACGTCATCGCGCGATCTATGAGGAACTGCTCGAAGAGATCCAGTCCGGAGTTTATAAGCCCGGCGAGCGTCTGCCCAGCGAAGCCGTCCTGTGTGAGCGATTTCAGGCCTCGCGCATCACAGTCGCCAAGGCCATTCAAACCCTGCAGAGAGATCACCTGGTGAATCGCCGGCCGGGTTCCGGGACCTATGTGCAGGAGCCCACCTCGAACATGCCTTCACTCCAGTTCGGGCTGCTGATCCCTGACCTTGGCACCACCGAGATCTTTGAGCCCATCTGTCAAGGCATCATGCGATCCCCGGCCGCAAGCTCACACTCGCTCACATGGGGTCATTCGCCCGCGCACGGGGAAGACAGCGAACAGGCCGCGGAGCGTCTGTGCCGCCAATATATAGAGCAGAAGGTTAATGGGGTCTTCTTTGCGCCTGCCGAATATTCAGATACCAAGGACGCGACCAATCACCGCATCGCCGCCATGCTGGCACGCGCCGACATGCCTGTCGTCCTGCTCGACCGCTGTATCGAGCGCTACCCTGATCGCTCGAACTTTGACCTGGTTGGCATCGACAACCATCGTGCCGGGTACATGATCACCCGGCATCTTCTTCGCGCCGGAGCAAAGCGCATCCTCTTTGCCACGCGGCCCAACGCCGCCTCCACCGTGCAGGCGCGCAGGGCAGGCTACCACGAGGCGCTGGTAGACCTGGCGGGCGGCCTGCTGGGCACTGTCATCAGCGGCGAGTTCGAAGACCAGGCTTACGTGCGCGCCATGCTCGACAAGGAGCAGCCCGATGGTATCGTCTGTGCCAATGACGTCACCGCAGCACGCCTTATGCAGACCCTCGTTAGCCTTGGCGTGCGCATCCCTGCTGACATCCGCATGGCGGGCGTCGATGACGTCCGCTACGCCAAGTACCTCCCCGTCCCGCTCACCACCATCCGCCAGGATTGCGCAGAGATCGGTTCAGTCGCCATGGCCACCATGCTCGAACGGCTCGCTTCTCCAACCCGGCCCGTGCGCGACATCCTGGTGCGCTACGACCTTATGGTCCGCGCATCAAGCGGCATGCCCGCAGGCGTCGAGCCCTGAAGCCGGAGAGCCTTCTCGCAAGAAGCAGCGTTGCGATGGTATGGTCTCTGCTTGGGCGCTTCACATCCCAGTCCACAAACCAGTCCATAATCCTGAAAGGCTTTAATGGCTTCGACTAAAACCAACGCAATGATGCTGCTCGGCAAAAGCGCCATGACTGGCGCGCTGGGCGGATTGCTCTTCGGGTTTGACACGGCCGTGATCGCGGGTGCGACCCAGCCCCTGTCGGAACAATTTCATCTCTCATCCTGGTATCTGGGCGTTACCGTCTCCATTGCACTCTGGGGTACTGTAGTGGGCGCTCTGGGTAGTGGTCTGCTGGGTCAAAAGATTGGCAGCCGCGCTGCTTTACGCCTTATGGGCGTGCTCTATGTCATCTCGGCGCTCGGCTGCGCGTTTGCGCCCACCTGGATCTTCTTCATGGTTTTCCGCTTCATCGGCGGCGTAGGAATCGGCGGATCCTCTGTGCTCGGCCCCGTCTACATTGCAGAACTCGCACCCGCCAAGTGGCGAGGCCGCCTGGTCGGCCTCTTCCAGATCAACATCGTCATCGGCATCTTGCTTGCCTACCTATCGAATGCAATCATCGCCGCCTTCCACCTGGGCGCCATTGAATGGCGTGTCGACCTCGGCGTTGCCGTCCTGCCCGCCGTGCTTTTCCTGATTCTGCTGCTCAGCGTGCCGCAAAGCTCACGCTGGCTCATCACCCAGAACAGGCTCGATGAGGCGCTCGCCATCCTTACCGCCATGGGCTCACCCGATTCAAAAGCTGAGGTGGACGCCATCCGTGAGTCGCTTCGCGAAGAGGGAGGCGACAATGCTTCAACCCTGTTCGACCGGCGTCACAAGCTGCACATCTTCCTCGCCGTCACCATCGGCATGTTCAACCAGCTCTCCGGCATCAATGCGATCCTCTATTACCTGCCTTCAATCTTCGCAAGCGCCGGCTTCGGCGGTATGAGCGCAAATGTTCAATCCGTTGCTATCGGCTTCGCCAACCTTCTCGCCACCATGCTTGGCATCTCGCTCATCGACAAGCTTGGCCGTAAGACTCTGCTGTTGGTCGGGGCGGTCGGCTGCGCCATCTGCCTCGGCATCGCGGCCGTCCTTTTCCGCGTGGGCGGTCACGCCAGTCTGCTGCTGCCGGCGTTTATCGGCTTCATCATCTTCTTCGCTGTCTCGCAGGGCGCCGTCATCTGGGTCTACATCAGCGAAGTCTTTCCGACAAACGTTCGCTCGAAGGGTCAGAGTCTCGGTTCCTCCACGCACTGGATCATGAACGGCATCATCACGCTCCTGTTCCCAGTGGCCGCCGCCTACTCGAAGTCGCTTCCTTTCGTCTTCTTCTCAGTGATGATGGTGGTGCAGTTCCTGGTCGTCCTCTTCATTTACCCGGAGACCAAGGGGTATTCGCTTGAAGCCCTGCAGCAGAGGCTCAGCGGTACCGCTGCGCACAATTGATTTGCTCTTTTTGAGTCACCACATGTATCTTCCGCGCTCCATGTCTCGAGGTCGAGGCATGGAGGGACCCTCTTACTCCTCAAAGCTGGACGCCGCTCGACTGCTTCCGGTACCTTCAAGAAAAGGTTTACTTATGTCCACGCAAAATAACAGCTTCGCGGACTCACCCCAACTCGAGTCACTCAAACATGAAGTTCTCGAAGCGAATCTTGAACTCGTTAGGGCAGGTCTCGTCCTCTTCACCTTCGGGAATGCAAGCGGCATCGACCGCGAGACGGGGCAGATCGTCATCAAGCCCTCAGGTGTCGACTACGACAAACTGAAGGCCGAACACATGGTCGTTGTCGCACTCGATGGCACCGTAAAGCCTGGCTCGCTGCGCCCATCCTCAGACCTCGCCACACACCTGCACCTCTACCGCGAATTTAAGGCCATTGGCGCGGTTGTGCATACGCATTCGACCTATGCCACCTCCTGGGCGCAGGCCGGCCGTGAGATCCCACCCTTCGGCACTACGCATGCTGACTACTTTCACGGCCCGGTGCCTGTTACCGAAGAGCTCACCGACGACGAGATCAACGGCGACTATGTCCTGAACACCGGCCTCGCCATCACGCGTCGCTTCGTCGGCATCGACCCGCTTGCAGTTCCATCGGTCCTTGTGCGTGGCCACGCACCTTTCTGCTGGGGACGCACTGCGCATGAAGCCGCACACAACGCCATTGTGCTTGAAAACGTAGCCCAGATGGCCTACCAGACGGTTCTCCTGAACGTTGCAGAGACCGGCGTCTCGCAAGCCCTCCTCGACCGGCACCACTTCCGCAAGCACGGAGCGAAGGCGACGTACGGCCAGAACTAGTGGGAACCACCATCTCGGCGAGAGGAGCGCCAGTTCATGGTATGGAGCGCTACCACCCCTGACTAAAGGGTTGGCTGACGCAGCATTCATCGGAAGTGTGATCGCGGCCGAAGGCATAGCCGTTCCGATCAGGGCGGCCAGTCCCTCAGCTCTTCTCGATGACCGATATGCCGCCATTTCGCTCAAGTACTGCGTACTCGATGTCTTCGAACTTCGCAATGCCTTTCGTACGTGCGGACGCCATCACATCCTCAGGCGCCAGCTTCATTCCTGCCATTGCTCGCTGCTGCCACTCGCCGCGGCGCAGCAGCAGCACGGGCTTGCCATCGACGATTGAAGCCAATGCTGGCCACTTCGTCTTCGCAGCCGACACCCCGCGGTGCAGCAGCCCTACGGTGATCACAGCCATCGTGCAGTTCGTCACCGAACGATCTTTACCGACCGTTGAAAGGATAATCACGCCGCCTATTAGGAACACGATTACAAATTCAAACAGTGTCATCTGTGCGCCCGGCCTGCGTGTCAAAACTCGGACGGTCAGCAGTAGAAAGAAATATCCAGCGATGCAGTGAAGAATTGTAAACATCAGGGCACCACCACAACGCGCCGCTCGATCGTTTGCCCGCCCGGCACGCCCAGCACAAAGTGGTAGATACCGGGTGCAGAAGGCTCGAGCGAGAAGTTTACCGACGCACTTGGGCCGCCTGCCGGAAAGGTGTACGTGTAGCCACCGCCGCCCACCTCTGAGACCTCCGGCTGCGGCGCGATCCGCTGGTTACCAAGCGCCTGTACAAGGTTCGCGCTCACAAAGAGCTTGTACTTTCCATCACGTGCCGCATGGGGCCCGAAGTCCACACGCAGGGTTGAAGGCGTCATGGTCCGCTCGATGCGTTCGTACTTCAGGCTGATCGAGCCGTCCGGTGTTGCAGCGCGAGCATAGGCCAACCAACCACGGCCAAAGAAGCCCAGCAGGTCAAGCACCAGCAGCAAAGCGAAGATACTCCACACCACCGACTCGAACTTCCACCACTTCTCCTGAAACTCAAGATCCTCGCCGACGCTGATCGCATCGTCGACGCGGTGTCCCAGGTCTTCTACCGGTCTCGTTTCCACATCAAGTGCCATCGCTTACTCCTCTTCCTTCGGGATCAGGCTGATCTCACCGTTCCGTTCGAGTACAGCGTTCTTCACGTCGCCGATCGTCTTCATTCCCTGGTCGCGGGCCATTGACATGACGTCTGCCGGCTGAATCCGCATCTTCTGGGTCGTGCGCGAGCGCCATGCGCCCTGCTCGAGCAGCATCAGTGGTGTGCCATCGAAGATCCGTGCCAGCCTGGGAGACTTCGTGCGCAACCATACAATCAGGTAGTGACAACAGGCGATCGTGATGATCTGACAGAAGGCGCTTGTCAATGACACCTCATCTCCCACGATGCCGGTAAGCGTGAGGCCACCCAGGAAGAAGATCAGGATGAACTCGAAGGGCGTGATCTGTTTGCCCGGACGACGGCCAACCACCCGCACCATCAGGATAAGGAACATGTAGCCGAAGATTGCGCGTAAGACGGAAGCCATAGAAACCTGAGCGTACGATGTACGAACCGCCCAAAGGGTTACTACTGGACCGCTCCCCTTGCTGTACGACGCATCACAGCATTTCTAGGAGGAACTTAGTGCCCGATCAAGAAACGCCAAGCCGGCCTGAAGGCCGTCAACTTCAGGAGAAGATTACCGCGCTCAATCCCTGGTTTCACAACCTGTTGCTGCGTGGCATACAGACTGCACCCGATCACTTCCTCGGCGACTACCCGCAGGTGAAGTGGAACCACCTCCAGCACGCCTTCCCTCAGGACCTCACTGGCATGTCTGTACTCGACATCGGCTGCAATGCCGGCTTCTACTCGCAGGCTTTGAAGCGTCGAGGCGCGACTCGCGTTCTCGGCATCGATACGGACGAACATTACCTCGCCCAGGCTCGCTTCGCTGCGGAGATAGAGGGATTGGATATCGAGTTCCGCAGGCTTCCCGTGTGGGATGTGGGAACCATTGGCGAGAGGTTTGACATTGTGCTCTTCATGGGAGTCTTCTATCACTTGCGCCACCCGCTCCTGGCTCTTGACCTCATCCACCAGCACGTAGCCCGCGATCTGCTTGTCTTTCAAAGTCTTGTGCGCGGCAGCGCAGACATAGCTGAAGTCGCCGCGGACTACGACTTCGCAGAGCCTGCGCCGTTCGGCGAGCCCGGCTTCCCCAGGATGCACTTTATCGAACGAAGCTACTCACACGACCCTACCAACTGGTGGATCCCCAACCGCGCCGGCGTGGAAGCCATGCTGCGCTCTTCAGGCTTTAGCCTCGCATCGCAGCCTGAGGATGAGACTTACTTCTGCCGCCGCCTGGAGATCGCGGAACCGCCGGATGGCCCTCACGCCGTCTACCCCAAGGTAGGTTAGCGTGTCAGCGCCTCTATCAATGACTCACCCATCGAACCGAGCGAACGACCTGCTCGCCCGGGCAGAAGTCCTCCTTGATCAGCGTGATCTGCCTGGCGCCTTGACTGCCTTTGCGGCTGCAAGCCGCCTTGGCGCCGACCCCGACCGTTGTTCCGGCGGTCTCTGGCAAGCGCACATGCTCGCCGGAGACTTCGCCGCAGCATGGCTTCAAAGCGATGCGCTCCGCGATCGTGGAGCACCGGACCCGCATCGCTTTTGGAACGGCGAGCCTCTCAAGGGCAAGCGCGCCATCGTACGTTGTCTGCACGGCTTCGGCGACGCCGTCCAGATGCTCCGCTACGCGCCCCTGCTTTGTGCTGCGGCTTCGCGCGTTATCTTCGAAGTGCCGCCTCGCCTGCTGCCCCTCGCACGCTTCTTCAAAGGCGTCGAAGACGTGATCACATGGGGTGACCTTGCGCCGGCACACCCGCCGGTATGGGACATTCAGCTCGAGGTGATGGAACTCCCCTATCTCTTTCGGACCACGCTGGCTCACCTCCCTGTCGCGACTCACTATCTTGAGCTTCCAAAGATTCAGATGGAAGCGACAAAGCAGAAGATGGGTGAGTCAACACGTCCAAAAGTCGGCCTGTCTTTTGAAGCGGGCGAGTGGAACCGCGCGCGCAACTGCCCGCGTGACGAACTTGCACCCCTCCTGGCTGACTCCCGGTATGAGTTCTGGAACCTGCACCTTCAGCCCTCTGGCCTACATGCGGGTGAAGTCACCCCACTTCACAGCCAGCCTGCGATCACAGGGGATGGAATCGTCCCTCTAGCCGCCACCATTGCTCATCTGGACCTCGTCATCAGTGTCGACACGCTTGCCGCTCACCTCGCTGGAGCTCTTGGCAAACCTGCGTTCCTGCTTCTTCAGCACGCCGCAGACTGGCGCTGGATGACTAACATCGATCGCTCCCCTTGGTACCCGTCGATCCAGCTCTTTCGCCAACCCACGCCCGGCGACTGGACCTCCGTCGTTGAAGCCGTGCGCCAGCAGCTTGGTAATCTGAAGTTATGACTGCACGCGCGTGGGACCAGTACGACGCATACCTCTTCGACATCGATGGAACGCTACTGAATTGCACCGACGCAGTGCACTACTTTGCTTTTTGCGAAGCCCTGAGCGCTGTCGCAGGTAAGCCCGTGAACCTCGACGGCGTTGCCACTCACGGCAACGTGGATGTGGCCATCTTGCGCGACGCGTGGGGCATAGCAGGGATCCCTGAAGGGACCTGGCGGCCAAGGCTCGATGATGCCAGAAAAGCCATGTGCGCGCAGGTCGCACGCAATCGGGATGAATTGCGCATCAACGTCCTGCCCGGCGTCCACGAGGTCCTGTCGCACCTGAAGTCGAAAGGGGCGACGCTGGCAGTCGCAACCGGCAATCTTGCCGGCATCGGGCAGGTAAAGCTCGAACACTGCGGTCTTCTGCCATATTTCAACTTCGGCGGCTACAGCGATCAGCATGAGAGTCGCGCGGAGGTCTTTCGCGCAGCGATTGAACAGGCGCGCATGCTCACCTCGCAAGGCGCTGCCATCTGTGTCTTCGGCGACACCCCCGCAGATATTGAAGCCGCAGGCGTCAATCATGTTGACGTCATTGCGGTCGCCACTGGCATCTTCGACTACGCATCACTGGCGGCGCTGAACCCGACAAGAACCCTTCGCACTCTCACCGAACTGAGTAAAACAATAATTGCGTCTTGACGCCAGAGCTTGCCTACGTCTCGAGTATCTTCTTTTTGACCGAGATCAACGACACCTTCTACTTACTCCAAGTACATGGAACACTTTAGCCGTTGGGGGCGTAGAGGCTCCGGACAACCTGGCGTTCTCACTGACGGGGCCGCCTGGCGCACGTGCCAAAGCTGCTCAACATCAAGGTATCGCTGTCTAAGTTCTCCGCTCCGGCGTCCTCGCGTTGGGCCGCTAGCTAGGCCCGCTGCTCTGGCAGTCTTCCGCTGCAGATGATGTTTGATCGCGCGCGCTTCGAGGGTTTTTTTTGAACTGCTGCAGCGCTTATCCGCGGCAGTAGCCCACTTTGCACGCTTCGCCGATCGCATGCTTGCACGCTCCTTCATCAACCTGCTGCGAACACGACAATAGGCACGCCGTCACCGCCACGCTCAAGTGGCTCTTGCTCTTCGATGTCCCAGGCGGCTTCGTCTCTCTGCGCCTGCACGGATCTTAGTAGCTCGATGCCAGCGCCTGCGAAGCCCATCCGGTCGACCTCCAGGCACAACGTACCCTTCGCTCTCGCACATGGAGGCGAGTCGACACCTATACTTTATGCCGACCCCGTTAGCTGGCGCGTGGCGAGACACCTACTTCGACAACGACATCAAACCACCAGAGCTGCCTATGCGCAGTCCCGGGAGGTGAGGACAAAAACCTTCAATGCTTCAGCCTCGATCTCAGCATGAAGCCACGATCTCCTCGAACTGGGCAGCACGGATAGTGGAGGTGTGTTCCGAAAGCACCCGCTCCCGAGCCCTCGCGCCAAGTCGAAGACGTTCATCGTCGCCTATCTCCCTCAGCATGCGCACCACCTCCTCGGCACTCCCAGGTAGCAGGATCTCCTCGCCAGGCGTGAAGAAATCGCCGATCCCATCCCAGCTATCAGACACAATGGCAGTCCCGCAAGCCGCAGCCTCAAACAATCGGACCGAAGGAGAATATCCCGCAGCCACCATGTCCGCACGCGTCAGGTTCAGCGTAAATCGAGACGAAGAATAAAACGCGGGATGTTCCGCCGGCGCCACATGGTCCAGCCTCCGCACATTGCGAGCCCAAGCAACGTCCTGCGGATACTGAGGCCCAGCCACCAGGAAAGTCTTGTCATCCGCAAGCAGCGCTGCACCATTGAGAAAGCCCATCAACTTTGGCTGGCGATCGTTCGCGTACGTGCCAAGGTAACTCAGGTCGCAGTCATAGGCATCATGGACCGGTGTCGCTCGGTACAGCTCCGGATCAACTGAACAGAAGAGCGCCTCTGCGCGCCTTGCACCAAATCTCTCCCGAAGCTCAAAGAGCGCGGGCCCGCTGGTAAAGCTAAGATACGCGGCGTACCCTGGAATCATCGAGGCGTCGAGGTATGCCGCGCCTGCCCCGGACCGAATGCCTGCCATAGTCACAGGCGTATCGATGTCGTAGAAGAGTACCGGCTGCGTGTTGCGCGCCAGCAATGCCCTTGTTGCAACGATCGCATCAGGAAAGTAGGACCCAACCACCACGACATCAGCTTCAGCCGAAAGGCGCAGCAGCCGCGTTTCTTCCGTCGCCCAGTCGTCATACAAGTCGACCCGGCAAAACTCCGGCTGAGGCATGTCGCGGTGGTCGCGATACCACTGCACATCCTTCTCGACAAACACGATCGTATGGCCCCGCCCGGCCAGTGCCTTCAGCAGAGAACGGTACGTCGTCGCGTGCCCATTGCCCCACGATGACGTTACGCTTAGCCCGTAGATCACAATCTTCATCGAGCGGCCGCCGCGTCTCTTTCGCGGAGACAAGATACAAACGCAGTTTCCGCCTGCGCCGCTCTCTGCGCATACGTGTGATCCTTCAGCGCGCGCCGGTGAAAGGCATCACCGATTGCCTTTCGCGATCTAGCGTCATGATCGTCCAGCGCACGCACCACATCTTCTGCCGTCTTCACCACCAGGATCTCCGTACCTGGTTCGAAGCAGTCATCGATCCCTGGCCAGTCGTCGCACAGCAGGCACGTTCCGGCGGCCGCCACCTCGAATACGCGCGTCGGCGGAGAGAACCCCGACACCGCCATCGATGCCCGATTGATATTCATCACCATTCCCGCTGAGCAGTTCACGCGGTTATGATCCCCTGTCGGCACATGCCCTATATACCTCACGTTGGCGGGCATCTGCTTGTCTGCCCAACCCTCACCCCCAAGCAAGAAGCTGCGCCGCGGCGCGAGCTCGGCGGCCCGCAAAAACAACTCCTCGACACGTGACTCGCGATCCGGCAGCCGATTACCTAGGAACGCCACATCACACGCAAGCGAGGGATCAGGAGGAACAGGGAAGTGTGTCTCGGGGTCAAGCCCGTTGTACATGCTGAAATAGGCCTTCGCACCAAACTTCGTGTAATGCTCCTCGCACCAGGGACCGCCGCCATAGGTCAGTACTGCGTCGTACTGAGGCATGGAGACCCGGAAGGCGTCGTCCGCATTCGCACGCATCCGCGAAAGCGTCGCCGGCGCATCGACGTCCCAGAACGTGATGGCAGACTCATCCTGAAGCTCAAGGATTCGCCGCTCGAGCGTTTCGTCATCTACGCCGATGCCTGAGTGCTTGACAATCACATCCGCGCCGCGTGCAAGCTTAAGGATCTGGTCGATCCCCGTACCAGGCTCGTACACCACCGAAGTTACATAGGAGAAATCATCAGAATCCCGATGCTGCTGCCGACCATACGCATCCGGCTCCGCAAACGTGATGCTATGCCCTCGCCGCGCGAGATATTTGTAACAGCCGCGGTAATACGTTGCAGCACCGTTCCAATAGGAGGAAACGATGCTCGATCCGAAGGCAAAAATCTTCACGCCGTGCTCTCCTGATTTATGCCAGCAGCTCCTCAAAGATGCCGGTAAGCTGCTGCGCCCGATGAGCGCAGGTATGTTGTAACAGAATCTGTTCGAGTCCACGCGCGGCCTGATCTTCTGCTCTTCGAGGCTCCCTGAGCAGCGTCTCCATCGCATGCAGCATATCGCCGCCGCTTGCAACCATCCAGAAGGCGCCCGGATTGAAGAGGCTCTCGGTGTCGCGCCACGGTGCAGAAATTAGAGGTATCCCGCTTGCGAGTGCCTCAAAGACGCGTATCGTCGGGATGCCTTCGATCGCACCTGTGTACTGCTGACGCGGCACATGCACCGTAAGCTTCGCCTGTGCATACACCGCGGGAGCATCGAGGTTCGGGAGATAGCTGCCATAGTCCACCCCAGCCGTTCTGAGCACACTGAGCCCCTCCTCCGGATAGCGAACGCCATAGATCTTCGCCTGAACTTCCTTGCCGAGCGCCGCCACTGGATCAAGCAGATACTCCTGGATCTCCCTTGACCGTTCGCCCTCTCCCCAGTTGCCGACCCACACGACATCTCTAGACTTTACATAGTCTGGACGTGGCTTGAAGTAAGTCACATCAGCCGCTTCATGCAGCGTCCACACCCGCCTTAATCCGTAGCCGTCACGATATATCTTTGCGAGCGACTCGCCAAAGGCTAGCACCCCATCGAAAGCATGCAAACCAAAGAGCCGCATCTGCTCAGGCGAGGACGAGGCCCTATGATGGGTATCGTGAAACAGCAGCATGTATCCGAGCCTGTCGCGCAAGCCCAGCAGGAGCTGTGCAAGCGACGGAGGGTTCCACTCGTGAAGCACCACCACGTCAAAGCCGCGCAGCCGCTCTCGCCATGTGTCACCGTCATTATCTGAAGGGTATGTCTCGATTCTAAGCTCTTGGTAGACCTCGCGAAACTTTGCGAGCGAGCGCCGGCCTTCTGGCTCCTGCAGCAGGTTATCGATAGACCAGCCTGTCTCCGGTTCGAATACGGTGACATCATGGTTCAGCGAGGCGAGCGCCCGCATTAGGCCGCGCAGAAAGTGGGCATTCCCGTTGCACCAATCCGAACGCAAGCTGTGGGCCAGGTAAGCGACTCGAAGCCTATGCATACGCGACCGGGTTCAGCGCCTGAGCGACCCTCGCTTCTTCTAGCAGCGCGGTGTAAAGCTCTAGGTAGCCATCGACCATTTTCACTGCGGAAAGTTCGAGGCCACGCGCCCGGCTGCGCAGCTTAGCCGACCTGAGAGCGTCCGGCTCAGCTATGAGCAGTTCAAGCACGAGCCTCAACTGCTCAGCACCTTTGAAGTAGATTGCACTGTCGCCCCACACCTCGCGCAATGAAGGGATGTCGTTTGCCACAACCGCGCACCCGCACAGTGCAGCTTCAAGTGGCGCCAGCCCGAACGGTTCATAGATCGAGGTTGCCACGTACACCGCACTCCGGCGGAAGAGCGCCAGCAACATCGGCTCACTCAGCATTCCATGCATCGTCACGCCCGCAGGAGCTGTCGCCTGATCGCCGTCGAATGCAGCCTCTCCCGCAATCTGGACCGGCATTACGGCTTCTAGCCCTTCAAGCACGCGAAGCCCTTTCCCCTCATCCCACCAGCGGCCGGCGGAGACCGCTTGCAGCTTGCGTATCGGCTGCTCTTCGTCAACCAACGGAACAGTCCGGCCATTGAGAATTACGTGAATTGGTGTCGCGAAGGCAAAGCTGCGACTCAGAGTATCTGCCATCCAGCGGGTGGGCGCAACCACCCGGTTTGCACCCGAAAGACCAGCTGACACCAACTCGCGATACTGATGCAGCCAACCGGACTCAACCAGTCCTTCGGGTCTACAGGCCTCCGCCCAGCTCAATACATCACTATGGGCCGTTATGACCTTGGGAACGCCGACCGGCAGTGCACCGAAGCAGAACTGGTTAGCATGCACCAGGTCCGCGCGGAAGTCACGGGCAATCTCACGCAGCCGGGCCTCTGCAGCATCGTACGCGCGGGCGTTTGCAGCCATCCATTCAAGCGGCGCATCAAGCGTCTCGAACCGGAAGTGCGAGCCATACAGCGTCGCTGTCTGCTCGCACCAATCGGCCTGCAGCGGCCCGGGTGCGCGCCCGATGGTGACATATGCCACAGCATGCCCGCACGCGAGTAGACCTTCTGCAAGCTCTCGCGTGAAGGTCCAAACACCACCTACGGCATCGGTGGTTAGGAGCAGGCGCACAGCATCTCCGCATGCGGTATCGCTTCGAGCTCCGCCAGCGTCATCGGCCGCTCGGCCTGGATATCGCTGAAGCCCTTGTCGCTGAACAGTCGCAGGTAAAAGTCGTGCGCACGCTCCCATGCCTGCTCGTCCGGCTGCGAGCCAAAGGTGGTTACATATTCCGGACTGCCAGGAAAGGGAAACATCGGCACTGGTTCGCTCACCCATACGCCATTTGCCTTCAGTCCAGCCTGCCACGCAGCAACCTCTGCGGGATCATCCTCTGCCACCTTGATCAGGTTTGCCTGCACCCAAGGGATCCGGCGCCGGGCGTATGCAAGTAACTCCGTAATACGGTCGGTCGTGATCCTGCAGTTCTTGTTCATAGCATCACGCCCTGCGTCCGTGATGGATTCGATCCCGCACTCGAAGGATACGCAATGTGCACGCGCCAGCAGGTCGATTGAAGCTTCATCCCAGAGGTCTATCCTAGTCTGAAATCCGATCGATACCGGACGTTCAGCGATCGCTTCGAGTAAAGCGCGCACCTGCTTTCCGACGCCGAAAATTTCATCGATGAAGTAGATGTAATCCACTCCACGCGCAATCAGCTGATCTATCTCGGCCACAACCGCACTCAGGTCGCGTTCGCGGTATTTGTTCCTGAAAAGAGTCTTGTTGCAGAAAGTGCAGCTATACGGGCAGCCGCGCGCAAACTCGACCTCCGCACCGTGCCGGAGATGATCCGCTCCGTTGCCGGCGAAGACATGATGCAGGTGCTGGTGACGCTCAACGGGATAATCCGTGTAGTCGAGCATTCCGACCGCACGCATGTCGGTGGTGCCCAGCCCCGGGGTCTGGTGTACCAGGCCCCGCTCATCTCGCCAGCAACAGCCGGGGATCATCTCGCGCGGCAGCGTGGCAAGTTGCGGCAAGGTCTGGTCAGGCTCACCGCGCAGCACAACATCGGCACGGGTCTTCTCAAGGGTTGCTAAAGGCGTCACCGACCCATGTGGACCGATCGCCACCTTCGTTGAAACTCGCCCGTCAGTGTTGTAGCGGAGCGCATCGAACCATGTCCGCGGCACCCGTAGCTCAGGCTGCGGGCAGCGCCAGAAGAGGTACGAAGGAGCGGTAGGGATCACCAGGAAGTCCTCTCCGAAGCCATCGAGCCGCGCTCGCACCTCGGCCGGGGAAAGCCCCTCCATCCACGCATCCACCAACAGCACATCCTGCCCAGCCGCACGCAGCATCTCGCGCGCTGCTAGCAGTTCAATAGGGAAGTGAGGTTCGGCGCAGCCGAAGTACGTCGATCCCTCGAAGCTCCAATGCGGATTTACCAGCGCAAACTTCAAGCCGTCACCTCCTGGCGGGCATCGATCGCGGCTCCGCGCTGACCTGCGAGCAACTCACGGTGCTCTGTCCAAAACCGCCGGATAGACCCAAGGGTCTGGATGCTCGATACCTGCGGACGCCAGCCGGTATCGCGTGTCAGCTTGCCCGTATCACTTACATAAAGAGGCTGGTCGCCAGGCCTGATCCCGGCAAAGCGCAGCTCCGGCCTGATACCGGTCTGCCGCCCGATCTCAGCCAGCATCTCTGTAATCGACACTGCCCGCTCCGGGCCTCCACCCACGTTATATACCTCGCCCGCTGTCACCGTCCGATGTGTCCATGCCGCATCCATCGCATCCACCAGGTCTGTCACATGAAGAATGTCTCGGACCTGCAGTCCATCGCCGTAGATCGTGATCGGCTTCCCCTCGAGCACCGAGTAGAGGAAATGCGCCACCCACCCCTGGTCCTCGGTGCCGAACTGCCTTGGTCCAGCGATGCAAGACATCCGGAAGACCACCGTAGGCAGGTCATAGATACGCGCATAGTCGCGCACATACTGATCTGCCGCTCCCTTGGAGCATCCATAAGGCGAATGAAAATCCAAGGGCTCCGACTCCTTGACGCCGAAGAAAGTCGCATCCTGCGCACTGTAGCGGGTGCCAAGCACCGTGACGGGAACTCCATAGAGCGACCCATAAACCTTGTTTGTCGAGGTGAACAGCACAAAGGGACGCCGGCCCGACTTTCTGGCCGCCTCGAGTACATGAAAGGTCCCAACCGCGTTTACTTCAAAGTCCGTGCCCGGGTCCTCGATCGAGGTCGTTACCGCTACCTGCGCAGCCAGGTGGTAGATTTCATCGACATCCGCAGCAGCTTGTTCTACCTCGGCGGCATTGCGTACATCGCCTGGTACAAACTCCAGGCGTTCACTTCCGCAAACCGTCTTCAACCAGGCCAGGTTGTGCTCGACACCTGGCCGTGCCAGGTTATCGAAGACACGAACGCGTGCTGTGGCATCCTGCAGCAGACGTTCCGCCAGGTTGGAGCCGACAAAGCCAGCGCCGCCCGTAACCAGGATCCGACGCGTCATCTGATCTCTCATTGGCCCCCGCTCTCCAATCACTCTCTCTTTCAGAACGCCGTCTCCTTGGGTTACTCCTCTCACGCCGTTAGTCCGTAGGTGCTCAACTCGCTCAGCATCGTCTCGGCCTTGTCTTCTGCCTGCTGCCCGGAGAGCCAAGCGGCAAGCTCGCGGAAGCCCTCCTCGTGCGTTACCTGGGGCTCATAGCCGAGCAGGCGGCGCGCCTTCGTCAGGTCCGCAAAGCAGTGTCGGATATCGCCGGCGCGGTATTTCTCGGTGATCACCGGAGTCAGTTGCTCCTTGCCCAGTGCGGCTGCAAGAATCTCCGCCACCTGGCGGATCTTGATTGGCTTGCCACAGCCGATGTTGATAACTTCATTGTTCGACTCCGGCCGCTCCATCGCCAACATGTTGGCGCGAACGATATCGTGCACGCTGACGAAGTCCCTTTGCTGCTCGCCATCCTCGAATACGAGCGGAGCCTGGTTGTTCAAGAGCCGTGAGGCGAAGATCGCAGCGACGCCCGTATAAGGATTCGAAAGCGCCTGCCGCGTCCCATAGATGTTGAAGAAACGTAATGCCGTTACCGGGATCCCGTAGGTCCTCCCATAGATCAGGCAAAGCTCCTCCTGATCACGCTTCGAGAGCGCGTACATCGAGTTGATCTCGGAAGGTTTGGTCTCTAGCGTGGCCTTCGGGATGAGCACGCCGCCACACTCCGCGCAGTGCACCTCCCACTCGCCCTCCTTCAGCTGTGCTGTTGAACGCACGGGCGGGAAGGCCGCACGACCACACTTCGAGCACGAATACTGGCCTTCGCCGTAAATCGACATCGAGGACGCAACTACCAGTTTCTCAGGCGTCATCTTCGTATCAAGCATCGCCTGCAGCAGCTCTGCCGTGCCCTGCGTATTCACGCTCATGTACCGGCTGATCTCGTACATCGACTGACCGACACCTACGGTCGCCGCGAAGTGGAAGATCACGTCGACCTCAGACAGCACATCGCGCAACCGATTCGGGTCGCGAACATCCCCTACTACCAGCTCCACCTCAGGTGCCAGGTAGTCGGGCGCCCCGTTCTGGTGAACCTGTGGTGTCAGATCATCGAGCACACGCACCTTGTGTCCCGCGGCCAGAAGTCCATCCGCAAGGTGCGAGCCCACAAAGCCTGCGCCACCCGTAATCAGAATCTGCTTTCCAGATGCCGTACCCTCACGCTTATCTTGATTCAACGAGCACCCCCTCGGTGTTCAGTGCGTCCTGTTCTTCTGTACTTTGGATTGCAGCCGGTGCATAGCGCCCCACCGCCCATTCCGCAAACCTGGCAAACTCCTGCGGATCAACCGGTGGACTCGTGTGGTGCTCTTCAAGCCCCAGGTGCGCAGGCGTAAAGCAAAGCGTCATCGCCACCTTGAAAGGTTCGAGCACCTTCATCTGCCGATCGAACCAGGCCTCGGCGTTCGGACGATACCAATCCGCCCAGCTCACGCCGGTACGCAGGTATTCCACGCCATGTTGTTCCATCCAGTTCGCCGCATCCTCAAGTCG
This sequence comes from uncultured Acidobacteriaceae bacterium, assembly GCA_964247475.1. GTDB lineage: Bacteria > Acidobacteriota > Terriglobia > Terriglobales > Acidobacteriaceae > Edaphobacter. The sequence goes on along the minus strand of CAXTUS010000004.1, from coordinate 19,031 downwards.
TGGGTCTTCAAAGTGAAACCACTGGCAGAAGCCCGCACTGCCATCGGCAGGGAACCGCTTCGCCGCAAGCTTTTCGTCGCCGTCCGGCTTTATCAGGCCCATGTAGTAGTGACGATAGTAGGCCGAGCCCTCTGCTTCCTTGTGTCGCGTCTCCGCTGGCCAGCTTGGGGGTAGGTCAAAGAGGCTGTACCAGTGAACACGCTCGACTTTCCCGGCAAGCAGTTCCAGCGTTCGTTGCAGCCCAAACTCCTGTACTTCTTCCGCGCCGAACGAAGACACGCCCACCTCGGTGACCCATATGGGCTTGCCCGTGACTTCGGCCGCCTCGCGCACGCGGTCCGGCCAATCCGCCACCTGCCAATGATTCCAATCCATCGGAAAGCCATGGACGCCTACCGCGTCCACGTACGGCATCACACCATAGCTTGCCATCAGCTTCAGGAACTCGCAGTCGCAGGCCGAAACGCCACCGAGCACTATGGGAAGATCTGGATTCATCCTCCGAATTGCTGCCGCCGTTACCTTGATCATCTCCGCGAAGCGCACCCAGCCCGGATCGAGCTTGAAATTCCAATGGGAGAGATTGTTCGGTTCGTTCCAAAGCACGACTGCTTCAACCATTGCTGAGGTCCCCATAACGTATTCCGGCGCACACATCCGCGCGTTCGGCCGGGAATCGAGAAAAGAAATAGTCGGGAGTTTGAGGAGAACAAGGGGCTCCGCGAGGCGCCCCTACCACAACCCATGCATCGAGCCATTAAAGAATCAACCGTATGAGCCTAAGTAGATGGTGAAGGTTGCCTTGTAGCTGATCTTGATTTTACGAAACTGTCATACATGCTGCCGCGCAACAGCAAGGCCGGGCGCCCTTACCGAGCGCTCTCCGGATGAGCTACCATGATCTCCGTTCGTCTCGCATCCGGCCGGACGGTCCTGGTTCCATGCCAACCAACAGATCTCACGGTCGAGGTCACCAAGCTCAGGGCACCAAGCTCCAGGGCACCAAACTCCAGGTTACCAAGCTCCAGGGCACCAAGCTCCAGATTCCAGGCACCAGATAGAGGACCCTTCATGAAGTCTGCAAAACGTCTGCTCGCCGCCGCCCTTGTCTCCTCTGCGGCCATTACTTCCTTCAACGCCATCGCACTGGCCCAGGCAGCCACCGTAGGTACTGCCACCAAGGTCACCAGATCCGACTTCGGCAAATCACCTGACGGCGCCGCCATCGACGCCTACACCCTCAAGGACTCGGCCCTTGAGGTCAAGGTCATTACCTGGGGAGCCCACATCACCTCCATCAAAACAGCCGACAAAACGGGGGCCATCGCCGACGTGGTGCTAGGCTACGGCGGCATGGACGCGAGTGCAGGCTCCGGCTACGTCGCCGACAAGAGCACCTATATGGGCTCCGTGGTAGGCCGCTACGGAAACCGCATCGCCCACGGCAAATTCTCACTCGGCGGCCACGAGTACACGCTCCCTACCAACGACCATGGCAAGAACACGCTGCATGGCGGCACGGTCGGCTTTGACCACATGGTCTGGACCGCGAAGCAGGTCCCCGCCGGAGTCGAACTCACCCTTGTCAGCAACGACGGCGATCAGGGCTTCCCAGGCAAGCTCACCGCACACGTCACCTACACGCTGACAGGCAACAAGCTCAAGATCGCCTATAGCGCCACCACCGACAAGCCCACCGTCATCAACCTTACCAATCACACCTACTTCAACCTCGCTGGATCGGGCGACATCCTCAACCACGTCGCCATGATCGACGCCGGCAAGTTCACCCCCACCGACGCAGCCCTGATTCCAACCGGTGACACGCCCTCAGTGGAAGGCACGCCCTTTGACTTCCGCAAGCCGACCCCAATCGGCGCCCGCATCAACGCAGCCAACGATCAGCTGAAGATGGCCGGCGGCTACGATCACAACTGGATCCTGACCGGCCCAGCGTCGCTCACTCATCCTGCCGCCAAGGTGGTTGACCCCGGCAGTGGCCGCACCCTCACGGTTTACACCACCGAGCCGGGCGTACAGTTCTACACCGGCAACTTCCTCGACGGCTCGCTCAAAAATCGCGACGGAGTTGCGATTCAGAAGCACGCCGGCTTCTGCCTCGAGACGCAGCACTACCCGGACTCGCCCAACCACCCCGCCTTCCCCACCACGACCCTCAATCCTGGCGCCACCAACCGCACCACCACGATCTTTGAGTTTTACGAGACCAAATAAAGCTGCTGCTGCTGCTCTTTAACCAACCTTGCTAACCTCGTGCCCTGCCGACTTGATGACTGGCTCATCCGCGCAGGGCACCTGCATTGCGCAAGGAGAATCAGTCGATACTGACCTAAGATGAAGGCTTCATGGCAGAACCCTCAAACCGCCGCGCCAACCACCTGCTGGTAGTCGCTATCCTGCTATCTGCCGCAATGGGCGCTCTTTGGCTCCTTGCGCCACGCCTCCTCGCCCACCTGCACTGAAGCCTCCGTGCCTAAGCGCAGACCTTTCACCGCTCGAGGGTCTTGGCCCGGCTCCGCTTGTCTCAGCTTCCTGGGCAGGAGACTTGGAGCCGCCGGTGAACTCAGTCCGGACCCAAGCCGGCAGCGCTACCTGCCTGCCATCCTCCGCACCCTACCTGCCTCCAGCGTGGGCGGCGACTGACGCGTGTGTCATCACGCCACGGCCCCTGACTGATGCCGTCTTCATTGATTCGTTCAAATCGACCTTAGATACAACCCTTCCAGTACGCTAAAGATGATCCCGTCAGCCACTTACCCCTGCCATCCTGAGCCTGCTCCGCGGCGTCATAACTGGCTGGGGAGCAACTGAATCATGGATCCACGCATTCCGCAGGAAAACGAGAGACGACATCCGGAAAACCTCGAGGACAGTTCTCCGCAGAACGCGGACGTGAGCGGCAGACCGAGCAACAGCAAAACGCATCTGCTCATCGTCGAGGATGAGCCAACCATCCGACAGCTGTTCTCTGCGCTCCTCACCAATGCAGGTTACTCGGTCGCCGAAGCTGACGACGGTTTCGCCGCTCTTGAAGAACTGCGACGCAAGCGGCCGGCGCTGATCCTGTCTGACCTCAACATGCCTCGCATGACTGGCTTCGAGCTTCTTTCGGTAGTTCGCCGCAGGTTCCCGCACATCCACGTAATTGCCATGAGCGGCGCCTTCTCAGGCGACTCCGTTCCGCAAGGCGTCTCGGCCGATGCCTTTTACGAAAAAAGCGGACGCCATATCAGCACCCTGGTCGACGTCATCGAAGGCATACTGGCCAAGTCCCCGGCGGCTGGTGCGAACGGCGAAACTCTTGAGCGAGGCCCGCATGAGGATTCGGTATCAAGCGTCGAGGATACCTCTGGCGAATCCCCCGTGGCCCTCTGGGTAACGCGCCGCGGCAATCCCATCGTAGGCCCATACATCCTGCTCAACTGTCAGGAGTGCCTGCGCTCCTTCCCCTTCTTCACCGACGGCGACCAAACCATGGAGGTCCAGAGCACACCTTGTGTCTTCTGCGGATCGGAGATCTCCTACGCCCTGCTCGACCCCCTGATCTCCCATCATCCTGGCTTCGCACCGGCCGAAACTCCCTAGATCCTCGATCCTCACTGTGAGGCTAAGGTGTAGCCTCCGGCCTCCCCGTTCCCTCCATGAGTTCGAGTAGCCGTCCATTGATCTTGTTGCGCGTTGCGAATCGCTCGCTCGCTCGCGTTACAAAGCGAACCACAACGTCCACACCCGCCGCTGCTGGCCGCAACTCAACCGTGGGCTTTGCGCTAAACTGCCCCACGCCGATATTCTTCGCCACGCGCTGCCACTCGCGCTCAGCCTGCTCGGTGTCGGCCTCGATCTCCTGGTCGACCGCTGTAGCCATCTGCTTGATCAACTCGTACGCGTTGGCCGTTGCAGGCACGTTCAGGCTGATTTCGTCCCACATCCACTGGCCGTGGGTCGAGAAGTTGAAGAACTGCCCGCGTAGCGCGAAGCTATTCGAAAAGCTCTTCCGGCGCCCAGTAGGATGACCCTTCGTCGTCCAGTTGCCGGTCTCGAGCAGCACCGTGTGGAAGAGCGAGATCTCCGCAACCTCACCTGAAACCGTGTCGATCTCGACCCAGTCGCCTACCCGCACTCCGTTCTTGCCCATCAGCCTGAACCAGCCAAAGAAGGCAAGGATGAAGTCCTGAAATACGACCGTCACGCCTGCCGTTGCAAATCCCAGGATCGTCGGCATCTGCTCTGGTGTACCAAAGACCACCAGAGCCACCGCCACCAGCGCAAACACCTCCGCCGCGAGCACCACGATAGTGTCGAGGGTACGGACGCGACGTGCATCAGAAGAGATCTTTGCGATGGCCATCTGCCCGAGCACGGCAGCCAGCGAAGCGACCAGCAGAATCAGCGCCATCGCCGTAAACGATTCGAGCAGCAGGTAGCTCACAATGTGGTGCTGCACCCAGACCTGTGCCTGCCAGCGCCTATAAATATCAGCAAGCTGCAGGTGCGCCTGTTGCCGGTCGTCGAGGATGCTCATCATCACTTTGCGCGCCGCAAGCACCTTCAGCAGCTTGACCCGATCGGAACCCGTCGATGCCATGCCGTTCGCGCCGCTGTTCTCGTTCGCCTTCTCAAGCTTGTCGTGCTCGGCATCGATCGCCGCCGCGTCTGCTTTCGATTGCTGCTCAGCCTGGGCCAGCAGGTCCGCCCGGCTTCGCTGCATGAACCAAGCGTTCGCCCTCCCCAGCAGGGTCCCGTACTGCTTCGCCGAGGCTACCGCCGTTTGCTTCTGAGGCCCCGCAACGTCAGCCTTTTTCATGGACGCTTCGCGCGCCGAAAGCTCCTGCTGGATCTGCTGCCGCTGATCGCCGGTCGCACGCGCCAGGTCGCCCACTGAGTCCGCAAGCTCATCCTGGTCGAGCCCCAACTGCGCCTGCGCCACGTCAAGATCATCGCCCGACGTGCCTGCCGATCCTGCAGCCTTCGCAGTGGCGGTCAGCCCATCAACCCGTGCCTGGTCGTCTTTCACCAGGGCCTTCAGTTCATCGACGCGCTTCGACAGCGTCAGAGGCTGGCCGGAAAGCGTTCTCTGCTGCACCTCCGCCTTTCGCAGAGCCATCGCAAAGGCCTGGTCGACCTCGTGGTCGGCAATTCGCAGGGCATCCTGCGCAAAGCTCTGTTCTTCTGCGGAGACTGCTAACGCCGCCAGTGTCCGGGCCGTCTCATAGGGTCTCTGGTCTACCAGCGTGCTCTGCGTCTTGCCGTGTTTCAGGAATGCAAGCTGCTCCATCGCGCCGCGGTCCACGAACAGCATCACCATCAGGACCACCAGCGCAACGGCCGGTGCCACCACGATCAAGCGCCGTGCATTCTTCATCCACACCTCCGCACTTCTTTTACAAGCCTACCCTTCCGGCGAAATCGAGATCGAAGGCGGAGTCCTTTGACCCTGTCTCAGTTCGCTTCACAACTTTCACCCGAGTCACCATCAGGGGCCAACCCCCAAACCTTGCATCTAAAATGGAAAGTGTGCGTTCACCAGGCGCCCGCAGCCACGGTAACCTAAAGGATTTCATGCAGATCGCTTCAGTCGGAACCGCCTTCCCGCCACACCGCTACACCCAGACCGAGATCGCCGAGACCCTTGTCGCACGTTGGGGAGACAAGCTCCCCGAGCCCCGCCTGCTGACCCGCCTGCATGCCAACTGCGGCGTCAACACCCGCTACTTCGTCCTGCCCATCGAACGTTACCCGGAGCTGAAGGGCTTCAAGCAGACCAATGACGCATGGATCACCGCAGCCGTCGAACTGGGCGAGAAGGCAATCGACCGAGCCCTGGCTCCGCTAGGCCTGGGACCGGCAGACATCTCCGCCATCTTCTTCGCTTCTGTTACCGGGATCGCGTCGCCGACGATAGACGCCCGCCTGATCAACCGGATGCCATTCCCCACCAGTATCAAACGCACCCCGATCTTTGGCCTCGGCTGCGTTGCCGGAGCCGCGGGGATCGCACGTGCGTCTGACTACCTCGCGGGCCACCCGAAAGAGATCGTACTTCTTCTATCTGTCGAGCTCTGCTCGCTCACCTGGCAGGACGACGATCAGTCGATCGCGAACCTCATCTCCTGCGGGCTATTCGGAGACGGCTGCGCCGCCGTCGTCCTGGCCGGCGATGACGCCGTCCTACCTACGCCGCCCGCTCGCGCGCCGAAGATCCTTGCCACCCGCTCCACCTTCTACCGTCACACCGAGCACATCATGGGCTGGGACATCCGCGATACCGGCTTCCGCATCGTGCTTTCTCCAGATGTTCCGAAGGTGGTGCTTGATAACCTGCGCTCGGACGTCGATAAGTTCCTTGAGAGTCAGGACCTTACCCTCGCCGATATAAAGTCATGGATCTTCCACTCGGGCGGTCCCAAGGTTCTTGAAGCAACCGAGAAGGCGCTCGACCTCGGCCCGGATGCTCTCGCTCTGAGCTGGAAGTCACTGTCTGAGGTTGGCAACCTTTCCGCCGCGTCTGTTCTTTGCGTGCTTGAGGACACCCTCAAAAACTATCCCGGCGAGCCAGGCACCTACTCGATCCTGGCTGCGATGGGCCCGGCGTTCTGCCTTGAACTGGTGCTGCTCCAGTGGTAGCGAACGCAAAGCAATCCACCCAGGAAGTCGCCGCCGTCCGCCATGAGGCATGTACTGCTCCGGACCCACACCGTGTGCAATTCGGTTCGCAAGACGCTGATTTGCCTGCGCCAGACGAGGTTCGATACACTCCGCCTATGTCGGACGACGTTACGACCCGAATCGTTGACCTGATCGCCCGGTCAAAATCTCTAGCGCCTGAGACCATCCACCCCTCGACCAGCTTCGACGAACTCAAAATCGATTCACTCGATAAGATCAATCTCTCCTTCGAAGTAGAAGAAGTGTTCTCGATTCAGATCCCAGACGCATCGTTGAACTCGCTCCGTACCGTGGGCGATGTGATCGCTGGTGTGAACCGACTACAGGCCGAGAAGGTAGCCTAAGCGAATCCGGTCCGCGCGCCCCGCGTAGCGCCGGCCCCGCTCATCCGATCCAACCCATGCCCCACCCAACGGCTGCTCCTCCAATCGCGCCGCACGTCACGCCGGACGGCCGCTACCTGGTGGTGCGCGGACGGCTGTGGCGCACCTCCAATCCCAACCTCTCCGCTTCCCTACGAAGCCGGCTTGTAGCTGAGCTTATGAACGCACGTCGCGCAAAGTACGCCGCCTTGCGGGCGCAGGACCCCGCCGCGCGCGAGCAGGCCCGCCTGGCCGTTGACCATGCCAAGCATGCCCTCGGCGAGCGTGGCCCGGTTTGGTGGAGCGATGGTGCCCCCGACTACAACCGTCACCTCGCGAAGAACACGCCATACGCCGCCTGGTTTGAAGGCCTGTGAGCCTCGTAGATCGACTGTGAGACCAGGCATCTGAATGCAGCCAGTGAAGCTCAGCCCAGAGAGCCAATCACTGGGCAGTGTCGATGCGCCGAAGCGTTTCACCAGCCGAAGCATTCCACCAGCCCAAGGATTCTACCCGCAGACCGATCCACTTGGATTCGCCGATCTTCGAAAGTGTTAGCAGCTTGCTGATGAAGGCTTCAACGGTCCGCTCGCGCGTCTCGGGATTACTGCCAACCGGACCACCGCTCCCGTAGAGTAGACACATGCAACGTGTCGTCATCACCGGGCTGGGCTCGCTCACCGCGATAGGCAACAATCCCGAAGCCCTTTGGCAATCGCTCGAGCAAGGCACCTGCGGCATTACGCCTCTCCTACAGCCGGACAGCTCCCTCAAGTTCAAAAATGCCGGCCAGATCCTCGATCTTGATACTTCTGCCCTGAGTTCTGCGCAACTTCAAACGGCGGAGCGCTGCTCGCACCTCGCCATCCTTGCCGCCCGCCAGGCCGCTCAAGATTCAGAGCTCACCCAGCATCACGCGCCCGACAAGATCGCCATCCTGCTGGGCTGCTCGACGAACGGCCGACAGGCCGAAGAGCCCGAGATCGCCAAGGTCTACACCAAAGACGCGCGCGTCCACCCGCTCACGATAGCCCGCTCCATGGCGTCGAATGGCGCCTCGCAGGTAGCCATCGACCAGCAGATCACCGGGGCCGCCATCACGATATCGACTGCCTGCGCTTCGGGCGCCCACGCGATCGGCATGGCCTTTCACATGATCCGCAGCGGCATGGTCACCGCCGCACTTGCCGGGGCGCACGAGGCCCCGCTCACTCGCGCCTTCCTGCGCGCGTGGGACTCCATGCGAGTGGTTTCGCCAACCAGCTGCCGCCCCTTCTCGGCCGACCGCGACGGCATGTCGCTCGCCGAAGGCTCCGCTGTTCTCTCGCTTGAAACGCTTGCAAGCGCACGCTCCCGCAACGCGAACATCTACGCCGAGATCCTCGGCTTCGGCATGTCCACAGACGCGCACCACATCACGCAGCCCCGACCCGAAGGCCCGGCGCAGGCGATGCTTGCTGCGCTCAAGGATGCGGCTGATACGCTTCACCAGACGGACCAGCCCGGCACTGTGCAGTCGCTGCTGGAACAGGTGGCTTACATCAACGCGCACGGCACGGCCACAAGTACAAATGACCAGGTGGAGGCGGCCGCCATTGCGCAGGTCTTCGGTCCGCGCGCCGCGCACATCCCGGTGTCAGGGACGAAGGGGAGCCACGGCCATGCGCTCGGCGCATCCTCCGCCATCGAGACTTTGATCACAGCGCTTGCACTCCATCGGAGGCGGCTCCCCTTCACCGCCGGAACCTCGCTGAGGGATCCCGCGCTCGCGCTCGATGTCATCCTCGATACTCCACGCGCGCTCCCCACAGGCACTGTTACCGCACTTACCAATTCGCTTGCCTTCGGCGGCTTGAACGCTGTTCTCTGTCTGCGCAGTGTTAATTCCTAGCTATTCCCGACTATTTTCATTGCTCAGCAACATTTCGCTTGCGCTAATTCCGGCGCGGGTCTAAGGTAGCTCCAATCCTTGTACTTAAAAGCCTGATCGAAGCACCCTGAACGGTGCATGCGATTCAGAGGCGAAGCGCTTGAGCGCTCGCCCAGGCAGTCCTTTCTCTCATTTACCCACTGTGCTTGCCACGGTGTCGCGGCTCTGTTCCTTTTTCCGAGGTCATCAAGCATGAGAAAAGTACCAGCACAGCTTTTAAGCTCAGTCGCCCTTATCGCTTTCGCCATGCCAGTCACCGCACAGACCTATCGCGGAGGCATCAACGGCAGCGTGACAGACACTACCGGCGCGGCGGTCGCCGGAGCCAAGGTCATCATCACCGAAACGTCCACAGGCATCACCCACGATTCCACCAGCTCATCGAGCGGCGAGTTCCTCTTCAACGACCTCCCTCTAGGCGCCTACTCTGTCTCCGTGACTGCGCCCGGCTTCAACAGCATCAAAGTTGACAAGCTCCCCGTCTCCGCCGGCAGCCTCTACACTCTGCCGGTCAAGCTTCCTGTCTCAAGCTCCAATGAGACCGTAGAGGTCGACGCCGCGGGCATTTCTCTCGATACCACCACGGTTACCCAAACCACCGTCCTCGATTCGAAGACCGTCGCCAACATCCCCATCAACGGCCGCGACTTTACCCAGATGATCGCGCTCTCGCCAGGCTACGGCGGCTACTCGGGCGGCGGGTACGGATCGCTGAACGGCACGCGCGCCAACCAGATGAACTGGCAGATTGACGGCGTCGACAATAACGACCTGTGGCACAACATTCCCGCGGTGAATCAGGGCGGCGTCTCCGGCATCGCCGGCATCATCCTCCCGCTTGATGCGGTTGATCAGTTCTCGGCGCAAACTCAATCCGGGCCTGAAGGTGGACGCAATCCCGGCGGCACCGTCAATCTGACCCTGCGCGCCGGCGGCAATCAGGTGCACGGAACCGCCTACTACTTCAACCGCAATGAACTCTTCGGCGCCAAGAGCCCCTTCTCCGACACCAAGCAGAAGGTCCGTAACTACAACACCGGCTTTTCGGTCGGGGGTCCGTTCATCAAGGACAAGCTCTTCGGCTTCCTCACCTTCGAACATCAGCGGTTCGTAATCGGTGAATCCGGCACCGCCACTGAGCCCTCGGTCGGCTGGCAGGCGCAGGCTCAGGCCATCCTCGCGAGCAAGGGCTTGACCCCGAACCCGCTGATGCAGAACGTCCTCAACACCCTGTGGGGATCAAACGTTCTTGCGCAGGACACCGCCGGTGTGGTTCAGAACTTCCACTCAAATGACCCAGAATTTGGCTATAGCTGGAACGGTCTCGCCAAGGTGGACTATCACCTCTCCGATCGTGACACCATCAGCGCTCACTGGTTCGTCGGCCAAGGCAACCAGGTCGCGCCGGTCGGATCACAGCTGCTCGCCTACTACGAAGTTGCTCCCATCCATGTGCAGAACATGGCCATCACCTACAACCGGGTGATTTCGGCCTCGATCACAAACCAGCTGCTGATCGGCGTGAACTACTTCAACCAGGTCTTCAACGACAACCAGACCAACCAGAACGTGCAAAGCCTCGGCTTTATCACCGGCGCCACCTTCCCCAACGCACCTAACATCACCATCAAGGGCTTCGATCCTGTGGGCCTCACCCCACCCGAGGGCCGCAACGATATCACCGCCCACCTTACCGACCAACTCTCCTGGGTCAAGGGCAAGCACCAGTTCCGCTTCGGCGGAGAGTTTCGTAAAGCCCAGCTTGACGAGTTCTATCACCGTCACGCCACCGGATCCTTCACCTTCGACGGCAGCCAGGTCGGTGGTTCCGGACTCGCCGGCTCGCTTGCAGACTTCCTCGTCGGCAAAACTTCCGCTGCTTCGCTCACGATCGGAGACCCGGAGCGCCAGGTCTTTGTCAATACTTGGTTCCTCAACGCGGGCGACTCCTGGCAGCTCACACACAAGCTCAACTTCAACTATGGCGTCCGCTACGACTACGAAGGTCCGTTGCATGATCCGTACAAGGACATGTCTGTCTTCCGGCCAGAGCTGACCGCCACCAATGGACTAGCCTTCCAGGGCAGCGAAGTTGATTCGCTCTACCCGAAGTACTACAAGAACTTCAGCCCGCGCCTCGGCATCAGCTACTCGCCTGAGCCTTCGACTGTGGTCCGTGCCGGCTACGGCTGGTACGCCGATACCCCAAACCTGAATCCCTTTCTTGACAACCGTCCCGGCAACCAGGCCCCGAACGGCGTAGAAGGCAATCCGGGTGGAGCAAGCCCTGTCTTCAGCGTCAGCGCGGCCAATGGTGGATCCAACACAACCATCGTCCCGGGCGTGGCCATCTTCCCGTCGTCCATCGGCTATCCATGCGCGGCCGGTTCCCCTTGCGGCGTCTTCACCGTCGACCGCAACTTTCGGCCGTCTTATAACGAGAACTACAGCCTGAACGTCGAGCACACCTTCACGCCGAACATGATCTTCCAGATCGGCTACGTCGGCTCCTCGGCAAGGCACCTGCTCAGCCTGCTCGATATCAACCAGTCCGCTCCGGGCGTATACGCGGCGGACCGAGATCGCCAGGCGACGCGCCCCTACTTCAACCAGTATCCGCAGTACGGCAACATCAACCAGATCTCAAGCATTGGCACCGCGAACTACAACTCGCTCCAGGCCCAGATGCGGGTCACCAACCTGCACCACTTCTCCATGCAGGCCGTCTATACCTGGTCCCATAACCTCGACGAGGTCTCCGCCTACCGCGGTGCACTCCCGCAGGACAGCACCAACTTCAAGGGTGATTACGGCAACTCAGACTTCGATACCCGCAACAACTTCACCACCTTTGTCAGCTACGAAGTTCCCGGGTCGCAGCATCTCCGGCCCCTTACCAACGGCTGGCAGGTCAACGGCCTGTTGAACTTCCATGGCGGCCAGCCCTTCAACATCGGCGCAGGTACAAACATCAGCGGAACCAACGAGGGCAACGATCGCGTTTCGCAGATCGCACCTGCCCGCACGGGCCTGAACGGACAGAAGCCCGGCGCGACCTGGATCGATCTCAGTGCGTTCGTCCTGCCTGCCCCCGGCTCATTCGGCACCCTGCGCCGCAACCAGTTCTTCGGTCCGGGCTTCTCGGATACCGACTTTTCCGTCTTCAAGAACACGAAGATCTTCGAGCGGCTCACCGTCCAGTTCCGCGCCGAACTCTTCAACCTCTTCAACCGGAATAACTTCGCTCCGCCAAGCGTCAGCTTCGGTTCAAACGGCACAGGCACCGCCACCCTGAACGACACCATCGGCGACTACAACGGAGCTCCCGGTATCGGATCGGGCGAACCCTTCAACGTTCAGTTCGGCGGCAAGATTATCTTCTAACCCACACTGCCGCTCCACTCCTTCCTCAGAACCGAAACCCCATCCCCGCACCCGCGAGAGATGGGGTTTCCTCTTGCTCAAAGGCGACCCTCGGCTACACTCAAACCTATGTGCGGAATCGTCGGTTACATCGGTCCGAAGTCAGTCGTCCCCGTCGTCATTGAAGGCCTGCGCCGTCTCGAATACCGCGGCTACGACTCCGCCGGTATTGCTGTCGGCGGCAATCCTGACACACCCAACTCGCTCGAACTTCGCCGCGCGCCTGGCAAGCTGCGCAATCTCGAAGCCATCATCGCCGAGTCGCCCATCCAGGGCACCTACGGCATTGGTCACACCCGCTGGGCCACGCACGGCCGGCCGACGGAAGAGAATGCACACCCGCATCGCGACGGCACGGGAACACTGGTTGTCGTGCACAACGGCATCGTCGAGAACTACCTTCGACTTAAGCAGGCGCTCATCGCCAAGGGCCATCGCTTCCAATCTGAGACCGACACCGAGATCATCGCTCACCTGATTCAGGACGAGCTCGAACTGGCAGCCCTCCAGCCCCACACCCCCGACCGTACCCTGGCCGCGAACGAGTCGGAGGCGGTGCTGGCCGACTCCGCGCATACGTCGTCCGCGCTGGCGATACCGCTTGAAGAGGCGGTGCGGCGCGCGGTCAAACGTCTGACCGGAGCATTCGCGATTGGCGTCCTCTCCGCGCACGCGCCAAATACTCTGGTCGCCGCCCGCATGGGGCCGCCTGCTGTCCTAGGCATCGGTGATGGCGAATACTTCCTCGCCTCGGACGTTCCCGGCATCCTCCATCACACCCGCAACATTCACTTCCTGGCGGATGGCGAAGTGGCTACGCTGACGCCTGAGGGCATCCGTCTCACCGACTTCGAAGGCGCCCCGCTCGCACTGAAAGTTCAACGCATCGCATGGGACCCCATCCAGGCCGAGAAGGCCGGCTACAAGCACTTCATGCTGAAGGAGATCAACGAGCAGCCGCGTGCGGTGCGCGATACGACGCTGGGTCGTGTGTCGCTGACGACCGGCGAGGTCTTCCTGCCCGATATGAAGATCACGGCAGACGAGTTCAAGGCCGCAACCGGCATCACGATCGCTGCGTGCGGCACGTCGTGGCACTCGGGGCTTGCGGGCAAGTTCATGATCGAGCGGTTGGCGCGTATGCCGGTCGATGTGGATTATGCGAGCGAGTACCGCTACCGGGATCCGATCCCCGATGCCTCGAATCTTGGGCTGCTGATTACGCAGTCCGGTGAGACGGCCGATACGATCGCCGCGCAGCAGGAGCTGATCCGCAAGGGTTCGAAGACACTGGCCATCTGTAACGTGGTGGGCGCGGCCATTACGCGTGCGGCCGAGGGGACGATCACGACCAATGCGGGACCTGAAATTGGCGTGGCTTCGACCAAGGCCTTCACGGCGCAGCTGACTGCGCTGTTTGTGTTTGCGCTCTACCTGGCGCAGCAGCGGGGAACGGTGTCGAAGGAAGACTCGCTTCACCTGGTGACGGAGCTTTCGCGCATTCCGGGCAAGCTCGAGGAGCTGCTGCGGACGGTCGATGCGCAGTGCTGTGAGCTGGCGAAGAGCTTCTCGACGGCGCGTGACTTTCTGTTTCTTGGCCGCGGAATCCATTATCCGATCGCGCTTGAGGGCGCGCTTAAGCTGAAGGAAATTTCGTACATTCATGCCGAGGGTTATCCCGCCGGCGAGATGAAGCATGGGCCGAATGCGTTGATTGATGAGACGCTGCCGGTGGTCTGCATCGCAACCAAGGACCCGAACGATCCGTCATCGGTGTTGAAGTATGAGAAGACGCTCTCGAATATCCAGGAGGTTACGGCGCGGTCCGGGCGTGTGATTGCGATCGCGGTCGAGGGCGATGAGCATATTGCGCAGCTTGTGGAACATGTGATTCATATCCCTGCCGCGCATGAGCTGCTGCTGCCGATCCTAGAGGTCGTGCCGCTGCAGCTGCTGGCTTATCACATCGCGGTGCGAAGAGGGTGTGACGTGGACCAGCCGCGCAATTTAGCTAAGTCCGTGACGGTGGAGTAGTCCGAGCAGGAATACAGAAGATCACTATGCGAGGATCTTTCCCGAAGCGCCTGGTCAGTCAATGACGATGGCCGATGCGGAAGTCTGGCGTACGCCTCGTCGTGGTTCTCGAATGCTTCACGAGGCCTAAGCCGCGGGCGAAGCACGCTGCGGCAGCTGAGGTTGGACAGCTGCATCCGAGACTGCAAAGCGCTGGCTGAGCTTAGGCTGCGGCAGACGAGCCGGAAGGAAGAGCCAGGGAACTATTGGGTTCTTGCCCCCTGTGTCTAAACGTCAGGTGCTTGCCGTCGAACTTGAGAAAGTAGAAGCTAACACCCAGAACAATGAGGATAGTCAGGCAAAACAAGCCCACGACCAAGCCAAAGTTAGGTTTATTCGGTCTAACTTCTTCGATTGACATGAACATAGGATGCAAAATGCAAGAAGGGCGTGGCCACCTGCGACGAGGTGCAAGGAGAGCGCGCTCTCTTCAAGAGATCACAGCTTGCTGCGGATCATTGCAGCCGCTCCTTGAGCAGGTGATCGGAGACCCGAATGGCATTCGCAATGATGGTCAGTGATGGATTGACGGCACTTGCCGACACGAAGCACGATGCGTCGACCACATAAAGATTGTCGAGCTCGTGAGCCTTGCAATGCAGATCGAGAACACTGGTCGCGGGATCGCTGCCCATACGGCAGGTCCCGTTTTGATGCCCCACGCCTTCGAGCGGAATCCTCTTCTTGAAGTAGGCGTGAAGTGGCACGTGGGCGGTCGCGTGGCCTGCTCTCTTAAGGACATCCACCCAGCGATCTTTCAGCCGGTCGAAGGACTCCACGTTGTTCGGCGTGTACCAGAGCTTTATGCGGTGCGGCGCATGGTCGTTCACCCGTTCCGATTGATTGGTTCGGCCGGTGTCACCGGAGGGATGAGCGCCTGCGAGCCCGGGCGAAGAATGATCGACAGAGAGCGGGGTCGAGTTGTGCAATGTGACCCTGTTTTCAGGTGAAGGCAGGTCTTCCGTCGTGAGCCACCACGGAACAGCATGATGCTTCATCGCTTCAAGGACAAAGCCGGGCGTGAGGGGAGGTGCATCCCCCTTCATCATCTCGAAGTGAAAGCTTCCTACCGGCTGAACCTGTCCGAGCGGATAGGGATAGGCGGGATCGGTGTCCTTCAGGTAGAAGTCATTGGTGCCCCAGGTCTTTGTGTAGGAGTCCTGATTACGTTGTGTAGACAAGGCTAAAAGCGCGTCTGCCTGGTGATACATGAAGTTGCGGCCGACCTGGTCGGAGCCATTTGCAAGCCCATTCGGATGCTTTTCATTTGCTGATGCGAGCAGAATGACGGCGGAGTTGATAGCGCCCGCGCTCACCGCGAAAAAGCCCGCCGTGTAGGTCGCGGTGTTCCCGTTCGAGGACATGGGAGGTGTATGCGCTTGCTTCGCAGAGGCTGCTCCCAGGTGAGTATCGTTCAATCCCGAATGAAGTACCTCTACACCGGTGACCGCGGTTCCAGCCGAATTAGTCAGAAGACGCGTCACACGAGAGTTGGTCATGAGTGTGACGTTTGGCAGGTGCATGATCTGTCGGATGCAATTGATATCGGAGTCCGACTTGGCATGTACGAGACACGGATACCCGTCACAGGTGTCACAGCGGATGCACTTTGAGGCCAATGGATCGGCTTCATTCCGCTTCAAGCCGAGGGGGATGGGAAACGTGTTGATCCCCAGCCGCCTTACATCTTCCTCGATTATCTGCATCCGTGGCTCGTTGGCGAGCGAGGGATAGGGATACTTCGTCGAGTGAAATGGCTCGGTCGGATCGAAGGATGAGCCAAACCCGCCAGGGACGCCTGGTGCTGTGCCAAGGTCTCCATGCACATGGAATAGTTGTTCAGCCCGCGAGTAGTACGGTTCGAGGTCGGCGTAAGTAATGGGCCACGCGGGAGAGATACCTCCCCTATGCTTGATGACCCCGAAATCCTCCGCACGCATACGGAACATCGCTGCTCCGTAGACCTTGGTCTGACCCCCCACGAAGTAGGCTTGCTGGGGATGCAGATCCTTTCCATCTTTATCTTGCCAGGTCTCTTTGGTGTGGTAGCGGTTGTCGAGAAACACGGCTTGGGTATCCCAGTTCAGTTGTTCCTGCGGCATGAACGGACCGCGCTCGAGAATCAGGATGTTCTTACCAGCTTGGGCCAGGTGAAGCGCGAGGGTTCCGCCGCCTGCGCCGGTTCCGACGACGATGACATCGTACTGTGTGGACATGCTTTTAGGATGCGGCGTGTGAGCCAGGGTCACTGCGAACTGATCACCGGGTTGCGGCGATAGCTCGCATACACGTGCGGATGGTGCGAGTGCTCGGAGAATCGGACGTTAGCGAACGTCTCAGATCCGACACGCCCAATCTGGTCCTCGATGATCGCAGTCACTTGCCATTTACTGGAAATTGACTGGACTTTGGCGAAGGATGGAGCCATCCTCAGGAGAGGCAGTACAAAGGCAGATCGTTATGTTTCACAAAAATTCAGCAAACGTGTCACCCGCACGAAATCTTCCACAACCTTCAACCAGCCTCTACCTCGTTGCTGAAAATAGCACGCGCACCCCTGTCAACACCGCATCCTCCCTCTCGAACCGCGAGCACCTGGCCTTTATCGCCGCACGCCGCTGCTCCTCGTTCTTCGCCGAAGCTGCCGTCTTGGTACTGGTCTTCGGCATCCTCGACCTGATGATCGTCAAAGGTCACGTGGCCGGCGCCTGGATCCTCGGCGCACTCGCGGTCTCGGCCGGACTCCTCGGCCTGAGCATCGCCACCGACTTTGGCGCGCATCGCTGGATCAAGGCTCATCCCTAGCGTCTCTGATGAAGAGTTGTGAGAAGAGCGCCCTGAAACGCGGGCGGCGATCACTTCGTAGGGAGCTAGACTATGTGTGCCGTCCCCAGGCTGCGCCTTCAGCTGTGCTGCGCCTGCGGTTGCGCCTGCCGCCGCGTGATCAGTGCTCGAAGATGACCGGGTTCCGCGCGACGTACCAGCACGGATCAACCCCGCCGCGCGGAAAGACTGACTGGCTGCAACGCACGGGGCCACTTCCGTCCGGGTAGTACTCGGTCTTGCCGCCCTTCAGGTCGGCTTCTGAAAACCACGTCACCTGGACCGTGCCCATCGTGCGCCCGCGTACCAGCCAGATGCCCAGATCCAATCCCCACACGACCGCCAACCCAAGGAAAAGCCCTGAAAGCGTGCGCTCGGCGATCCTCCTCAAGACATCCTCATTTCATCACCATACCCGGTCAAGACTCCGACCGTTCCGCGAAAAAGCTTTTGCTGCTCACGAGAATCTACTATCCTGAGGCTATTCCAAGGTTCAAAGCAACTTCAGAGCACCCCAGGAGAGCTGCTATTTCGTATCGCGTGAACATTCTTGCTGCAAATCTTCTGGCTGCATCAGCAGTCGTTAACCAGCTTCCCGCACAGGCGCTCAAGGCAGATCCTGATGTGCTCGTCTTCACCAATGGCGAGCAGCTGACCGGTACGGTCGAGAAGGTGGACAGCAAGAATGTCACCTTCAAGTCGTTGATGGCAGGTGAAGTGACGGCTTCGTGGGACAACATCAAGGAGCTGCGGTCGACCCAGACCTTTGCCCTGCTGAAGGCCAAGCAGAAGCTGACCAGGAAGAACGCGCTCGCCTCCGTGCCTTCAGGCGCAGTCTCTGCAGAGGGCAAGGACCTGACGCTGAAGTCGCCGACCACCTCGACGACGGTGGCGATCGCCGACGTTGACCGCCTGGTGCCGACGGCCGACTTCAACAAGGCGCTGGCGTCCGTGAAGCTGACCGAGGGCTGGGGCGGCACGGCGACGGGCGGCGTCTCGCTGGTGAGGGCGACGCAGAACTCGACCACCTTCACGGGCGCCATTGCTCTGGTGCGTGCGATGCCGCAGGTAGACTGGCTGCCGCCGCGGTCGTCGACCAGCCTGAACTACACACAGTCTTACGGGACGCAGTCGCAGACCGGCGTGGATACGATCAAGACCAACATCTTCCATGCGGGCGCTGAGCGTGATCAGTACTTTTCTCCGAAGCTGTTTGCACTGGGCGATGTGGCGTTCGATCACAACTTCGCGCAGTCGCTCGAATTGCAGCAGTCATACGGCGCTGGCGTGGGAATTAACCTGATCAAGTCGGCGATCCAGACGCTCGATTTCCGCGGCGATGTGCATTACGAGAAGCAGACACTGGGGCCGCCGGCCGCGCCTTCGACGACGTTGAACATCATCGGTTCGACGTTCGCCGAGACCTACCTGCGGAACCTGCCGAAGAAGCTGATCTTCACCGAGTTCGGCAGCATCTCGCCCGCATGGAACAACACGCAGGCTTACTCGGCGCACGTGAACGCGGCGTTCGGCTTCCCGGTCTGGAAGGGGCTTGGATTTTCGCTGTCAGGCATCGACGACTACCTGAACAACGCACCATTGGGCTCAAAGAAAAACTCGACCCAATTTATCACCGGCGTGACCTATACGATCAAGCCTCGCTGAAGGAAGTACAAATGCAAGTGCGTCCTAACGCCGGACGGGCGCCACTTCGTGGGGTGGAAGCGCTGGCG
>CAXTUS010000003.1:73297-73588 GCA_964247475.1 uncultured Acidobacteriaceae bacterium | reverse complement strand
TTCGAGGTCCCCGACGTCGCACGCGGCCGGTACTACATGCTCGACCGGGTTTCCGGCTCATGGTCCCTAACCCTGCACGAGAATCTCTTGTTAGCCGGCTACATCCGCTTGCGAACGGGTTCTCATTGCTGCTCGCCCCTGTATAGGACCCAACTCCTCTCGATCTCGACTGAAAGGGACAGCCGCTACGGCGTCCGCTACTTCGCCAGCGGCACGTACCTCCCCCGCATCGATCCCAAGTGGAAATGAATTGTGGAGCATGGTCCGGCGCGCGGCCGGGGGGGGGGGGGG
>CAXTUS010000003.1:22841-73287 GCA_964247475.1 uncultured Acidobacteriaceae bacterium | reverse complement strand
TCTCAATCTTGCCTGTCAGCTCGCACCCTCACGCGTTCGCACACCGAAGCAGTTGCCTCTGCTGTCACGTGCTACCGTGATCCCTACATGGAAGCCGCTCGCACCGCACTCGACCCCGCCGGCCAGTCCGCACTTCGCAAAGCCTCGTTGCGTCTCGTCCCGCTGATCGGCCTCGGCTACGGTGCAGCCTACATGGATCGCGTCAACATCAGCTTCGCCGCCGTCCAGATGAACCGCGACCTCCACTTTTCGGCCTCCATGTACGGCCTGGGCGCAGGCCTGTTCTTCGTCAGCTATGCCTTCTGCGAGATTCCCTCGAACCTGCTGCTCTTCCGCTTCGGCGCGCGCCGCTGGCTCGCCCGCATCATGTTCACCTGGGCGCTGCTCGCCATGGGCATGATGTTCGTCCGCACTCCGACCCAGTTCTATGTCATGCGTTTTCTGCTCGGCATGGCCGAAGCCGGCTTCTTTCCCGGCGTCGTCTACTATCTCACCGAGTGGTTCCCGCCCGAGTACCGTGCACGCACCCTGAGCCGTTTCTACATCGCACTTCCCCTCAGCTCGACCGTGATGGGCTCGCTCGCCGGTTGGCTGCTTTCGCTTAATGGCAGGCTCTCGCTCGCGGGCTGGCAATGGCTCTTCGTCCTCGAAGGCCTGCCTCCACTCCTGCTGAGCGGCATCTTCTGGCGTTACCTGCCGGACACCCCGGCGGATGCGAAGTGGCTTTCAGTCGATGAACGCACATGGCTGCAGGCGCGCCTCTCCGAAGCCTCTGCCGGCAAGGTGCAAAGCACAAACGTCCGCGCAGATCTTGCCATCGTGCTGAGCGATCCCAGGCTTTGGCTCCTTGGCCTCTTCTTCCTTTGCATCCTCACCGTTCTCTATGCCTGGGCTTTCTCCGCTCCGGTCATCCTGCAGGGCCTCACCGGCCTCAGCATCGGCTCCGTCGGATGGATGGTCGCAGCCATGGGTCTCGCGGGCGCTGTCGGCATGCTCCTGAGCGCCGCCCACTCGGACCGTACAGGGGAGCGTACCTGGCACATCGTCATCCCCACCCTTGTCATGGCCGCCGGCTATGTGGTCGGCGGCCTGACTCGCAATCCAGTCCTCGGCGTCTGCGCCTTCACCGCCGCGGTGGTCGCCTACAACGCCGCCCAGGGACCGGTGCTCACCCTGCCTGCCGCCTTTCTTACTGGGCGGACATCCGCCATCGGCTATGCCGCAATGACCGGGATCGGCATCGCCGGTGGCTTTATCGGGCCCGTCCTGATGGGCTGGGCAAGAGATCTTACCGGCGACTACCAGCGCGGCATCCTGCTGCTTGCGGTACCTTCAGTAACCTCGGCTTTCCTGATTCTTGCACTGGCACACATCTCTCCCCCTGCGCTGACAGCAGGTGAACCTTAGAGATAACGCACCCATCGGCGGATTCAATGTTAACGAGCCCCGGTTACGTTGGTAAGCTGTAGATCGGGCTCAGGACGAAGGGAAACAACTTGGCCAACTACCTTATTACTGGAGTCGCAGGCTTCATCGGCTCACACCTCGCCCATACGCTGGTTGAATGCGGTGAGACCGTCCGCGGCTTCGACAACTTCTCGACCGGCGCCATCCAGAACCTTGCCGGTCTGAAGGGCAGGCTGGACCTGCACGAGATCGACCTGTGCAATGCAGGCGACGTCGCCGCCGCCTGCGAGGGCATGGACTACATCCTTCACCAGGGCGCGCTGCCTAGCGTCCCGCGCTCAGTCAAGGACCCCCGCTCGAGCCATGAGAGCAACGTTCAGGGCACCTTCAATGTGCTCGAAGGCGCACGTGCCGCCGGGGTGAAACGGGTCGTCTTCGCCGCCTCCTCATCAGCCTATGGCAATCAGCCGGGATTCCCGCGCCGAGAGACGATGACTCCGCAACCGATCGCGCCCTATCCGGCGCAAAAGGTTATGGGCGAACTCTACATGCAGTCCTACTGGCGCACCTACGGCCTCGAAACTGTCTGCCTGCGCTACTTCAACATCTTCGGGCCACGGCAGGTTCCCGACTCGCCCTACTCAGGCGTGATGGCCAAGTTCATCCTGCAGATGATGATGGGCGAACGGCCCGTCATCAACGGAGATGGGGAACAGGGTCGCGACTTCACCTACGTGGAGAACGCAGTCCAGGCCAATCTCCTCGCTCTCCATGCGGATCGCGACAAAGTTGCCGGCAAGGTCTTCAACGTAGCTTGCGGCAGCCGCCACACGTTGAACGAAACCTTCGCCGTACTGGCCCGCCTGCTGGATTATGAAGGCAAGCCCGATTATGGCCCGGAGCGCCAGGGAGATGTCCGTGACTCGCTCGCTGACATCACGGCGGCTGCCGAGGCTTTCAGCTACAAACCACACGTTGGGTTTGAAGAAGGACTCCGCAAAACCGTAGACTGGTACGTGAAGCAAACGACAGGCGCAACGCTCTAAACCCTGTCCGAAAGGTTCACGTGCACGAAGCAAAATCAGGAGCCACCTGCGCCCTCGAGCCCACGCGTCCTTCGCAGCCGGACGTCGCCCCGTTTACACCTGCCACTAACCTCGCGGAGTGGGTCAGCCGGGTTCAAGACCGCTCCGCGCGCGTAGGCATCGTTGGCTTGGGATACGTCGGTCTGCCGCTCACCCTGCTGCTGAGCGAAGACCGCTTCCGCGTCACCGGCCTCGATATCGACCAGGCCAAGGTCGCGACACTGAACGCAGGTGAGAGCTACATCCACCGCATTGAGCCCTGTCACATCGCCATGGCGAAGCGCGCCGGCTTCCATGCCACTTCAGACTTCGCGGAGATCGGTGGATTGGACGCCGTCCTGATCTGCGTTCCCACTCCGCTCTACCCGGACCACACGCCCGACATGCGCGCCGTCGTCTCGACGATCGAGGCCCTCGCCCCGCACGTCCAGCCCGGCATGCTCGTCGTCCTTGAGAGCACCACCTACCCCGGCACCACCGAAGAGATCATCGTCGAAACCATTGAACGCCACGGAAACAAGGTCCTCCGTGGAGGCGATCGGGCGAGCGACCGGCTTGACGGCGTCATGGTCGCTTTCTCCCCCGAACGCGAAGACCCCGGCAACCTCATCACTCCGCGCCGCAGCATTCCCAAGGTCGTCGGCGGCGTAGACCCCCGCGCTACCACCGCTGCCTGCGCCCTCTACGGCGCGATCTTTGAGAAGACCGTGCCTATGTCCACCCCTGCAGCCGCCGAGATGACCAAGCTGCTCGAGAACATCTACCGCTCGGTCAACATCGCGCTCGTCAACGAGCTGAAACAGCTTTGCCTGAAGATGGGCATCGACATCTGGGAGGTCATTGAAGCCGCCTCCACCAAGCCGTTCGGCTTTCAAGCCTTCCAGCCTGGGCCGGGCGTCGGCGGTCACTGCATCCCTGTCGACCCCTTTTACCTGACCTGGAAGGCCAAGCAGTTCGGCTTTGAAACCCGCTTCATCGAGCTTGCCGGAGCCATGAACGAGTCCATGCCGGGCTATGTCGTCAAGACGGTCGAACGCGCTCTTGAACGCCAGGACAAGGCCCTTGCAGGAGCAAAGGTCCTCGTGCTCGGCATCGCCTACAAGCGTGACGTCGATGATCTCCGCGAGTCACCTTCGCTGAGCATCATGGAGCTCCTCCGTGCGGCCGGCGCCGAAGTCTCGTACAACGATCCCTTCTTTCCGAAAGTAGGAGCCGGGCGGAAGTACGACCTGCGTCTTGTATCCACGCCGCTTACCGAGGTCGCACACTTCGATTGCGTTGTTCTCGCCACCGACCACAGCGAATATGACCTTTCAGCGCTCGTGGAACAGTCAAAACTGTTCGTCGATTCCCGGAACGGCACACGCGGCAACAATTCCCCGAAGATCGTGCGTTGCTGACCACTTCTTCGCCGATAGGCAATGTAGGGTCAGGGCATTGAAGCGCTGGAAGCGACTCACGTGCGCGGATGCAGAAGTTTGCAGCCCGCATCTGTGAGGAGCAGTGCAGCCGTGCACTTTCTACACCACCCGCCGGATGGGAACGATGTTGATGGCTCGACCTGCCCGAGGACTTCGGGCGAGATGGTTTCGGGCACGATGGGTAACGGCACGACGAAGCCAAGTTGTGGCTGCTTGTCGGAGTTCGCTCAACCTACCCGCACGCGCGCGGTACATCCTGTATGTCTGGCTGACCCTGGTCTGCACGCCGCCTGCTGCCGTGATCATCTCAAGCTTCGCACTAAAGACGGCCTCTGCCCAGGGAGCCGCTTCTTCTCGCTCAAACCCACGCTTTGTGCAGCCTCGCACCGTGCGCGGCGGAGGATCGCCCGCCTTATCCCTCGATCGCGCCCGCCGTCAGCACACCGCCATGCTAGCCCTGCCCCGCGCTGCCAATCTCAGCGCTCCCTGGACTCCCGTCGGCCCGTTCGGCGTGGCTAATCCCGCCTATGGCGTCGTCAGTGGCCGCATCACCGCCATCGCCATCGACCCCGCCGATACATCAGGCAACACGATCTATCTCGGCACAACCGGCGGCGGGGTCTGGAAGTCGATCAATGCCGCCGGCCCGGCAGCATCCGTCGCCTTCGCGCCCCTCACCGACACCCTGCCGGTCTTCGATCTCAGCGCAGGCTCAAGCGCCACCCCGTCACTTTCAATCGGCGCCCTCGCGGTTGGCGGTGGCATCGTGCTCGCCGGCACCGGCGATCCCAACGACGCAACCGATTCCTACTATGGGGGCGGTCTGCTCCGTTCCGCGGACGGCGGCCTCACCTGGACGCTCGTTCCTGGTTCGCGCGACGGAAGCGCCGGAAATCACACCTTCGTCGGTATGAGCACCGCCGGCATCGCGTTCTCAACCCTTTCGCCTAACACAGCTGTAGCGGCCTTCACCAACTCGGTCGAAGGCAACGCCGTCAACGCCGGGGACACCGCCTCTACCTTGCCGGGGCTTTACGTCTCAAACGACGCGGGCCGAAGCTGGCAGGCCTCGACCGTCCTCGACGGCAGCAATGTCGTCGCCTCCTCGACCATCCTCGGCACCGGAGCCACGGCGGTCGTATGGAGCGCCGCGCGCCAGCGCTTCTATGCCGTCCTCGTGGCGCACGGCTATTTTGAGTCGGCAGATGGCGTAACCTGGACCCGCATGGCGCACCAGCCCGGCGCTGCTATCACCGCCTCCTGCGCCTTTGGTTCGATATCGAACACTCCATGTCCTGTCTTTCGGGGCGCGCTTGCCGTTCAACCGGCCACGGGTGACCTCTTTGCCCTCACCGTCGATGGCGCCAACAACGACCTGGGCCTCTTTCAGGATGCCTGTGGCATGGTTAACGGAAGCTGCGCCACCCCAACGGTGCGCTTCGGCACGCAGCTTAACTCCGCGTCCCTTGAGGCCGGAAGCGGCAGCGCCGTTGTTCCGCAGGGCGACTACAACCTCGCCCTGGCCGCCAGCCCCTCGGGTGCCGATACCGTGCTCTATGTTGGCACCATCGATCTCTTTCGCTGCACCCTCGCAGGCGGCTGTGTCCTGCGCAACACTACCAACGCCCAGAACGGCTGCGCAGATCCCGCGCGCATTGCCGGCGCACAGCATGCCCTCGCGACCAATGCTGCCGGCAGCCTGCTGCTTGGCAATGACGGCGGGTTGTGGCGCTCGGTTGATGGCGTGGCGGAGACAGGCGGAGTCTGCAACCCGGGCGACGCCGGTCACTTCGAGAACCTCAACTCCAGCCTCGGCTCGCTCGCCGAGGTTACCAGCTTTTCCAGCGACCCAGCTGACCCCGCTACGCTGCTCGCTGGCCTTGGCGCCCTTGGCTCCGCGGGCACCAACTCACTCACTGAACCGTGGCCGCAGATGGCAACCGGCGAGGGGGGCACGGTCTCCATCGATCAGATCGACCCGGACAACTGGTACGTCTCAACCGGAGCCGGCATCAATATCGGTCGGTGCACCCGCGGCGCAGCCTGCCGGCTTGGCGACTTCGCTACCACAACCATCGGCTCGGCCCAGGTTGCTGGCGATCTGGCGGAGGTCCACGCACCTTGGCTGCTCGACCCCTCTGCGTCGGATCAAGTCCTGCTCGGCACCTGCCGCGCGTGGCGCGGTCCAGCCACAGGCGTCGGCTGGACCGGCGGAGACCTGATCAGCGAACCCTTCGCCGCAGCATCCGCTACCGGCTGTAGCGCAACCCTCACCCAGGTGCGCTCAATCGCCGCCGGCGGTGTTGCTATCACGAACAAAGCAGCGCCCAACCGGGGCTCGGGCGTCCTCTTTGCTGGCATGGCGGGCAGCTTCACCAGTGGCGCTACTCTTGGCGGCCACGTTCTTACCACCGCCGCGGCGGGCACAGCCAACAGCAATACGCAATGGACAGACGTCGCAGGAGCGAACGTTACCAACGCCCAGTCCGACAACTTCCTCTTCAATCCCGGCGGCTTCGACGTCTCGTCGCTCTTCGTAGACCCGCACGACGCCGCCGGCAACACCGTCTACGCCACAGTGATGGGCTTCGCCGGGAACCAGACCAACTCTCCGCATCTTTACCGTACGATCGATGGCGGTGCGCACTGGACCAACATCTCTTCCAACCTGCCAAACGCACCGGCAAACAGCGTCCTTGTGGACCCTAACGACGCCAACACCATCTATGTCGCGCTCGATACCGGGGTCTACGTGACTACCTCGGTCATAGACTGTGTAGCCGAGAACTGCTGGGGCGTCTATGGCGCATCGCTGCCCAACTCACCCGTTCTGACGCTGCAGGCGTCGGCGGACTTGCCCACAGGAGATGGAAGAAAGGGTCAGCTGCGCGCCGGGACTTACGGCCGCGGGATCTGGCAGATTCCTCTTGTAACTGCAATTTCGCCCGCCGTTCCTGACATAACGCTCAGCCAGTCTTCGATCACCTTCCCGCCCCAGCAGGTCGGCACGCAGAGCGTAGCTGTGACCATCATTGTTCTGAATGGAGGAACCGCACCGCTTCAGGTCACCAGGATCGATGGGGGAAGAGACTTCGCTGCGAACAGCGACTGCGTGGGAGCCACGATCGCGCCTGCAGCCACCTGCAATGTCGCTGTCCAGTTTTCACCGACCGCAACGGGCTCAAGAGTCGGCATACTGACCGTTTATGGCAACGTCGTCGGTGGGCAGGCGACCGCGACACTCAGCGGCCTGGGGACACCGCCCGCGGCCATCCTGCTCACGCCGCTGAATTTGCCCTTCGGCCCGAACACAATCGGGACAACGAGTAGAGCAGCGAATATCACCGTCTCGAACACCGGCGGAGCCCAGGTGGTCATCCAGTCTGTCGTCGTCAGTGGCGATTTCGCCATCTCTGCCAGCAGCTGCGGCACTACACTTTCGAGCCAAACCGGCTGCACCATCTTCGTGACCTTCCGCCCTGTCGCATCTGGCCCACGCACCGGGACACTTACGTTAGCCGATAGCGTTGGGACCCAGGTTGCAAGCCTCACCGGCACCGGCACCAGTCCGGCTACAGATTCGCTCTCCGCCCTTTCATTGAGTTTTCCTCTCCAGCAGATCGGAAGTGCCAGCGCCGCAAAGACGATTACCCTTACCAACCTGGGCGATGTCGCGCTCTCGCTCATTGCCACGGCTACGACGGGTAGCTTTTCCACCGTGAACGGATGCGGTGCATCCCTTTCCGGACACTCAACCTGTAAGCTGATCGTCTCTTACGTGCCGGGTGATGTTGGCCTGGAGACAGGCATACTTGCCGTGTCCGACGCCTACCGGACCCAGAATGTTCTGCTCAACGGGATCGGGGCGGCGCCTCCCGGCGTCTCGCTCGCGCCTGCGGCAGGCCTTGTCTTCGCACCAGCCGGTGTCGGTATACGCTCCTCTTCGCAGGCCATCACGCTTACGAACAACGGCGACGGAGCGCTTTCGATCGGCAGCGCGTCTGCCACGGCAGACTTCATCATCAGTGCAAATCTGTGCGGGACGATCGTAGCTGCGCACAGCGCCTGCAGCTTCGCCATTACCTACCTTGCCACGCAGCCGGGCCTCCGGTCAGGCCGGTTCACCCTCGTCGACAGTGCTGTCAACTCGCCACAGGCCCTGACGCTCAGCGGTACCGGGATCGACTTCACGCTCAGCCCGGATGGACCGGCCTCGGTGAACCTGAGCAGCGGCCAGACCGCAACCTACCTGGTTTTGCTTGGCTCACTCCCTGGTCTCCCTGGCAACGTGATCGTTACCTGCGCCGGGCTGCCAGCCGCTTCCGCCTGCATCGTCTCTCCGTCTTCAGCCGCGCTCGGCGCGGCCAATGGTACGGTGCTTACCGTCAGCGTCGCAACGGGGCTCACCGCAACCGCTCAGCAACGTTCGGCATCCTTTTGCGCCGCCAGGATGATGCCGGTACTTCTGATTGCGCTCGTTCTACCTCTCGGCGGAATGTTAGGACGGAGTCGCGGCTGGTCGGCTCGTCAAATTGCATGGCGCCAAAGTTTGCCTTCGCTTCTTGTCTGCGGCCTGCTGCTCAGCTTTGCAGGATGCACCAGCGTGGCTCGTACGATTCCACCGCCCGGCGGAGGCGGGGGCGGAGGTCCGAACCCTGCGGTGACGCCAGCAGGCACCTACACCATCAATGTCGCGGGCTCAAGCGCCGGGCTGGTGCGCGCGGTGAACCTCACCCTGGTCGTTCAGTAGATCCGTTCCCTTCAGCGCTAAACCACTTGTCCCGCGCAGTACCCGGAGGACCACGCCCACTGGAAGTTGTATCCACCCAGCCAGCCCGTCACGTCTACCACCTCGCCGATGAAGAACAGGCCAGGCTGCTTCCGCGCCGCAAGTGTACCCGGATCAAGCTCCTTCGTGGAGACGCCGCCTGCCGTTACCTCGGCCTTGGTGAAGCCCTCGCTTCCGGCCGGCGTTACCGTCCAGGTGTGCAGTTCCTGCTCAAGCGCCGCGATGCTGGCGTTCGAAAGATCCTTGGTCGCCTGCGGTGGGTTCACGGCAAGCCAGCGTTCCGCCCAGCGCGCGGGTAGCAGGCCGCGAACGATCGTAGCCGCTGCGGCAGGATCACGTCGGCTTCCGAGCTTCCGCAGGGGCGCGAAGGCCTCGGTATCAGGCGCAAGGTCAAAGGTCACACTCTCACCCGGCCGCCAATAGGATGAGATCTGCAGTGCCGCCGGCCCGCTGATGCCGCGATGCGTAATCAGAAGCTTCTCGCGGAAGGTCGCCGTGCGTTCCCGCTTACCTGCCCCAGTCGCGCTGCGGCGCGCCACCACCTCCGTCGACACTCCCGATAGATCGCACCAGCGCACTCGATCGTCCGGCGCGAACGTCAGGGGCACGAGCGCCGGCCGAGGCTCCACGATCTCGAGCCCAAATCTTCGTGCTATGTCATAACCGAATCCGGTTGCGCCCATCTGCGGGATAGACAAGCCTCCCGTCGCAACCACCACGCTCGCAGCTTTCACTTCGCCCGACGAAGTATCGACAACAAACAGCCCGGTTTCCCGCCGCACATCCGCAATCCGCGTCTCGAGCTCGATGCCGACCTTCGCCGCTGCGCATTCCCGCAGCAAAAGCTCAAGGATGTCGCGCGAACTGCGATCGCAGAATAACTGGCCCAGGGTCTTTTCGTGATACGAGATGCCATGCCGCTCCACCAGCGCAACGAAATCCTGAGCCGTATACCTCGCCAGCGCCGACCTTACGAAGTGCGGGTTGTCCGAGAGAAAGTTCTCAGCCGTCACGTTGAGGTTCGTGAAGTTGGAGCGGCCTCCTCCCGAGATCAGGATCTTCTTGCCGGCCTTGTCCGCATGATCAAGCACGAGCGTCCGCCGCCCTCGCTGCCCGGCCTCGATCGCACACATCAGGCCTGCGGCTCCCGCGCCCAGGATCACAACGTCGAAGTTCCGCAAGGCGCCCCCGAGGTCCATTGTAGGTGGCGGATCGAGCACGGCGTCGACACCGATCCAAACTCACCTCGTGCGACCATAGAAAGATGCCCAAGCCAGAAGAGTCGAGGCCATTCCGCATTGGCCCACCAAGCCACGCGGGCCCGGCCGCTATCATTTCGCGCCGCGCCGCGGACCGCCTACGCGAAGGCTCAGTCTGGGTCTACCGCAGCGAGATCGAACAGCTTCTTCCTGTCCTGACCGGCGCCGGCCCCGCCCACGCCGCACCCGAACCTGGCGCCATCGTCTCCGTGCTCGACACCCGCGGAGCCAGCATCGGCAGCGCCACCTTCAGCGACCGCTCGCAGATCACCCTTCGCATGGTCTCAGCCGAATCCAGCCTCACGCGCGCCGCGTACCTCGAAATGGCTGCCGGTCGCATCCGCCGCGCCCTCGCACTGCGCGAAGAACTCGCACCCGACACCGCCGAAAACAACGCCTGCCGCCTCCTCTTCTCTGAAGCAGATCAACTCCCCGGCATCGTCGCAGACCGTTACAACGACCTCATCCTGCTGCAACTCCTCACCCAGGCCACCGCTCAGGACGATCTCCGCCAGGTTCTTGCGCAGGTCCTCGCCGCAAAGTTCCCTGAAGCCACCCTGATCGAGCGCCCTGACCCCCGCGTCCGCATCCTCGAAGCTCTTGGCGAGTCCCCCACCGCACCCTTGGCCTCACCCCGCCATGAACCTCTCCTCAGCACGACCTTCACCATCAATGGCCTCCACTTTGCCTACGACGCGACCTCTGGCCAGAAGACCGGCGCCTTCCTCGATCAGCGGCTGAACTACGCCGCCGCAGCCGCTCGAGCAAGAGGCCATGCGCTTGATATCTGCACCTACCAGGGCGGCTTCGCACTTCACATGGCACGCACCTGCGCCCGCGTCACCGGCGTCGACGCAAGCCGTGCCGCGCTCGAGGTAGCCGACCACAACCTCGAGCTCAACGCGCAAGCTCTCTCAGCAAAGACAGACTGGATCGAAGCCGATGCCTTCGACCTTCTGCGCGAGTACGACTCCGCTCAGCGTCGCTATGACACGATCGTGCTCGACCCGCCCGCGTTCGCCAAGTCAAAGCGCGCCCTTGAAGGTGCCATGCGCGGCTACAAGGAGATGAACCTCCGAGCTCTCAAAATGCTAGAGCCCGCAGGCACACTCATCACCTGCTCCTGCTCGCAGCACGTCTCGCTCCAGGACTTCCAGTTCATGCTTCAATCCGCCGCAGCTGATGCCCGTCGCCGTGTCCAGGTGCTCGAGGTCCGCGGCGCCGCGCCCGATCACCCCGCCATCATCACCCTGCCCGAGACCAGCTACCTGAAGTGCCTCATCTGCCGCGTGGAATAGCGCGCACCGACCACTTAGAGCCATACAGCGGAAGCCAAATCAGCTCTGCGCCACCGCTATACTCAATCCTTACCCCTCGACCAGGAGTTTCACGCATGCACTCATTTACGCTCGCAGGTTTGCTGATCTTCACCACCGCACTCGCGGGTGCGCAGGCCAGCAAGCCGGATGCGCCAAAGAAGGACAACAAAGAAGGGAAAGCGCAGAAGGTTGTCGTAGAAGGCAAGCCAGAGCTTCCCCCGTCCACTCCTCTGCCCGATTCGGTCACCGACCACACCCTTTCGATCAACGGCCAGCCCATCGCCTACAAGGCCATCGCAGGCACCCTCACCGTCGGCCACAGCGATACCTATGACGCCATGCTCGGAATGGACGGCAAGCTGCTTCCCGACACTGGCATGAACCCTCTTGATCCGGCCAAGCCCGAAGACGCTCCCGCTACTGCGCGCATCTTCTACACCGCTTACTTCAAGAAGGATGCAGCGCCCGGAACGCGCCCCGTGATGTTCTTCTACAACGGCGGCCCCGGCTCCTCCACCATGTGGCTGCACATGGGTTCCTTCGGCCCACGCCGCGTCGTCACGCCAGACACCGAACATCAGACCGCAGCGCCCTACACCATGGTCGATAACCAGGCGAGCCTGCTCGACGTCACCGACCTCGTCTTCATCGATGCCCCGGGCACCGGCTTCAGCCGCATCATGGGCAAGGACCGCGAGAAAGCCTTCTGGGGTGTAGACCAGGACGCACACGCCTTCGACCGCTTTATTCGCCGCTTCCTCACCAAGTACGATCGCTGGAACTCCCCCAAATACCTCTTCGGCGAAAGCTACGGCACGCCGCGCTCCGCAGTCCTCAGCGCCGCGCTTGAGAACGTCGACCTTAACGGCATCGTCCTGCTCTCCGCCATCCTCAGCTTCGACAACTCGGTAGACGGTCCGAAGGGAAACCCCGGCGTCGACCAGGCCTACGCGATCGGCTTGCCCACCTACGCCGCCACCGCCTGGTACCACCACAAACTGCCCACCCAGCCCGCCGCCCTCGAGCCCTTCCTGCGCGAGGTCGAAAGCTTCGCACTCGGCGAGTACGAGTCCGCCCTGCTGCAAGGCTCAGCCCTTCCGGAATCGCAAAAAGCGGTCATCGCAGAGAAGCTCCACAACTACACCGGCCTGCCCACCGCGTACCTGATCAAGTCCGATCTGCGCGTGCCCGGGGGAGCCTTCACCAAGACGCTCAAGGACGCCGAAGGCATCACCACCGGCCGTCTGGACACGCGCTTTCAAGGGCCTAACCTCGATCGCATGGCTTCGGACGCAGACTACGATCCGCAGTCGAATGCCATCTCCTCCGCCTACACGACCGCCATCAACAGCTACCTGCGGACAGAGCTTAACTACGGCCGAGACTGGACCTACAAGCCGAGTGCCTACGCTGATCCCGCCTTCAACTGGGACATGCACCACAAGGCCCCAGGCAACAACGACAGCGAGGGCGGCACCAACGTTATGCCCGACCTCGCATGGACCATGAAGTCGAATCCGAAGATGAAGGTGCTCCTCGCCGGCGGCTACTATGACCTGGCTACGCCGTACTACGAAGGCATCTTCGAGATGCACCACCTGCAGATCCCCCAGAACCTGCAGAACAACATCAGTTACAAATATTACGAAGCGGGGCACATGGTCTATGTCAACGAAAACATCCTGCACAAGTTCCACGACGACGTAGCTGCCTTTGTGAAGGCCACGGAGTTTGGTAAGTAGGACAACCGCAGCCGCGTCCTCACGCCGGACGGGTGCCACTTCTTTGGGGTGGAAGCACTACACGCACAGGCTGCAGGGATAAATCTCAGCTCTCCCTGCGCGCAGCGCTCCCACCCTACGAAGTGATCGCTGCAATCGATCAGGGTGCAGTCGCTATTGCTTGTGTCTTCTTCCGCCCCTGGATCTCTACGTAAACATGCAGCAGCGACACCGCCGCCGGAGTGACCCCAGGGAGGCGACTCGCCTGTCCCAGCGTTACTGGCCTCACCCGCAGAAACGTCTGCTGCATCTCGCGCGATAGCCCCGATACTGCCGTGTAGTCAAACCACGCAGGAATCTTCATCGTCTCCGCACGCTTCATCTTCGCGATCGACCGAAGCTGCTGCTCGAGGTACCCGGCATACTTCAACTCCGTCGCCACTGCCCGCTGCTCGTTGCGGATCGTCGCCGGCAGCGTCTGTGCGTCGCGCCATGCGGCAAACGTCTCGCCTTGAAGCTTGTCCGATAGCAGCGGCAGCACATCGTCCGCAGCCAGTTCAGGCCGGCGCAGAAATTCGGCCAGCGTCTGGTTATTCAGCTGCCCGTGCGCGTTGCTCTCGCTGGTTGCGCCTGAGCCCGCACTCAGCTTCTGGAGCACCGCCTCCGGCAACCTTTGTGCGTCCACCCGCGTCGTTTCGAGCAGCGTCTTCAGTGCCGCGGCACGAGCCTGCCGCGCCTCGTACTCGGCCCACGTCTGATCATCGGTCAGCCCCAACCGACGCCCATGCGGAGCCAGCCGGCGGTCCGCATTATCGATCCTCAGGTGCAGCCTGAACTCCGCGCGTGACGTGAACATCCGGTAAGGCTCGTCCGTACCCTTTGCAATCAGGTCATCCACCAGGATGCCGATGTATGCCTCGGTGCGATCGAGATGGAACGGCGCCTCGCCCCGCACCGCGAGCGCGGCATTGATGCCCGCCATGATCCCCTGCGCTGCCGCCTCCTCGTAGCCCGACGTCCCATTGATCTGCCCGGCCAGGTAGAGCCCGGGCAGCGACTTCACCGCAAGTGAACGGTCAAGCTCTGTCGGGTCGATCGCGTCGTACTCGATCGCATAACCAGGCCGCAACATCACCGCTTGAT
This sequence comes from uncultured Acidobacteriaceae bacterium, assembly GCA_964247475.1. Taxonomy (GTDB): domain Bacteria; phylum Acidobacteriota; class Terriglobia; order Terriglobales; family Acidobacteriaceae; genus Edaphobacter. Next base: position 59,143 of record CAXTUS010000003.1, on the reverse strand, counting down.
CAAGCCCTGGGATACTAGCCACCATCGCCCGCTGCACCTCTTCAGGCAGCGACGTCGACATGCCGTTGATGTAGACCTCGTCCGTCTCCAGCCCCTCCGGCTCGAGGAAAAACTGGTGTCCCGGCTTATCTGGAAAGCGCACGATCTTGTCCTCAATCGACGGACAATACCGCGGACCCACCGCCGAGATCTGCCCCGAGTACATCGGCGACCGATGCGCGTTCTCGCGGATCAGCCGCATCGTTTCGTCCGTTGTCCGCGCCACGTGGCACATGATCTGCCGCAGCGGCAGCGTGCGCGTGCGGAAGCTGAACGGGGTCGGTTCCGAGTCGCCAGGCTGCGGCTCAAACCTCGTCCAGTCGATCGTGCGGCCATCAAGCCGCGGCGGCGTTCCCGTCTTCAAGCGCGTCCCGCGCAGCCCCAGCCGCTTCAAAGATTCGCCCAGCATGATCGATGCCGGCTCTCCCGTCCGCCCCGCCGAATGCTGCTTCTCGCCGCAGTGAATCAGCCCATTCAGGAACGTGCCTGTCGTGATGATCGTCGCCTTCGCATCGACTACCGAGCCATCCCGCAGGATCAACCCGCGCACCGTCCTCGCTCCATCAGGACCGCTCGCAAGCGCCACATCCACTACCTCGGCCTCGCGCAGCGCAAGCCCCGGCTGAGCCTGAAGCATCTCCTTCATGCGGACGCGATAAAGCGCCTTATCGCACTGCGCCCGCGGGCTCCACACCGCTGGCCCCCGCGACGTATTCAAGAGACGAAACTGGATCCCGACCGAGTCTGCCACCACCCCCATGACCCCGCCAAGAGCATCAATCTCGCGCACCAGGTGGCCCTTCGCAATCCCGCCGATGGCCGGGTTGCACGACATCTGCGCCACCAGGTTCAGGTTCAGCGTAAACAATGCTGTTCGCAGCCCCATCCTCGCCGCCGCAACCGCTGCCTCGCACCCCGCGTGGCCCGCGCCCACCACCACCACGTCGTATTGTTCGCGCCCGCCCATACCGTCCATCTTACCGGCTGAATGCATTGGCACGACCCGGTGGAACCCGCGCGGCTCCGGCGGAAAGCTGTCGGGGTCCACGCCCATGCATTCTGATGCCGATGCACCTTCGCGCCTGCGTCGGCCGCCTTCGCATCTTTTGGCCGCCTTCTCATCCTTTTGCCGCCTTGCCAGCCTGGCTTTCGCGTTCCACGTGCCACTGGCACGCACAGTCCGAGCGTCCGCCACTTAGCGTACGTGCGCAGCCATAAGCGTGACGCAAGCCCCGCGACCTGTTTCTTCTCAAGCGAGCTTCAAGTTGCGTGCTCCCCATAGAATGGCCGCATGACACTGTTCGCGACCGCTTCCTCGCTGCTCCTGCTCTGTGGCTGCTTCTCGACCGGTCTCCGCGCCCAGGGCTCCGGTTCTCCCGGCTCTTCGGAGGTCAAGGCCCTTGAAGACCCGCCCCAGGACAAGCAGAATCCCGCGAAGATGGAGACCTTTCAGATCCCCAGCCACGGGGCCCCACTGAACGCCCTGATGTACGTCGCCGCCGGCGCAGGCCCCCACGGGACGGTCGTCCTGCTCCATGGCTTTCCTGGAAACGAGAAGAACCTTGACCTTGCCCAGGGCTTCCGCCGCCAGGGCTGGAACGTCCTCTACTTTGACTATCGCGGCTCCTGGGGTACCCCCGGCGACTTCAGCTTCACGCACTCCATCGAAGACACGCAGGCGGCACTCGCCTTTCTCCGCGATCCCGCCAACGCAATCAAGCTGCGCGTCGATTCCACCAGGCTCGTCCTGATGGGCCACAGCATGGGTGGCATGATCGCCGCCTACGTCGGAGCGCACGATCCGAAGCTGCTCGGCGTTGCCATTTTCTCCCCCGCAGACATGGCGGGTCACGCGCTCGTCCCCGCCGATGCACCACCTGCAGTCGCCCGGGCCACCAGGGCTGCGACCGCCAAGTGGCTCGCCGCGGAGGGCATCGCTCCGCTTGCCGGCTGCACACCCGAAAGCCTTGCCACCGACCTGATGGCGCATCCGGAGTACGTGTTCGCGCGCAATGCCGACGGCCTCAAGGCTATGCCGATGCTGATCGTCACCTCGGACGATGGCGGCGCGGCCCCTGCGGAGGCGCTTGCGAAAGCGCTTGAAGCAAATGGCAACGGCGAGCTGAGGCTGGTGCATCTTGCGACGGACCACAGCTTCTCAGACCACCGCATCGCGCTTGAACAGGCACTCCAGGGCGGCCTCGATTACCTCAAAAACCGCTAGACAACAGCGCCTGCGTCCATAAAGCGCCGGCGACGACTTTGTGGGGTATTTGGCTTCGCTTCGGCTCGAGCAGCCTTAGTAGCCAGGCTCGCTGATCTTCCGTTCCGTCACCGTCCCATACTTCGTCGCGACCTTGCCGATCTCGCTCGCCTTACCCACGATCACCAGCACATAGTTGTCTTTCGTCGGGAAGTCCTTGTCGATCACCCGGTTTGCCTCGGCCAGGGTCGTCGCCTGCTCGTCCGTAAGCTCCGCGTTGAATTTTTCCCGGCTGATCCCCTCGATCTCATTCTTCGCGAGCGTCCCCGCCAGCGCCGGGCTGGTTTCAAGCGAGGGAGGAAAAGTTCCTCGAATATAGTTCTTCGCACTCACCAGGTCCGCATCGGTAAACGGATGCTTGTGCAGCGTGTCCAGCACCTCGAACGTCTTGTCGATCGCCGGCTCTGTCGTCTGGTTTCGCGTGTAGGTGGCCATGATGAACGGTCCCGGCGTCCGGTACTGATCGAACCTTGAGCTCGCACCATAGCTGTAGCCAGACTTGATCCTCAACTCCGAGTTGAACAGCGACGTGAACCGCCCGCCGAACAACGTATTCACCACCTCGACCGGCGCCCGGTCAGGGTCCGTCTCGCTCAGCCCCACATTGCCGAGCGTGAAGTACGTCTGGGTCGCATCCGGCTTATCGACCAGCAGCACATGACGGCCCGTTACCGGCTTCAACGGCGCCACCGCTGGACCAACCGGAGCCTCGCCCTTCCAGCCGCCGAAGAGTGTGGTCAGCTTCGCCTCCATCTCCGCCGACTTGAAGTCGCCCACCACCGCAATCACTGTGTTCGCCGGCGTATACGCACGCTCATGAAATGCCTTCACGTCATCCCGCGAGATGCTCGCAAGTGACGCCTCGGTTGTCAGCAGAGGCCGCGCATACGGGTGCCCCTGGTAGAGCGTCGCAAAGTAGTACTGCGCCACCGCAAGCTGTACCTGGTCTTTCTCGGTCTTCAATCGCTCCCGCCGCTGCGCGATCGTCTTCTTCAGTTCATCGGCCGGAAACGTAGGATGCAGCACAACGTCGGCCATCAGCGCCAGCGCTTTACCCGTATCCCGCGCCAGGAAGTCGGCCGAGACGTTTGTCCGCTCGCGAGTGCTCGCTGCGCCGAAGTCCATGCCCATGAAGTCGATGTCATTTGAGATCTGGTCCGCAGTGCGCGTCGCCGTACCCTTGCGCAGCTGCTCGGCCACAATCGCGCTCATTCCCGGCTTCTGGTCCGGATCAAGCAGTGCGCCGGTCCGCAGCGCCAGCGTCACGCTGGTCAGCGGCAGCTCGTGCTTCTCAAGCAGCAGCAGCACCAACCCGTTCGGCAGCTTCACCCGCTTTGCCTCAGGCAGCTGGTAGACGGCGAACGCCTTCTCATTCGAAGCAGCCGGCTTCTGAGCGAAGCCCTGCAAGGTACAGGCGGCGAGAGCAAGGAGAGCGGCGGTGGTTAAGGTCGTTGCGCTCTTCATCAGTTCTTCACCCCCGGCTTATCGCTCGGCTTTGCATTCTGCTTAACCCCGGGTGCTACCGACGGCGCCGTCGTGTTTACCGGCGATACCGGCGGATTTGGCGGTTTAGGCGCCGCCGCAGGCTGCGCGGGCGGCGCCTCATCGGTCGGCACCAGGATTGCAACTGTCCGGTTCGTCGGCTTGAAGTACAGCTTCATCACACGCTGTATATCAGCCGCCGTCACGGCGTTGATCTTCTGCTCGACCGTTCCCAGCGAGTGGTAGTCGCCAAAGATCACCTCCTGCTGCCCGATCGCCTGCGCGCGGCCGGCGATCGAACGCAGGCTCCGGTAGTACTGGGCGACCGCCTGGTTCTTGGCCTTCTGCAGCTCTTCAGCAGACGGCCCGTCCGCCGCCAGCCTATTCACCTCGGCATAGATCGCCTGCTCCAGCTTCTCCGCCGGCACATCCTTGCGCGGCTGGGCGCTGAACTCAAACAGGCTCGGATCCAGGGTGCTCTGCAGGTACGTGTTCACGTTGGTCGCCAGCTGCTGCCCATCGACCAGCGACTTGTACAGCCGTGAGCTCTGCCCCGTCGTCAGGAGGTTATCGATCATCTGAAAGACGTAGTAATCAGCCGACTTCGCATCGACCGCATGGAAGCCGATGTCGACCAGCGGAGCCTGCGCGAACTTGTTCACATACACACGGCGTTCGCCAAGCTGCACCGGCTCCTTCGTCCGGACCGTGGGCGGCGGCTCGTGGGTAGCAATCGGCCCGATATATTGATCGGCCAGCCGGAAGACATCCGCAGCCTTGACTCCGCCCACCACCACCATCGTTGCATTCGAGGGTGAGTAGCCCATTGCGAAGTAGGCCCTCAGATCGGCCAGCGTCCAGGCCTCGATATCGGACGGCCAGCCCACCACCGGCCAGTGGTATGGTGCGGCGGTGAAGGCCGCGGCCTGCAGCTGCTCGTTCAAGAGGCCCGGATTCGAGTTATCGACCGACAGCCGGCGCTCGGAGTAAACCACCTGGCGCTCGCTCTTGATCACGTCCGGGTCAAACGCCAGGTCGCGCATCCGGTCAGCCTCCAGGTCAAACACAGTCTCGAGCGCGGGTGCGGGAAACCAGTCCTGGTACACCGTCACGTCATTCGAGGTGTACGCGTTATTCTCACCGCCCGCGAGGGCCAGGGCGTTATCGAATTCGCCATGTCCATACTTCTTGGCACCATTGAACATCATGTGCTCGAAGAAGTGGGAGATGCCGGTGATGCCTTCGTGCTCGTTGCGCGAGCCGACCCGGAACCAGGTGTAGAGCGCGACATTTGGGATCGAAGGGTCTTCGGCGACCAGGACCTTCATCCCGTTCGGCGTCATGTGTTCCGATACAGGAATGCCCTGCGCAGCAAGGGTGCCGAGAGGGATTGCGGCCAAGGCAAGGGCGGCAAGAGTCAAGGTCTTCATGGGTTCGGCTAGGTTAGCACGAAGCCAGACGGCAGCATTCACCGTCGGTGCCCGTGTCTCCAGCTAGTCAAAACGGGGAAGCCGCTGGATGTCCGACGCGGGAACAAGCTCGAGCTCGCCGCCTGCCCGGACCCACGCTTTGATACCTCCCTCGATCACCGACGTTTTGCAGTTCTCCTGCTCTAGCATGTGTGCGACGCGCTTTGACGTCGTGTCGCGGATGCACGAGCAGTAGAGGTAGATCTCGCATTCAGGCGCCATGAACTCGCGTAGCGCCTCGAGCTCTTCTTTGAGACGGGTGGGCTCGACCCGAATCGAGTTCTTGATCCGCTGCATGCCAGGGTCGTAGTAGTTATGGCTGCGCACATCGGCGATGATCACGAGGCGGTCAGGATCTCCATCCTGCAGGCGTGTGCGCAGGACATCGGCACTGATCTTCTCGATCTTGTTGTACTTGCGTGCGCGGATCCAGAAGATAAGCACCGAGACCAGGTACGCGGCGATGATCGACAGTACCAGGAACATGACGGCATGCCCCAGATTCTCGATCCACGCCTGGATCGTCCTCAGGTACCCGGTGAAAATGTAGCCGATCGAGATCCAGAGGCCCACGTAGAGAATGATCCCGGCAGAGTCGAGCCCGAAAAACCGCCAGAATCGCATATTGAGCGACCCCGCCAGGGGCGCCGCCATCGAGGAGAGGCCCGGGATCCACTTGGAAAAAAGAAGTGTTTTTGCGCCACGACGGTAGAAGTAGGCGGATGAGGAGAAGATACAACCCTCGGGGTTCATCGAAAGCCGGCACATCCCGGCTAACAGCCACCAGCCGGTGTAACGTCCACCGAAGAACAGGAGCGCGTCGCCGGCCAGCGCTGATGCAGCCGCGAGCGGAACCATCAGCCGAAGATCGACGTCACGGTGACCTGCGGCACCCGCCAGCAGAAGGACAAGGGAGGTGGGGAGAGGCAGACCGGCGGCAGCCAGGAAGAGCGTGATGGCCACGACCGCGTATGCGTGCTGCGCGAGTACCTGCATCAAGCTCATTCTGGTCCCGGGATCCCTTCAACCACGTTGGATGCGGTTTGCCCGCAAGCGTGGAGGTAACTATCACGACGGCTCACGCGACTCGCGGTGGCCATCCTGAAATAGAACAAAGCCAGGCGGCCAGCAGCTTGGGAGCTACGGGGAGCCGCCAGATTCGGGCTTTCCGTACAATCGAAAAAGATGAAGTCCTCTGAGAAGCAAAAGCCCGTTCTCCTGATTCATGGCGGCGCCTGGGCCATGCCTGATGACGAGATTGCCGCGCACGAACGCGGCATCTCGAATGCGCTGGACGCCGGATACGCGGTACTCGAACGTGGCGGGACCTCTGTCGAGGCAGTGGAAGCAGCCGTCGTCGTAATGGAGGATGATGAGACGTTCGACGCCGGGCGGGGTTCGTTTCTTACCAACGATGGCCGCGTACAACTGGATGCATTGTTGATGAACGGAGCCGACCTGCGAACCGGCGGCGTCGCCTGCGTGGAGCATCTGGCAAACCCCATTTGTGCAGCCCGGCTGGTGCTCGAGAAGAGTCCCCACGTCTACTTCGTCGGAACCGGCGCTGAGCGCTTCGCCACGCAGCATGGGATGCGGCTGTGCGACAACATGGATCTGGTGATTGCACGCGAGCAGCAGCGACTCTTCCGTGCGCAGGAGGCCGAGCTCGCGGGCCTGAAGGACACGACCTTCTCAGGCGGTGCAGGCAGCTTCGAGGCTCCAACTGGTGAGGTCCAGCGCACGGACTTTGTGCCCGATCCCATGCTCTCTCATGACACGGTGGGTGCTGTCGCGCTTGACATCCACGGCAACCTGGCGGCAGGCACCAGTACCGGCGGCACGTTGAACAAGGCGCCCGGCCGCGTTGGGGATTCCTCGCTGATCGGCTGCGGATGCTATGCGGACAATTTGTCCGCGGCGGTCTCCTTGACCGGCTGGGGCGAGCCCATTATGAAGCTTGTGCTGGGCAAGTGGGCGGTCGACCGGGTGGCTGCGGGAAGCGCTCCGCAGCAGGCAGCCGCCGATGCGATCGCCTACCTGTACGACCGTCTCGGCGGCCACGGCGGGGTCATCCTGCTGGGGCCGGATGGAGAGGTGGGATTGGCCCACAACACGCCACGCATGGCCTGGGGGCTGGCTGCCCCCGACCGAAGGAGCCTCGGAGTGACGCGGCACTAGCCTCAGAGACAAATACAAGGGCAACCTTATCGTTTGCAAGAGAACCTTCGTTGACTGACCTAATGGCTCAGGCTACAGCTGAGGCCCCTGTTTGACAGCTCGCAGGTGCAGCTCGCATAGCCGGGATTTGCCTTGGAGCACATCTCTTTCGCTTGATCGGACTCGTGAATCCGGTCATAGACCACCGACATGTAGCCCCGGTCCACGGCTAGTCCGTCAGACTCATTGCTCTGATCGATCTCTTCGGCAGAGTGCAACGCGACCAGGCTGCTGCTGATATCGCCGCAGGCCAGGGCGGCGCGCGCCTGGTCGCGCATGACATAGGTTCGCTGCCCCGGCAGGTCTGGCCGGACAAGCACCTCCTGCAGGGACGCCTGCGCCGCACAGGGTGAGCCATTCTCTTCGAGCGCCGCGGCATACGCCCGCAAATTCGCCACCGAATGCCGCAGGTTGACCGCGTGGGCGCAGTCCGCAAGGCGCTCATGTGGATTCACGGCAACGTAGCTGGCGCAGCGTATGCTCCAGGCTGCCGGGTTATCCGGATCAAGCCCGAGGGCTCGATCAAGTGCCTCAGGGCTGATGTCGCCCTCATGAACTGCGATCGTCGCCACCAGCGAGCGGACGGACTCAGGTAGGCTCAGGGTGAAATCGTCGAGTTGCGCAAACCTTGCCTGCGCGCAAAGGAGAACAAAGCCGCCAAGCATAAAGATAGAGACGTTCCGCTAGATCACGCGCATAGGTAAGGCACCCCGGGGCAAGCCGCATCGAGTACTGGTGGGGTGAGTATAGCCAGCGCCGGGGTCTTTGGTGCAGCTGAGGCTGCGTTTACTTCGGCAGCACGTCGTTTCGGTCCTGGGGAGCGCGCCGGATGGTCGAAACGGGAAGTTTGAGGTGCGCTTCGGCCATCTTGTCCGGCATGCGCGCAATCCACTCGTTCAACGACACGGCGGCATAGTGGGCATCCTTGAACATTTCGAGGAAGACCAGGTCCTCGGTACCCGTGTTCTCGATATAGTGGCCAGCCATGGTAGGCACGAAGCCGACGTCACCTGGATTGAAGTCCATGGTGCGCGCCTTGCCCTCGGTGCCAATCACCGTCATGCGCCCCTTGCCCTTAATCCAGTACTGCCACTCGGACCTGTTCGGGTGCCAGTGCAGCTCGCGTAGGCCGCCCGGCTTGATGGTCACCATGGCCGATGCGATGTTGCGCGCGACGGGGAAGTTAGTGGAGTCGACTACGCGGGTAGTGCCTCCGGCTGTCTGCTGCGCGGGTGTCATGGTGTCCATGCCGTGGAACGTGTATCTGGTCTCTGTCTCAAGATGCTTGCCCAGGAAGCGTTTGTCAGCGTCGAGCGAATCTGGCAGCTCCGCGGGAAAGATATAAAGCTGCGTTGCGGGCAGCTTGTCCCACTCTTCGCGCGTCCAGCCCATGTTCTTCTGGATTACCTCAGGCGGCGTGTGCGCCAGGAACTCTGACAGCAGGAACGTCTCATCTTCAGAGAAGTTGCCATCGTCGAAGACGAGCAGAAACTCGCAACCGTCGCCATCCAGTCCCTGAATGGAGTGAGGAAGGCCAGCCGGAAAATACCAAAGGTCGCCGGCAGTGATGTCATCGACGAACATCTTGCCGTCTGTCTGCATCAGCGTCACGCGTGCTTTGCCGGTGAGCATAATCGCCCATTCATCCGCGGTGTGCCAGTGCAGTTCCCGGAAAGAACCCGCGGTAAGCCGCATGTTGACGCCAGCGAGATCCTTCGACGGAGGCAGATCCCGCTGGGTCACCTGGTGCGTCCAACCGCCGCCCTCAAGCCGCTTAGGCGTCAGATCAAACGAATACCACATGTTGCCCGGATTCCCATGATCGGTGAACGGAGGCCGGTTCGCGGCTGGATTCAAACTGAGCAGCGTCTTGTTCTCAGGGCCAGGATCGCTCGCGCTGTTCCCTTGCCGGCCGGCCTCGGACTCCTTGCGCGTCTGGGCAACGGCACCCGATGCCACAAGGCCTGCGCCTGCAAGTGCGGCTGCGCCAACAAAACTACGACGAGAGAGATGTTCCGGGACCTGGGGGGAGACCTCCTTGCTGATCGGCCCTTGAGGAAGGTCCGGTCTAGTCCGTTCTCCCTTCCCCCATTCCTCTTGATCGCGGTTCTCTGATTCATTCTCAGCCACTCGTGTTCTCCTCGTGATCCCTGCGCTGTTTATTTCGTCTTTTGATTCCTCATCGTGGGCGTGAGTTGACCGCTCAGCCCGAAACGGAACCGCTAGAATGGAGAGGATGCAGCCAGCAGCACTCTTCCCTGAGGCCCTTCAGCGTCCGCCCGATCCGCGGCTGCCGCAGATTCAGCATCTTCTGCTGGCGCATTATGGCACCCCGGCCCCGCGCGAGCCGTGGGACCCTCTAACGCAATTCATCTATTCTTTGCTCTCATCACGTACTAAAACAGAAGAGTCGCAGCAGGTGATGCGCGAACTTCGCAAACGTTTCTCGAACTGGGAAGACCTTCGGGACGCCGACGTGGGCGAGATTGAACGAACTATCGCGATAGTGACCTTTCCCGAGGTTAAGGCGCCGCGGCTGAAGTCGGCGCTGCTGCAGATCACGGCCCGTTATGGTTCGCTGACGCTCGACTTCCTCGCGAAATACCGGACGGAAAAGATTCGCGAATGGCTGGAGTCGTTTGAAGGAGTCGGGCCGCAGATCTCGGCCGCGGTCGTCAACTTCTCAACGCTCCAAAGGCGGGCGCTGTGCGTGGACGCAAATCATCTGCGTGTGACGCAGCGGCTAGCCCTCACGCCACGTGCCGATGCGGGAACGACCGAGCAGCGGCTGATGAAGATCATTCCGGCAGACTGGGACGCGACGAAGCTCGACCAGCATCATTCGCTGGTGAAGCTGCACGCCCAGACCCTGTGCACGTTTGCGGAACCGAAGTGCGGGATATGTCCTCTTCTGAAGCTGTGCCCTTTTGGGAAGCGAGCGACAGAGTAGAGCGCCGTGAGTTCGAAAGCCTCCCGAAACATGGGGTTCCTTTCGTCCTTGCTTAGTGAAGGGTGATTCATGTAGAACTCACCGTCGCTGGGAATGCGTGTCTCGTCGCTGCCAAGAGCTGTCATCACTCGAGGGCTTGATATGGCGCTTCGTGGCCAATTGCGGCATTGGAGTTGCCGACCATGAAGCTTCCCGAACTCAGCCTGCCGGTCCGTCTCTTCGTCACAGCCACCGCAATCTTCAGCCTGCAAACCGTGCTGCTGCAGGGGACAGCATGGTCGCAGAGCATCTCTACTGCACAGGTGAGCGGCGAGATCAAAGATCCGACCGGCGCCAGCATCCCAGGTGCGCAGGTCACGGTGACCGACCAGAGCAAGGGTTTCAGCCGCTCGGCCGTGAGTGACAGCACGGGCACCTACCAGTTGCTGCAGCTGCCTCCGGGCAGCTACACCGTCGGCGTGAAAGCAACGGGCTTTAGCGAAGCGGTCGAAAACAACGTCATCCTGACCGTTGGCGAGCAGGCAAATCTCCCGTTTTCTCTCGTCATCGGCGGAGTCGACGAGAAAGTGCTGGTCCATGCCGATGCGGAGATCATCGAGACCCAACGTTCGTCGCAATCGACTACCGTCGATCAGCTACGCATCACAAACCTGCCGACCAATGGTCGTAACTACATCAACTTCACCTTGACCAACTCGCAGATTGCACGCGATGCGGCGCCGTCTGTGGGAGCAATTCCCACATCGGGGCTGAACTTCGGCGGAGTCCGCGCCCGATCAAACTCGATCAACGTCGATGGAGCCGATGCGGGAGACTATATCTCCGGGGGAACCCGAGCGACCGTTTCGCAGGACGCAGTGCAGGAGTTACAGATCATCACCAACGGATTCGCCGCTGAATACGGCCGCGCGTCGGGTGGAGTGGTGAACATTGTGACCAAATCGGGCGAGAACAGGACGCATGCATCCGGCTACGGCTTCCTGCGGAGCCGTTACCTTCAGGCGACCAACCCATTCTCGACTGTAGATCAGCCGGCATACACGCGGGTTCAGGCCGGGTTCACGCTGGGTGGTGCGTTCCGCGCGAACAAGACCTTCTACTTCTTCGGTACGGAGATCACCCGCCGGCAGGAGACGGGGTTTTCAGCCATCGGCGGGAGCAACTTCGGCCTCACCAGCATCGACGTCAGCCGTTTTTTTGGTGTGCCAGCCGGAGCACTCAACATACAGGGAACGCTTGCGCAGGCCGCGGCGCTCGGGGCCCTCCCCGCGGCCACCCCCGGCATCCGGCAATACGTCGCGCTGATCGGTGGCAGCTCTTCGCTCGCCTTGACCGGCAAGAATCCAGGCTTTCTTGCGCCCGCGATCGGCGCCAGCAACTTCACCAGTTCGGGACAGGCGACCCCGCTCTCCTACGTCCCGCTGAACTCTCTAATCGGCAACTTCCCGATCTCGGAAAAGTCTGAGGTCTACTCTCTCCGCCTGGATCATAAGCTGACAGAGCAGCAGCAGCTGATGCTGCGTGCAACGGCGTCGCCAAGCTACGTGACCGGGATACAGGAGAGTGCCGCAAACCAGAACCTGGGGGAGAACAGCTTCTCCCGCACGGCAAACCAGCGTTTTCATGACTGGTCCATCCTGGGCCAGCATACGTACCTGATTGGAGCAAAGTCTGTAAACGAGACACGTTTGCAGTTTTCACGCCATCCGATCCGCTTCGCCAACAATACGTCGAATGGCGGAGATGGGACGGCGGTGAACATCCCGGGCTTCGCCTACTTCGGTAAAACGCCTTTCTCCGTGGTTGACCGGATCGAAGATCAGACGCAGCTTCAGGATAACTTCACGCGCACCGCCGGGAGCCACACGATCAAAACCGGGATCGATCTGCGCTACATCCCGATCAACCTTACTGAGGGCCAGCTGTACGGTGGTGGCGATTACAGCTTTGCGGGTCTGAATGCGACTGATGTATCGCCGCAGCTGGCCGGTCTTCCAGGGTTTTCTGCGGTGCAGGCGTATGGCCTGGGTCTGCCGCAGTCCTTCGCGCAGGGGATTGGCCAGACCCGGTACAAGTACGACCTGAAGGTGCTTGGAGCCTTTGTTCAGGAGTCCTGGCGGCTCGGTCGAATCACGTTCAACTACGGGATCAGGTACGACGTTGAGGCATTCCCCACCCAGGGTGCCCTGAACGCGGAGACGTATGCTGCCGAGCGTCTCTACGGCATACGCGAAGGAATCAAGCTGCGGGCAAGCAATATCGCGCCCAGGATAGGCGCAGCATGGGACTTGCTCGGAGACGGACGCACCGTGATGAGGGCTAGCTACGGCCTCTTTTACGATCGTGCTCCCGGTAACCTGCAATCCCAATCGACCTCCTTCAACTCCTACAAGGTGCCACTCGTCATCCTAGCCGGAGGAGCCCCGTGCACTGCTCTCAGCACCATCAATCCCTTGAACCTGAACCCAACCAACACCTTTCAGGGCTCACTTTCGAACGCAAACTGCCTTCCGTTTCCAGGGCTGAACTACCTGCCTACAGAGCAGAGGTTCGATGCCAGCAACAGTGCCTCGATCTTCGTGGACCAGAACTTCCTTGCTTCCGGCTTCCCGCTTGCCATTCTGCCGTCGGGCCTTCCATCTGACCTGAACTATCACACGCCCTACGTACAGCAGATTTCGCTCGGGGTTGAGCGAGACCTGGGCCACGGTCTTTCGCTCAACGTCGCATTCAACTCAACTAGCGGAAGGCATCTGAACCGTCCCGTCAACGTGAATCCTGTAGATCCTGTGCTGCTGGTGGCGAACTGGAGGAACGCCGTAGCGGCTGTGAACGCAGGCGTTGCCCAGCCCGGGACGGCAAGTGCCACTTCAAACCCGCTGACGATCGCTACGGCGTCGGGAGTCAACCCTTGTGGCATCGGTCCACAAGGCCCGTATGTGGCGCCGCCTCTGCTTAATTTCTTCCGGCGTTCGGGGCTCAATACCTCGCTCGCGCAGTTCGTGAATGCGCAGGGTGGTGGACAATGTGTAGCCCTGGCACAGCAGGTTGCTGCTGCTGAAGGCCTTGGAGTCCGCGTGCCAGTGCCGTTTGGCGACATGACGCCGAACCTGACCACGGGAAGTTCAAGCTACAACGCGCTCTCGCTGAATCTGCGGAAGCGCTATGCAGCAAATTACGAGTTCCTCGTCTCCTATACCTGGTCGCATGCCATCGATGATTCGACAGATGTGGTGAGTACATCGGACGCACCAGAGAACAACTTCAGTCCTAATGCAGAACGCGCCACCTCCAGCTTCGATCAGCGCCACCGGCTGGTGCTGTCAGGGGTGTACAGCACCGAGCGGCTCAGCGGCAGGGTGCTTGGCTCAGGATTTCTGCCCGCTATATTCTCCGGGTTCACGGTGGCGCCCATCATCGAAATTAGTTCGGGTCGTCCGTTCAATATCCTGTCTGGCGTGGATACGAACTTCGACTTTGATCCAATCACGGACCGGCCGAACGCCGTCACACCCGGTTCAGGAACGACCAGCTGTGGAACAACACCAGTCGTCTCAAAATCCTCGCCGACCGGGGCCTTCAGTCTACCGTGCTATGCCGATGCCAGTGCATCCCCGGGAATCGCCTCACCTGCCTTCAATGGCAACTTGAGTCGCAATGCAGGAATCAAGCCGTTTGTAGCCTTCACCGACCTTCGGATCGCGAAGGCATTCCACTTCGAACACAGCTTGAGCCTGCAGTTGACAGGCGATGCCTTCAACCTGATCAACAAGAACAATACGCTGGACGTAAACCTGCTCTACACCGCTGCTGGAAAGGAGACCGCTGCGAGCGATCCTCGGCAGTTTCAATTTGGAGCCCGGCTTAGCTTCTAGGATGTCCGGATCAGCCTTAGTACTTGAAGAGTGTTGGCCCTATTGCCGATGGCAAGGTCATGAGCGGCACAGCAGGCTGCTGTCGAACTGATCCAGAAGCTCGCCGACATCCTTATAGACAGCGACGCAGCCGGCTGCAAGCAGATCCTCTTCGCTCCAACCGCCGGTGGTCACGCCGATGGTCCAGATCCCTGCCTTGCCGGCAGCTTCGGCGTCATAGGGGGTATCCCCGAGGGCAAGCACCTCGGTCGGCTTCAGCTTCAGCTTCTTTAACGTCGCCTGGAAGATATCCGGGTGCGGCTTCGATCGGTCAGCATCGTCGGCCGAGCTTTCCTCCTCGATCAGGTCTTCCATTTGAGCGATCTTTTTATACACACTGAGATCCTCGCGGCTTGCCGAGGATGCAAGCGAGAGCCGTATTCCTGCTATTTGCAGCCGCTTCAAAAAATCACGGACCCGGGGTATGGGCTTGACCTGCTGCAGAAACTCAGTCTTGAAGATGAATTTGCGAAGCTCCTTCAACGGCTCTTCGACCTGCTCCCGCTTCCACCACGGCACAAACACGGGGATCAGCTCATCGCCGCCTTTCCCGATCTGGCGCCTCGCATCCTCTACGGTGATCTCAATTCCCATCTCGGCGAAGGCCGCCTTCCATGCTTCGGCGTGGAGCCAGTTGCTCTGGACCAGCGTGCCATCGATGTCGCAAAGTAAAGCCTTGATCATTCGCGGTAGGATGCGAGATACGGGGAGACGAGAATGACGGCCGCTGAACTTACGGACCAATTTGGACTTGAAGGTGTTCTGCGCTTTGAAACGCATGGTGCGCTGACTCGTGCACAGGTGACCATGCCAAGCTGCTCGGCGACGATCTACCTGCAGGGTGCGCACCTTACCCACTGGCAGCCGGTTGGACAGGAGCCGGTTCTGTTCCTCAGCGAGCAGTCCAACTATCTGCCCGGGAAGGCAATCCGCGGCGGGATACCGATCTGCTTTCCCTGGTTTGGCAATCGAAGTGACGGCGGCCCCGGGCCAGCCCATGGCTTTGCCCGAATTCAGCCCTGGGAGCTTGCCTTCGCAGCTTTGCTGCCCGATTCGGGAGAGGGCGCCCGCCTCCAGCTCACCTTTGTACTTGGACCAACCGGTCTGAGCGAGTCGCTCGGGTACAGCCGCTTCCGTGTGGTCTATGAAATGCTCCTTGGCCAGACCTTAACTCTCAAACTTACCGTTGCGAATCTCTCCGCTGAGCCATTGCGTTTTGAGGAAGCTTTGCACAGCTACTTCCAAGTCGGAGACATCCACAGCGCGGCGATCCTTGGTCTTGAATCCGCGGCTTACCTGGACAAGCGAGACGACAGCAAAAGCAAGACAGCGCCAGCCGGGCCCCTGCAACTCACCGAGTTCTCCGACCGGGTCTTCCCGGGCAACACTTCTCCCCTCGTTATTGAGGATGCGTCTCGCAAACGCCGTGTGCACGTCCAAAAGCTGAGTTCCTCGACGACGGTGGTCTGGAATCCGTGGCCTGAGGGCTCAGCGCCACTGACCGATCTGGGACCGGATGACTGGCATCGCTTCCTCTGTGTCGAAGCCGCGAACACGGCAGCCGACGCAGTCGAGATCAAACCTGGCGGCGCACACACCATGTCGTTGGTAGTCCGAGTGGAGTCGACGGTATGAGCGAGGATGCGCACCCCCGACTGATCCTGGCATCCTCGTCTCCACGCCGAAGTGAGCTTCTGACGCAGGCTGGATTAAAGTTCTCAGTTGAGCCCGCCGATATAGATGAGACTCCGCTGCCGGATGAGGCGGCAGCGGCATACGTGCAGAGACTTGCGGTCCAAAAGGCGCAAGCCGTATGTGCGCTTCACGAGACGGACAATGTTGTGGTGCTGGCAGCGGATACGGCCGTGGTCCTTGGGGATGGAACGATCCTGGGCAAACCTGTCGGCCCGGCAGATGCGGAAAGGATGCTGAGTCTGCTCTCGGGCCGAACGCACGCAGTCCTGACCGGCCTTGCGGCGGTTCAGCCCGGCACCCTGCGCAGAACAGCATCCGCCATCGAGATCACACTGGTGACGTTCGATGTCATGACGCATGCCGAAATCGCGGGCTACGTGGCCTCTGGAGAATCCCTGGACAAGGCAGGAGCGTACGCGATTCAAGGCTACGCGGCGCGTTGGATTCCTCGAATCGAAGGCTGCTACTTCAACGTCGTCGGATTGCCAATCGCCCGCACGATTGCGTTGCTTCAGGAGCTCGCGGCATCGGAAGACGGGAGGGAAGCTCCTTGAGCAACTGTGTCTGATTTGCCACACCATCCCAGATTGTCCGGACTGTAACTTAGAGGGTGGAAGTCGCGGAGACTCTTCGTTTGTGAATGGAATCTTCAGTCGTGCCCAGCTTGAGCGGACCCTTCAATCTGAGATAAGTTTCAGCGGAGTCGGCTTGCATAGTGGCGCCATGGTTCAGATGCGCCTGGTTCCTGCGCCCGCGGGCTCGGGCATTGTCTTTCGCAGGACCGACCTGGATAACTTCGAGATCCCTGCTGTCGGCCGGAACGTCGCAAAGGTAAGTTATGCGACGTCGCTGATGCGACAGTCGGTACTGATCCAGACGACCGAGCACCTTCTCTCGGCGCTGATTGGCATCGGCGTAGATAACGTCATCGTCGAAGTCGATAACCTCGAGGTGCCGATACTCGATGGTTCTGCACTGCCTTATGTGCAGGCCTTCGAGAGGACGGGCTTACGCGTGCAGAGGCGCCGGCGCGAATACTTACGTATCCTGGCCGAGGTGGAGGTACGCGACGGTTCCAAGTTCATCGGCGTCTACCCGGGCGAAGGCTACACCATCGACTACAGCATCGACTTTCCGGAGCCCATCGGCTGCGCCAGCTTCAAGGGCGATCTCGCCGGCGGCGATTATGCGCGGCTCATCGCTCCTGCGCGAACCTTCGGCTTCCTGGAGGACGAACCGATGCTGCGGAACATGGGACTGATCCGTGGAGCGTCGGAGGATTGTGCCATCATCCTCTCGAAAAAGGGCGTGCAGAATGGACCGTTACGCTTTGAAGATGAGTTTGTGCGCCACAAAGTTTTGGACCTCATTGGCGATCTCGCGCTTGCCGGGCGACGTATTCAGGGCCGGGTTGTGGCTGAACGCGCAGGCCATGCCATGCACACCGCCTTGGTGCAGAAACTGATGCGGGACAGGTCGTCCTGGGAGCTGGCCCACGTGTACGAGGCCGTAAACCCGGCATCCGAGCCGCAGAGCCATCTTCACCTCAATCCGGCCCATGCCTGACGCCGCCATTGCTCTTGGCTCCAATCTGGGTGACCGTGAGAAAAATCTTCAGGCAGCTATCGCTTCCCTCGGCATGGCTGGACAGGTCATTGCCGTCTCTTCGTTTCATGACACAGCCGCCGTGGGTTTCGAGGATCAACCACGCTTCCTGAACGGCGTGATCCTGCTTACCACCGTGCTTGCTCCCGAGGAGTTGATGCAAAAGCTTCTTGAGATCGAGCAGAGCCTGGGTCGTGTGCGCGAGGGAGTTCAGCCGAAAGGGCCGCGCCTGATTGACCTTGACCTCATCTTCTACGAAGATCTAAGCCTTTCTATGCCGGGTCTCGATCTGCCTCATCCGGAGATGCAGCACAGGGCGTTCGTGCTCGAGCCCTTGGCCGAAGTCGCCCCAATTTGGACCCATCCCCTCCTCGGCCTTTCCACATTGGAACTGCTCTCAGCTTTGCACCTTCGCGCATCGCGTTGAGCCAGCAGGGATCGCCGAAGTAGAGTTCATGATCCCGCTCATCGCAGTCTCCGTTTTCATCCTTGGCCCGGTACTTGCCGCTAACTTCCCAAACATGAACTATGAGGCCTCAAGTGCCGAGCCTGTCCCAGCGAAGCGTGCAAAGCGTTAGCCTGGCAAGCTCATCTTCTGCATGCCCATAGACAAGGACAGCCCCCTCCGGAAGCAGAAGAGCTTTCTTGCCAAAATGCTGGTATGAAAGCTCCCGGTTTGTTTCTGCAGCCGTTTGTTCCCCCAACCCCGCCGTCGGAAGTCCAGGCTTTGTCACGGGGCCGGATGCATCGGCCCCACTCATGTTGGGCTTGTGCCGGGATCGCACGGCCAACCGCCGTCCAGAGTTCCTCAAGGCTGAATGTCTTCGAAAGACGTGAACTCCAAGGCTCAACACTGTCAAGGTGTTCGTTGCAGCGTGCGTGAAGGTGCGCCGATCTGGTGAATGGACGCCAAGGCAGTACTTGGTCGAGCGGCGTGCCACAGCAAAGAAGCACAGGAGGCAAATCATCTTCGCGTCCACTAAACTCCAGGCAGGGAGAAAACGCGATCTCAGCTACGGAAAAGCCGGAACAACTCGCAGCCTTGCCGACCGAAGCGCGCAACCCGCGTTCCAGCGGGATCGACCAGCTCTCGACCCTCGAGATGCTCATGGTGATCAACGATGAGGATCAGACGGTAGCTGCCGCGGTCCGCGCCGCGATCCCGCAGATCGCCGCCGTGATTGATGCAGCCACCGAACGCTTTGCCAAAGGGGGACGGCTCTTCTACGTGGGAGCGGGGACCAGCGGCAGGCTGGGGGTACTCGACGCAAGTGAATGTCCACCGACTTTTTCCGTCTCGCCAGAGCTCTTCATCGGGATCATTGCGGGCGGCGACTCCGCCCTGAGGAGGTCGTCCGAGGCAAGCGAGGACTCGCCCTCCGCAGGCGCCAACGATCTTGAGCCTTTTGCGCTCAACCCGAACGACACCGTTATCGGCATTGCCGCCTCGGGCCGGACACCGTATGTCGTCGGTGCTCTTGCATACGCGAGCCGCGTTGGCGCTCTGGCGGTCGCACTCACCTGTGCCGGTAGCGCGTTACAGCAATCGGGCCAGGGTTCGCGCATGGCTGAGGTCGCCGGCATTTCGATCGAAGTAGCAACCGGACCCGAAGTGCTGACGGGATCGACCCGGATGAAGGCCGGCACAGCAACAAAGCTAGTCTTGAACATGATCTCGACCGGGATCATGATCCGGAGCGGAATGGTTTATCGAAATCTAATGGTGAACGTCCAACCGACCAACGCGAAGCTGGTCGATCGGGCAGAGCGCATCATTGTCGCCGCGACTGGCTGTGCACGTGAAGACGCCGCCCTCCTCCTTAGGGAGGCGGGCAGCGTCAAGGCTGCCATCATAATGTGTCGATTGAAGCTTCCGCTCCCAGCAGCCGAAGCCTTGCTGGCGGAGCACGGGGGGCGCTTAGCTGACGCCCTGACGCCACAAAGTTAGCTGCTAGACGACGCTGACTTCCTGGAGCTTCGGCACGGTGTTGCGGTCGCCGCCCAGGAAGCTGAGGAGGTCGGCGTTAAGGCGGTCCGGCGCCGTCATAAAGAGGCCGTGCGGCTCGCCGTCGTACTCGATATAGTTTGCGTTTGGCAGGATTTTTGCGGCTGCCTGACCTGCGGCCTCGATCTTCACGGTCTTGTCGGATGTGCCATGAATTACAAGGAATGGTGTCTGCAGCGACTTCATCTCCTCACGAAAGTCGGTGGAGGAGAATGCTGTAACGCAATCGATAGTCGCCTTCTGCGAACCCTGGATCGCCAAGGCGAAGGTCCAGTTGACCACCGACTCCGATACCGTGTGGTGAATCATCGAGCGTCCGTAGAACGCTTGTGTAAAGCTGTTCAGGAAGTCAAAGCGATCCTTGCGGATATGCTCTTTGAAGCCATCAAAGGCGCTCTCCGGGGTGCCTTCGGGATTGGTATCTGTCTTCAGCATGAAGGGCGCGACGGAGGCGAGAAGTGCGGCCTTCGCAACCCGGGCTTCACCGTGCCGACTCAGGTACCGGACCACCTCGCCACCGCCCATCGAAAAGCCGACCAGGGTCGCGTCGCGCAGGTCGAGCGCATTCATCAGCTCTGCAAGGTCATCCGCAAAAGTGTCGTAATCGTAGCCGGTGAATGGCTGGGACGACCTGCCGAAGCCGCGACGGTCGTAGGTGATAACACGGTATCCGTTGAGTGCCAGGAAGGAAGCCTGGTGCTCCCACATGTCGGAGTTGAGAGGCCAGCCATGGATCAGAACCACCGGCGCGCCCTTTCCCCAATCGTTGAAGAAGATCTCGTTCCCGTCTTTCAGTTCAAGGTATGGCATCGTTGCTCCTCGCGCCCGGTTGGGCAGACGAGCCATAAGACGCAAACCACCCGCGCGCAGTTGGGTTCTGATTGTGGTCACCACCAGGCCTGCCGAGAGCTCTCTAGAAGAGGCTCATCTTTCGCGGCATCTCGATCCCCAGGTGTTCGTAGGCGAGCCTGGTTGCGACACGGCCGCGTGGGGTGCGGTCAAGAAACCCGATCTGGATCAGGAAGGGTTCGTAGACCTCTTCAAGCGCATCCTGTTCCTCAGCGAGCGCTGCGGCGAGCGTGTTCAGGCCGACCGGACCACCGTCATACTTCTCGATGATGGTGCGCAGCAGGCGCCGGTCGAGCTCATCAAAACCATGCGCGTCCACCTCAAGCAGCTCAAGGGCCGCATTCGCAGTAGGCCGATCGATCACGCCGGCCGCTCGCACCTGTGCATAGTCGCGAACGCGCCGCAGCAGCCGGTTGGCAATCCGTGGAGTGCCGCGGGAACGCATGGCGATCTCGGCGGCGCCGTCGCGGTCGATCGGGACCTCAAGCACCTCGGCGGACCGCTCAACGATGAATCGGAGCTCGTCATCTGTATAGAACTCGAGCCTGAGAAGGATGCCGAAGCGGGCTCGCATGGGTGAAGAGAGAAGCCCTGGCCGGGTCGTGGCGGCTACGAACGTGAATGGTTTTATGTCGAGCTCGAAGGTGCGAGCCGCGGGACCCTGGCCGATCATGATGTCGAGCCGGTAGTCCTCAAGCGCGGTGTAGAGCTTTTCCTGGAGGACGGGCTGAAGCCGGTGAACCTCGTCGAGGAAGAGGACCTGCTTGTCCTTGATGTTTGAAAGGATAGCGGTCAGGTCGCCTTGGATCTGCAGGGCGGGGCCGCTGGTCTGCTGGAAGGCGACGCCCATCTCGTTCGCAATAATGGTGGCAAGGGTGGTCTTGCCGAGTCCTGGTGGCCCAAAGAGCATGACATGATCGAGCGCCTCGCCGCGCGACTTTGCGGCTTCGAGCGCGATCTTGAGCTGCTGCTTGGCCTTGCTTTGCCCGATGAACTCCGACAGCTTCTGCGGCCGCAGCTTGAGCTCGAAAGCTGCGTCGTCCTCAAGACCGCTGGCCGAGACGAGCCGTTCCGCCTCGGGCGTCGCATGCAGAGGATGCTTCGGCTTCTTGTACGGTGTCTCCACAACGCGATGTTAGCCCGTCTGCACGCCGCCCGGCAAAGTGGACATCGTGGCACAGCCGTATTCCGCCGCGAATGATGTTTCTCTTGGGAGATCTGACTCGCCGCACGCGCGATCTCGACCCGCGCGCTTGGCTTCATAGAGGGCCTTGTCCGCACGCGAGACAAGGGCGTCCGCTTCTTCGTCTCCGCAGCAGCAAGTGACGCCGATGCTGAGGGTAAGCGACCCACCCGGTACGTTGGCAGTCTCCAGCAGGACTGCTTCGCGGATACGACTCGCCGTCTGCATTGCTTGATCACCGTTCGCTGAAGGCATCAAGAGTAGGAACTCATCGCCGCCGAAGCGGGCCAGCAGGTCGTAGGCGCGGATGGTGGAAGTGATCCCTCGCGCAACTCTGCGCAGCGCTTCATCGCCGGCGGCATGGCCGAAGCGGTCGTTTACGGACTTGAAGTGATCGACATCCATCAGCAGCACGGCGAAGGTCGCTCCGGTGCGGCGGATACGAGCGAGTTCGGCGGCCAGCGCGTCTTCCATGCCACGCCTGTTCAGAGCTCCCGAGAGGTGGTCGTGCAGCGCCTCTTCGTGGATCGTCTTTGTGATATCTTCGGCGAACATCAAGAGGTAGAAGACGCCTTGCAGGCAGTAGAAGATAACCGAAGTCAGGAGCGAAAAGGTGTGCGCGGAGTGCCGCTCCAGGGTCTCTGCGTAGCTGGGATAGAAGAGCGTGGAGATGGCGTGTACGGCTGTGATCACCGCAAAGGCGCCCATCGAGACTGAAAACGCGCGCATCTGTACGCGGCCGGAGGCGCAGTGGAAGAGCGCCCAGGCCATCAGCCCTCGCGAGAAGGCGAGTGTTCCCGTGATCGCGACGATACAGGCCGATATGTTGAGCCGGATTTCCGTGTTGTAGATGACGATCAGAAGCGCAAGCACCGCGGCAGCCGAAAGTACGGGGAAGAAGCTAGCCGGGCTGGTGGCTTGCCCTGTACGCTCCGGGCCGAGCAGACTGGTCGTTCGCTGCTCCTGCGCGCCACATACCTCGAGCACGCCGCGGAACAGCAGAAGCGTCGACACAAAGGCAAAGGCGGCACCACCGATCACTGAGGCCGCCAGCGGTATCCTGCCGCTCGCCGTCAGAAGAAGAGCCGCAGGCAGGCCAAGCGCAAAACCGCACGCAACGGGTGTGATGCCCCTCAGCCCCGGGTTCAGTGCGCGCATGCCGGCGAGCATCAGCGAGAACACCGCGATCACGATGCACTGACAAACGAGAAGAGTTCTGTTATCGATCCAGGATAGTGTGTCCATGCCCTGACTCCGCGTCCCAAACTCTCGTTCTGCTATCGGCTGCGCCGTCGGCCCAGCCATCGTTCATGGCGGGTCGAAAGCGAATACCTCGAAGGGTCCCGGACCGGCGAGCACTCAGCAAACCCTCACATGCATGGGCGCAGACGCAGAAATAACGTCAGGTGCGTGTTCGCAAACGGCTGTTCGCACTATTCAAGCATAGATCGTGGGGCGGGGAGCAAGGCTTATTTCAGTGGCTAAGCATCTTTGTTTTCAAAAAGAGTTGAGATTTGTTCCCAAAACGGGAATGGCCGACCGAAGGGATCGCTCCTCTCCGGCCGGCCGACACGTAAGCCTTGTTCGGCTTCAATCCACTGCGAGCTCTA
This sequence comes from uncultured Acidobacteriaceae bacterium, assembly GCA_964247475.1. Taxonomy (GTDB): domain Bacteria; phylum Acidobacteriota; class Terriglobia; order Terriglobales; family Acidobacteriaceae; genus Edaphobacter. Next base: position 35,862 of record CAXTUS010000003.1, on the reverse strand, counting down.
AGCTGCGACTGTCTCGCTTGCGATGATCGAGACAAAGCGACCCTGCTGCCCGCGATCCTGGAACTTGACTACACCCGTAACCTTGGCGAACAAGGTGTCATCCTTGCCGCGACCAACATTCAGGCCGGGCTTGAGCGGTGTGCCCCGCTGGCGAACCAGAATGGAACCACCGGTAACGGTTTCTCCGCCAAAGCGCTTGACGCCCAGGCGTTGTGCATTTGAATCGCGTCCATTTTTGGACGATCCCAAACCTTTTTTATGTGCCATCTCTAAGTCCTCGATGCGCGTCGGCCCCGCAGGCTCGTTCACGCTTTGATGTTGCGCTCGTGCGTCCGCGTAGAAGGCTAGGCTTTGAAGCTCTTGCCGCCGACGGAGATCTCACCTATCTTGATCTCGGTGAATGCCTGACGATGTCCCTGCATCCGCTTGTACTGCTTCTTGCGCTTGAACTTGAAGACCAGGATCTTTTCGCCGCGACCTTCGCCGACGACCGTCCCAGTGACCTTCGCACCCTCGAGGCTCGACTCGAAGCTGCCCGCATCGCCACTTACCGCAAGCACATCGGAGAATTCAACGGCACCATCCTGGTGCGTGAGCTTTTCCACCTTCAACACATCGCCGGGGGCGACGCGGTACTGCTTTCCGCCGGTGCGGATGACTGCATACATTTCAACTACCCTCGTACGCGGTGACGGTCGTCGCACCTGCAGCTAGAGACGATGCCGTTTCCCAGCGCGTTCTTCGGTGCTTCACGATGGAGTAACCCGCTCAGACGAGGATCTCCGTGGAAACTGCCGAACCTAAGAAGTGTACCCCGCTCCTGCCTCGTGGTCAATGAGGTGATGCGTGGAGAGGGCTAAGAAAACCATTTCAGGAGCCGGATTACACCCATCGGGGTCGCTTTCGAGTGGGCCGAGACATTGGTTCGCGCATGGATGGCGGCGCGCGAGGCCGAGTAGTAGCGGAACGCCTTCACCATCATTTCGTTGTTCGTAACCGTCGGACGCCAGCCAAGTTCGGCCCGGATCCGCCCGGTATCGAAGATGAAATCCTCTGCAATCATGCGGTAATGGTAGGGGCCGAGCGGCGAAACCTTCAGCTTGTGCGCGAGCTTCATTGCGGCAAGCGTCGGCGCCTTCGGCAGCTCTGCGACTCTGGCCTTCGTGCCGGCCGCATCGATCACCGCCTGGTAGACCTGGCGAAGCGATGTCACATGATCAGACCCGATATGAAACAGGTTCGATCGGCCATAACTTAATGCCTCAAGGCAGGCCGTAGCAAGATCCTGCGCGTAGATGAACTGGTAACGGTTTGAGCCATCGCCCACCACCCAGACCCGCTTGCCATCTTCGATGAACTCGAAGAGGATGGCGAGCAGACCAAGGCGGCCCTCGTCGATGATGGTCGGGCAGCGTATCGTCACGATATCCACTTCGGGGAAGGCAGCCAGAGCCTCTTCCCCTGCCAGCTTCGACCGTCCGTAAAGCTCGACCGGGGCGGGAACTTCATCCTCGGCAACCTCATGGCCCACATTGTGCGCCCACAGACAGTTGGTCGAGATGAAGATCAGCTTCCTGACCCTGGCATTGCGGCAGGCGGCGGCGATGTTGCGCGTGCCGTCTACGTTCGAGGTCCACAGCGTCTCGTCTGAGATGGTGTCGTGCGCGAGCATGGCGGCGCAGTGCATCACGGCGCGAAAGGGGTGGGCGGCGAAGATCTCGGCGAGCAGTGCCTGATCCCGGATGTCGCCCTGGATGCTGATCAGGTCGGCATGTGTATCCTGATCGGCGACCAGGTCGATGTTGACGACGGCGAAGCCTTCTGCAAGCAGGCGCCGCTTCAGCACGCCGCCGAAGAAGCCAGAACCGCCGGTGACAAGGATCGTCTCAAGAGCCATCCTGCTAGGTTATCCCTTTACCGGATCGGGAACATTGCCGGGCCGCGCGGCGGATTGAAACAGATACACGATCAGGATGGTGATGATTGGTTCAAGCGGGTGGCGAAACCGCGCCTGCACCGTTACCACGTAGAAGACAACCGGGAAGAGCGCGAAGGCCCACAAGAAGAGCCACGCACCCGGGATGCGATTTCGCAGTGCGAGCGCGAGGCCAAGGGATCCTCCAACCGAAAGGAACCCGAAGTTGAGCTCGCGGATAGCTTCGCCTAGGGGACTCCAGATGCCCTTTTCGACACCATGCGCGACGCCGAACCAGAACATATAGATACGTTTCGCGATGAACTGAAGGAACTGTGGACGATCCTTTGCGATCAGCACCTTGGCGCGCTCGCCCTGCTGCTGCGAAAAAGCCACCTCGCCCAGCCTCTTGTAGCGTAGGTATTCTGGGTCCGTCATCGAAAGCGGGACGGTGCCGCCCCAGGGAAAGCCGCCGTTCGTCGGCAGGACGCTCTGGTAGAGCTCAGCGCCAAAGTTTGAACGCATTGGAATGAAGGCGTGGAGGACGCGTTCGTTGCGCAGGATCCAGGGTGCGATCACGGCTGCGCAACAGGCGGCTGCAACAACGACGTTGCGCGCGATCAATCCGGGAGCCCTGAGATGGCGCAGCTGCGGCCAGATCATCCAAAGCCCGCAGGCCGGCAGAAATGTCATCAGGGAACTATTGGTGAGGCCGACCAGCCCCCAAAGCAAGCCGAAGCCGATCCAGCGCGAGAGAGTCTGGTGCTGTGGATGGTCCGGGTCTTCGGCGCCTACTCCGCGAACACGCAGCGCAAGCACCAGGATCCAGGTGAACAGGCAGGCGGTGACCGCCATATCCCAGATCCAATGGACGGCGTACTGCATGGCGGCCGGATAAAGCGTCCAAAGCCAGCCTGACCAGAGAGCGATATTCTCACCCCGTGCAGGGGTGCCGGTTCCCCTTAGAAAGCAGCGGCGAGCCATCTCGTAGACGGCCGGTGCGGTAGCCGCGGAGAAGAGACTGTTGATGCTCAGGATCACCCATGCCGATGACTTCGTGTAAACGCCAAAAACTTTGAACACGCCGCCGAGCAGCAGCGGATAGAGCGGAGGTGTCCAGGCGGTCGGCCCGGTGTGCCCTTCAAACGGATCAGCGAACCCGTAGCCGTTCGCAAGCGCGCGTCCGATGCGTCCCATCTCCCAGCCGAACTGAAAATGATCGATGAAGGGGCGAACTTTGTAGGTATGGGCAAACGTGATGAAGAGCACGCGCACGGCGAAACCAACCCAGAACATCCGCGCAGCCACGCGGCCACCGCGCATCCATTGAAAGAGTCTCACTTCTAGATAATAGGGAAAGAAAAACGCGCCTTCACTGCTTCCACCCACGGAGTGGCAACCGTCCGGGTTTCACTCCGTAGTCGTCTGAAGAAACTTCCTGGCCGACCGTACCGCAAGCGCCATGATCGTGAGCGCAGGATTTGCCGCGAGTGCTGCCGGGAAGGTTGAATTATCGCTGATCCAGAGGTTCTTAATGTCGTGGCTGCGGCCGAACGCGTCCACGACGCTTGCACCCGCATTATGGCCCATGCGCGCCGTGCCAATGGTATGAGCAGACCGCTCAAACGTCCAGATATCGGTCGCTCCCGCCGCCTTCCATGCCTCGGTCATCAGCTTTGCGGAGTGCTCGCTCATCCGCCGCTCGTTCTCGCCGTAGCTGAAGTAAATCCTTGGGATCGGCACCCCGAACTCGTCGATCTCGTCCGAAAGCTCGAGGAAGTTGTGTTCATACGGAAGGCAATCGCCGTTCGCGCCCACACCGGCGAAGTGGTTGTACTGGTCGAGATAGTTGACGAGTTCGTCGCCCCACAGACCGCGACCACGCGCCACCTGCCGGGCAAAGGTAACGGGGACGACGCCGAGGCTCTGGGTCAGGTAGCCCCCGGCAAAATCCGCATCCGCCGGGCGCATTGTCGCTTCAGAGATCAGCGATGCAGGGAACCCCTTGTTCATGCGCATCTCGTCTTCGAAGGTGCCCCAGACTTGCGTGGCGACGTGCGCCATGAAGTTTCTTCCCACCTGCCCTGATGAGTTCGCGAGTCCGGTATGAAGCAGCAGACGTGGCGTCTCGATAGCGCCAGCGCACAGGAACACAGCCTTGGTGCGTTGGCGGATGTCTTCGCTCCCGGAACGATAGATGACCGCTGAGATGTTGCCCTGCTCGTCGCGCTCGAAGGAGTGAACGAAGCTGTTGGCGCGAATCTCCACCCCGGCGGCGAGCGCGCGAGGAAGGTACGTGACATCCATGCTGGCCTTGGCGCCGTTGAATGCACAGCCCTGGTGGCAGAACCCGCAGCCGACACAAGGCTGGCGCTCGGCGTAGCCGGGTTGAGCGTAGCGCTGAGAGACTGCCGCGATGGGCGCCTCACTGGTCTGAACACCAATTGCCGCATAGCCCTTCTGCATCATGACCGCAGGCGCATTCAGCGCGATAGGTCCAAGCGGGTACGTCCGGTCCGCATCCCAGGGATAATTCGCGGGGCCAGAGACCCCGATGAACTTCTCAACTTCAAGGTAGAAGGGAAGCAGATCTTCGTAGGTAAGGGGAAAGTCGCAGCCGACGCCTGAAACGGTGTAGAGCTTCAGATCGCGACGATCGGCACGCGGCACGAAGGCCCCCCAGTGCAGCATGGAGCCGCCCACACCGGTGCCCGAGTTATTGCCTCCAAACGCGGTCGGCGTCTCACCGGCGCTGATGCGTTCGCCGAGCCAATAAAGCGAAGATGCATTCGATTCATCGGCGGCGAAGTCATTCGCTGGATCCCACCAGCGACCAGCCTCGAGCGCGACGACGGAGAGACCCGCTTCGGCAAGCTCTGCCATGATAGGAGCGCCGCCGGCCCCGGTGCCGATGACGACAACATCAACCACGTCGTTGGTTCGAAAGGTCTTCATCTGGATGGTTCCGGTTCCCAGTCTTCCCTCTGGTTGGGCCGGAGCGTCACATATCCCTGGTGTTGCGTGTGAGCGCCGCCTACGCCGATCCCGCTGTAACCCATGCGGGCCAGCGTGGCGGGATGCGCAACATAGGCCGCCGTGGCGTCGCCGCGAACTTCTTCAAACCAGCGTGCCTCGGCTGATCCCTTGTGAGCAGCAAGTTCAGCCAGGCAGCGATTCTGCGCCTCGACGGACATCTCCGCAAAACCCGCAGCAGCCAGCCGGTCCAGACCCTGGCGGTAAGCAGTCACATCATCCGGTAGAACGTCAAACCGCCAACCATCCCCTTTTCCGCTGGCAAGCCGCATCAGAACATAGCCGGCGAGATCGAGTGCAGGCTCTTCCTGCGGGATGACGCGAGCGAGCAGAGCGCGGAGGGTTGTCACCTGCTCGTCGTTCAGAACGCTAGGTGCAGGCGCGGGGGACTGCACCCGCTGTGCAAGCACCTCACGGGTCTTCGTTGAGACGCGTTCGCTCGCAATGAACCTGCGGTACTGCTCAGGGATCAATTCCTCAGTGGATTCGACGGGCGTAAGGCTCTCGGTAAACTCCCGGATCAGCGCCGCCATCGTCGAGGCGCACTCCATCGGGATCAGGTGCGAGCAATTAGGAACGGTACGCAGTACACCCCGGCGAAGGTGGGGCAAGGTGAGAGTCGCCTGCTGCGGGGGCCCTAGCGATAGATCCTTCTCACCCGCCACAACCATCGCTGGCAGGTCGAGCACGCCGACACGATCCGCCCAGTCTTCCTTGCTGCCCGCCTGAAGCCAAGCGATCCAGGCGGCGCGATTCATCTTCAGCACCTCGGCCGAGGCGCGCTCTTCCACCTCGGGAGAGATGTCGCGGAGCTCATTCTTGGTGATGTAAGAGCGTGCCCGCGCACGGTCGTCAGTGTGCACAGTGCCCAGCAATTCAAGCATCATGCTGCGCTTGTCCGCCGTAAAAGGTTCGGGAGATGGGGGTGACGGAGCGACCAGCAGCAAGCCCGCGAGATTTACGTCGGCGCGTGCGGCGAGCACCATCGCCACCTTTCCGGACATACTGTGGCCCACCAGGATGTAACGCCCGCTTACCTGTTCGGCAATCGCCTGTTCAACGGTATCGGCCATTGCGGCGACGCTGTAACCGGGTACGCCTGCGGAGTCGCCAAAACCCGGCAGGTCAAGCGCAACCGTGGTGTACTCGTCGCTCAGCAGCGCGACGACCTCGTCCCACTCGCGTGCGCTGCCGCCCAAAAAGTGCATCAGCACCAAGGTAAGGGAACCCGCCGTTCGCGCGGAACAAACCCGCGCCGCTAATCGTTCCTCGGTTCCTGTCACCTGCATCTCCCCTAGTTGGTTTTGCTTCTTCTGATGCTCAGACGTGGAGACGGTCTCAACAGATGACGTACGGGCTTCGATCACACCAAAAACCACCCGCGGGCCTTCCCCTGTGCCCACGAAGATACACTGACCACATGTCAGACATGCCGCACATCCTCGTACAAAAATTGCATCCGGAGGCGCGGCTGCCACGTTACGCGCATTGCGGGCCATGGGGAGACCTGGCAGCCGACGTGTTCGCAGTTGCGCCATCGACGCTTGGGCCAGGTCAGACCTCCCCCATCCCGACCGGCATTGCGCTCGGGCTGCCTGCCGACTACGGGGTGCTCGTCGAAGATCGTTCCGGTATGGCGATCCGCGGACTGACAACGCTCGCTGGCGTCATCGATCCTGGATATCGCGGCGAGATCAAGGTCGTGCTGACCAACCTCGGTCCCGAGCCTGCTCAGATCGCTGCAGGCGACCGGATCGCGCAGCTCCGCGTCGTGCGCAGGATTGAAGCCAGCTTTGAAGAGGTGGAGACGCTTGACGAGACGGTGCGGGCAGCAGGCGGCTTTGGTTCCACTGGGGCTTGACGAGCTCGTCCTGCAGAACGGGCTTGCCGTGTACGCAGCGTTCACTTCGCGACTCTCTCAGGCTTGGTGTTGGCCTCGCAGGGTCGGCGCCTGCTCCAGTTCCGCGGTTGTCGGCCCGGCGTTCACGCAGCGTCAACGTGCGACAATCGATAGAGCGAGCCATGCCAAATCAGCAAGCCCAGTCTCCCCGTTCCGTTCCCGCCCCTATCGTGATCACGCCGGCGCTCCTCAAGACGCATAGCATCACGGACGACGAGTACAAGCTGATCGAGCAGAAGCTTGGCCGCACGCCGTCCCTTACTGAACTAGGGATCTTCTCGGTCATGTGGTCGGAGCACTGCAGCTACAAATCCTCCCGCGTCCACCTGAAGCGTCTGCCGACCAAAGGCGCGCGGACATTGGGCCCTGGCGCCGTGGTGCAGGGACCGGGCGAAAACGCCGGCATCATCGACGTCGGTGAGGGTTGGGCTTGCGCCTTCAAGATCGAGTCGCACAACCATCCCAGCTATATCGAGCCCTATCAGGGCGCGGCCACAGGCGTAGGCGGCATCCTGCGGGACATCTTTACCATGGGCGCACGTCCGCTCGCAGTGATGGATTCGCTGCGCTTCGGCCCCTTGAAGGGCGAGGACAAGGCCACCGACTATGCTCGCAACCGCCACACCATGACCGGCGTGGTCCATGGCGTAGGCGGCTATGGCAACTGCTTCGGCGTTCCCAACCTGGGCGGTGAAACTCGTTTTGAAGCCTGCTACTCCGGTAACCCGCTCTTGAACGCCTTTGCCCTCGGCCTGGTCCGCACCGACGAGATCTTCTATGCAAAGGCAGAAGGCATCGGCAATCCCGTCTTCTACGTGGGCGCGAAGACCGGCCGCGACGGCATCCACGGGGCTACGATGGCTTCTGAGGAGTTCACGGAAGGGTCCGAGCAGAAGCGCCCCAACGTCCAGATGGGTGATCCATTTCTTGAAAAGCTGCTGCTCGAGGCATGCCTCGAAGTCATGAAGACGGGTGCCGTCCTCGGGATTCAGGACATGGGCGCCGCCGGTCTCACCTGCTCCACCTGCGAGATGGGTGCGCGCGGGGCACTCGGCGTGACGATCGAACTGGATAAGGTGCCGCAGCGCGAGACCGGCATGTCCACCTACGAGATCATGTTGTCTGAATCGCAGGAGCGCATGCTGCTGGTCGCTGCAAAGGGGCGCGAACAGGAGGTTCTCGACGTCTTCAAGAAGTGGGGGCTCGATTGTGCCGAGGTCGGCATCGTTACTGCCGACGACGTTATGCGTGTCTTCCACGGCGGCATCCTCGAAGCCGAGATCCCGAACAAGGCCCTCACCGACGAAGCTCCCGTTTACAAGCGTCCGGTCGGCACCTGGACCCCGCCCATTGCGAACGACCCTCCCACCTGGGTGGTTGAAGAGCTGGGCAAGACGCGCGACTTCAACGCCGACCTGAAGCAGCTCCTCACGAGCGCGAACATCTGCTCCAAGCACTCCATCTTCGAGCAGTATGACTCCATGGTGCAGACCAACACGGTCCAGGGTCCGGGCGGCGAGGCCGGCGTGATGCGCATCAAGGGCACGGGACAAGCCGGCAGGGAGCGAGGGCTCGCCATGGCGCTCGCCGGCAACGGCCGCTGGTGCTATCTCGATCCAAAACTGGGCGCCATGCAAGCCGTGGCCGAGGCCGCTCGCAAGGTAGCATGCACCGGTGCTGTGCCGGTCTCCGCCACAAACTGCCTCAACTTCGGCAACCCGCAGAAGCCTGAGATCATGGCGCAGCTGTCAGGCGCAATCGACGGCATCGCCGAGGCCTGCGTTGAGCTCGGCACGCCTGTCACCGGCGGCAATGTTTCGCTCTACAACGAGACCCTGGGCGAGGGCATCTATCCCACCCCGGTCATCGGCATCGTCGGCATCCTCGACGACGTGACCAAAGCCGTACCCAGCAGCTTCCAGGCAGTCGGCGACAAGATCCTGTTGCTGCAATCGACCCAGCCGACCGAATCATCGCCCGAGCACGAGCTTGGCAGTTCGGCTTATGCGAAGGCCATCCTCGGCGAACTTTGGGGCACGCCGCTCGTCATCGACATCAAGGCCGAAGCCGCTCTCCACCGCGCGCTCTCCCGCCTGGCTGCGAAGGGCCTCATTCACTCCGCGAAAGACATTTCGGATGGTGGCCTCGCCGTCGCCCTTGCCGAGGCCGGCTTCGCCCATCACATCGGTGTCCACGTTACGCTGGGCGGACTCAAGCAGGCGGATTACGCGCCCGCGCTCTTTGGCGAGAATGCCACCGAGGTCCTGATCACCTGCGACTTCGAAAACTATGGCATCATCTGCGAGCTGCTCGACGCGACGGACGAGATCTGGCCGCTCGACCTCGGCGAAACCGTCGGCGACCGTTTCGAGATCAACGCCGGAGGCATTAACCTGATCGACCAGCCGTTGGGCGATCTCCGCAAACCATGGTACGACGCGCTCGAGTCGCAGCTTGCCGAAGAGGTGCTGGTATGAATCACGTCACAGGCATCCAGCCCACAGATATCGAATCGGAAGACGACCACAATCCCTTCGACAAGCTCCGCGAAGAGTGCGGTGTGATGGCCGTCTACAACCACCCGGACGCCGCGCGCATGACCTACTGGGGGCTCTACTCGCTGCAGCATCGCGGCCAGGAGTCAGGCGGCATTGCCTCGGCGGACGGCGAGCACGTGCACGACATCAAGGGCATGGGCCTGGTCTCCGAGATCTTCACCGATCCGGTGCTTGAGAAGCTCCCGGGCCACATCGCCATCGGCCACACCCGGTACTCGACCACCGGCGACTCAGCGCTCCTGAACGCTCAGCCCATCTCGGTTGAATCGACCAAAGGCCTCATTGCCATCGCGCACAACGGCAACCTGATCAATCTTGGCACCGCCAAGTCCAGGCTCGAGCGCGACGGCGCCATCTTCCAGACCACGTCCGATTCCGAGATCATCATCCAGCTCATCGCGCATTCAAAGGGCACCACGCTGATCGACTGCATGGCCGGCGCGCTCGCCCAGGTCGAAGGCGCGTTCTCGATCGTCATGATGACGCGCAACCGGATCTTCGCCGCACGCGATCCGCACGGATTCCGGCCGCTCTGCATGGGCCGTATCACCGGTGAAGATGGCGCGCCAGACACCTTCTGCTTTGCGTCCGAGACCTGCGCGCTCGACCTGCTGCACGCGAAGTACGAGCGCGACGTAGAACCCGGTGAGCTGGTCATGGTCTCTGAAGACGGCGTGACCAGCGTCAAGTTCGCACGCGGCACCCCGCAGGCCTCCTGCATCTTCGAACACGTCTACTTCGCACGTCCTGACAGCCGCGTCTACGGCCGCTGGGTGCAGCGTTCGCGTGAAGAGATGGGCCGGCAGCTCGCGCGCGAATCCGGCGTGCCCGCGGACCTGATCGTGCCGGTGCCAGACTCGGGTGTCACTGCAGCGCTTGGCTACGCTGCCGAATCCGGCATCCCGTTCAACTTCGGGCTCATCCGCAACCACTACGTGGGCCGAACCTTCATCGAGCCGACCCAGCGCGTACGCGACTTCGGTGTCCGCATGAAGCTCAATCCGTCCCGCGCGCTGCTTGAGGGCAAGCGCGTCGTTCTGATCGATGATTCGATCATCCGCGGGACGACCAGCCGCAAGATCGTGCGCATGGTCAGGGCCGCAGGCGCCACCGAAGTGCACCTGCGCATCTCCTGCCCGCCCACCATCTCGCCCTGCTTCTACGGCGTCGACACGCCCGATAAGGAACACCTCATCGCAGCGAACAAGACCCTCGAACAGATTCGCGAGTACATTGAAGCCGATTCGCTCGCTTACCTGTCGCTCATCGGGCTCACCCACTCCTGCACCACAGGCGAGCCGGTCAGCGGGCTCTCGCCAGGCAGCTTCTGCACCGCCTGCTACACCGGCGATTATCCGACCCAGCGTATCGACGTGCAGTACATCCTGCCCGCGCGCACCTACGCCTGAGCATCCGCCAGCTCGCCTGGAGCGATGAGGCCTTTGTGCTCCCTCTCACCGTGCCGGCTGTAGAGATACAAGCCGCACCACGCGATCGTGGTCCACAGGTAGGCGCCCGAGGTGAGCTGTACCTGCGCCATCAGCATCACCAGCGCCGACGCGTTGAACGTCATGAAGAGTGCGGTCATGGCGCGTGGGCGCGCAGGTGAACCCAGCATCATCAGCATGCCGGGCAGCAGCACAATCTCGTCCGTCATCCAGGTGTAAGGCGAGGTCACAAGGCACAGCAGAAGCAGGGGAGTGGCGTGGACGCGCAAGCTCCATTGCCGCCGTCGCTTCCAGTAGAAGCCGAGCGCCCAGGCTGTGGCGAGGATTGCCGGGATAAACTGCATGCGCGGGTGGTGCGGTGCCAGCAGCAGACCAAGCAGCTTCGCGGGCGTCGGGACGAACTCGTCATCAAGGCCTGCTCTGCCGAGCATCGCAACATACTGCCCAAACACGTGACGATCGAGCAGCAGGGCAAACGTGCACGCCAGGGTGAACGCCACCGAAGCGCCCGCAAGCACGCGGTAGCGCCGGTGATACAAGCAGTCGAGCAGAAGCACCGGCCAGAAGACCAGGAACAGGTGTGGCTTGATCGCCATCAGCAGCAGCGACGCGCCCGCCAGCCACGGCTGGGCCTGGTAGCAGAAGACCAACAGCGTGAACCCCAGCAGCAGAAAAGGTGAGCTTTGACCCACTGCGAGCGATGCGTAGACCGGTGCGAAACAGAAGCCCTGGATGCGATCCCTGGCGGCGACCTTGAAGACGCGCAGGGCCAACACGACGACGGCAACAGCCGCTCCGATCCACAGGATTAGCCCGCCTACCGGCGTCATGAACCCCAGGGGCCACGCGAGAAAGAGCGCCCAGGGCGGGTTGCGCATGATCGCCGGCTCCGGACCCACAAAGCCGACGCTGCGTTCAAGCGCATAGACCGTCTCTCGCAGGTAAAGATCCTGGTGCGCGACCAGCAGACGACCGGCACTCCAATAAGCGATGTAGTCCTTGCCTGCGGGGTTCCCCGCTAGGGCGACGATCAGGACCGTCACCAGGACGATCGCACCGATCGCCAGCCTTCGCGCATAGCGGTGCATCGAGCCGCCTCCATCATCATTGGAATGGAGGCGCATCAAGGCTGGCGATAACACCTTTTCGGTGTCCGCCAGCCCTTATCGGGCTATTTCTCTTCTACTTCAGTTGGGCTCTTGCCCAGAATCGGCGAGCAGCAGACGGGTCCCGACGGTTTGAACTCCATAAACTCGACTCGCGTCAGATCTGGATCGAAGACGTTCAGCTGCACCTTGCCGTCCTTGCCCATCTGGCTCTTCTTACAGTTCTCCGCCTGCGGGCTGGCCGCGCAGCCGTTCTTGGCCAGCACGTCGACTACCTGCTGCATCTTCTCCGTGCCCAGCGAGAAGTGATCGAGGACGCCCAGCTCGCGCAGCTGCTCCTTGGGGTCTGAGCGTGCCGGCGACGACAACATGTACTCGAGCCAGTCCGTGCCGTCCGGCACCTGCAGGCTGACCCAGTCCGTCTTGTCATCCTTCATGCCGCCATGCCAGTAGTCGCGGAAGCCGAGCGTATCCTTGTAGAACTTGTCCTCAGCCGCCTGGCTCTTCACTGCGAAGCCCACGTGGATGATCCTCTGTGAGCTCTGTTCGCCGATGCCCTCCGTCCGTTTGCCGATCATCTGGTGCGAGCCCGCCTGCACAAACGAGACACGATTGCCCTCGGGGTCAAGGATGGTGAACTGCCCGTCCGCAAGCGGCTCTGCAATCTTGACGTCACGCGCCTTCAGGTACTTTTCAAGCCCGGCGGCATCGCGTGTGGTGAAACCGACCTGAGCCAGCCGCGCAGGCGGGGCAGGCTCCGGCAGCGGCGTCAACTCCAGCCACTGGGAGGCCGTCACGTCGTAACGCTGAGGACCATCGCCTGCAGGCTCCTTGGCAAAGCCCAGCATGCGGTAGAAGGCGTCCGAAGCAAAGGCATCGGATGCGTACATCCGCGCAAACGCGATGCCGGTGATCGCAGGACGCTGCTGCGCATGGAGCGTCGACAAACCTGTAACACCGAGAAGAACCGAAGCCGCAAGAGCACTGAAACGTCCCATGACCTGCCACTCTAGTGGACGGGTGACAGGTCAGTCAAAAACCGTTTTAGCGCCGTGCAGGAA
>CAXTUS010000003.1:0-22831 GCA_964247475.1 uncultured Acidobacteriaceae bacterium | reverse complement strand
ATGGCTCCAAAGACCTGCTCGAGCATGGCCTTGGCAAGCCGCAACTCATCCTGCGAGACAGTATGCGAACGGCCGGGATACTGGCGCAGCGTCACCTGCGCGTTCATGCGCGTCAGCACCGCTGCCGACTCCTCTACGCGCTCCCATGGGACATGCGGATCAGGCACCCCGCTCAGCAGCAGCGCAGGCATCCCGCCCAGGTCGCCGGCATGGTTGAGCGTCGACCCCGTCGGACCGATCAGCCCTCCCGTGAACGCCATCAGCCCGCCGTAAGCCGCCGGATGGCTGGCCACGAACTCAGCTGAAAGACAAGCCCCCTGCGAGAAGCCGCCGAGGACGATCCGATCCTTTGTGACTCCCGCAGCCTCAGCCTGCGCGACCAACGACGCAATGCGCGCGAGCGCGCTGCTCAACTCAGGCTCGTTCGTCAAACGCGGCGCCAGGAACGAGTTCGGATACCAGGAATGACCCTTTGCGCCAGGAGCAAGCCACGCCAGCTTGCGCCCGTTGAGCTCCGGGCGGATCGCCGCGCCAAGCGCCAGGATGTCCTCGGCTGAGCCGCCGCGTCCGTGCAGCAGGATCACCGCGCCATCAGCCGCTTCGAGAGGCGCACCCGCTGTCACCACGAATGAATCCGCGTGGGGATCCTCAGCACTCATGGCCGCCTCCCGGTCGAAGAAACCGGCAACGTCACCTGAATCAGTCTCTGCTCGATCATCGCGCGGCGCGGCTCCAGCCAGGCGGGTATCCTCAGGCCTTCGCCCAGCGTTTCAATCGGCTCGTCGAGCGTAAAGCCCGGAGGGTCGGTCGCCATCTCGAACAGCACGCCGCCCGGCTCCCGGTAGTAGATCGAGTGAAAGTAGTCGCGATCCTGCACCGTGGTCACCTGCAGCGTCTTTGCAATCTCCTCACGCCACGCAAGCTGCGCAGCATCGTCCGGCGCGCGGAAGGCAATGTGATGCACCGTACCCGCGCCCTGCCGGCCATGACTGGCGGCCGGGTCGACCACCACGTCGACGTACCGTCCGTGGGCATTGCTCTCAGAGGAAAATCGGAACCGGTTGCCGTCCTCAGCCACCTTGCTGAAGCCCATCATGGCCAGAACTGCTTCGGTCTTCGTCAGGCCGCGCTCGAGCAGCGTCACCCCATGGAAGCCGCGGATCGCATGCTCCAGCGGCACGTCCGAGTAGCGCGAGCCATTCGCCGGTGCGACCTCCCGCTGACCCACCAGCTCGAGCTTCATGCCGTCCGGATCGGCAAAGGTCAGCACCTCTTCTCCGAACCGCGGTCCCGTTCGCTCGACGGGCATGCCTTGCGTGCGCAGCCGTTCGTGCCAGTAATCGACTGAGCCGGATGGGATGCTGTAGGCGGTGTGCGTCGTCTCACCCGCCCCGGCGATGCCACGAGCAGCATGCGGCCACGGGAAAAAGGTAATGATCGTGCCAGGCGAACCGGCGTCATCGCCGAAGTAGAAATGGTAGGTCCCGGGATCGTCGAAGTTGACTGTTTTCTTCACGAACCGCAGTCCCAGAACCTGGGTGTAGAAGTCGAGGTTCTGCTGCGGATCAGACGCAAAGGCGGTGACATGATGCAGGCCAACGATTCTTTTAAGTGCCATGGACGCTCCTTGTAAAAAGGCAACTGTGAAATTGATGTTGCAACATGTAAAAAGATGCAAGCTCTTCGCCCACCATCAGCCGCGGACTTCTGTCATGCTGCGTGTCTACCCGCACAGTTCACACCACACCAAACGGTACTTACCCGCCCAGAATAAGCCCGGCCTATAATGTGCTATGGCAAGCCCTACGCCGGCCGCCCCGCAGGCTGGCCTCGTACAAGTCGACCCGCTGGTTCACGGCAGCGCTCTTGAAGGCGCCGCATCCGCCGTGGAGTCGAGTGTCGCGGGCATTGAGCTCGAATCTGCCCTGCAGGCACCGCCTGAGCACTTAGCCAACCCCTCCTTAGCCAAACCCACCGTAGCCAAACCTTTTGCCAGCCTCGCTGAACCCTCCGGCGCCTTTGCCACTCCAGCGCCTGAAGAGGAGAATCTTTCCCCCATCCAGGCCGCCGCGGGTAGCATCGATGCCCGGTTCGATCACCTGCTTGAAACCGTACACCGCAACCGCCCGCAGGATGACCTTGATCTCATCCGCCGCGCCTGGGCCTTCTGCACCCAGCAGCACAAAGGCCAGAACCGCGCCTCGGGCGAGCCCTACATCATCCATCCGCTGGAGGTCTGCCAGATCCTCGCAGACCTGAAGATGGATTCAACCGCTATTGCCGCTGGCCTGCTGCATGACGCAGTCGAAGATACCGACGTCACAAGCCCCGAGATCGCCAAGCGCTTCAACGACCAGGTGGCGCACATCGTGGAAGGCGTCACCAAGCTCGACAAGATCAAGTTCGCAAACCGGGAAGACCATCAGGCCGAAAATATCCGCAAGATGCTGCTCGCGATGGTGACCGACGTCCGCGTCGTCATCATCAAACTCGCCGACCGCTTGCACAACATGCGCACGCTAGAGCATCTCAAGCCCGAGAAGCAGCAGAAGATCGCACGCGAAACTCTCGACATCTACGCTCCGCTCGCCCACCGCCTTGGCATGGGCAAGCTGCGCGGAGAGCTTGAAGACCTCGCCTTCCGTTACACCGACCCCTACGCCTACCTGCAGGTTGCGCAGGAAGTTGAATCGCTCCGCGGCGCGAACGAAGACTTCCTCGCAACCATCGTCTCCACTTTGCAGACCAAGCTTGCGGAAGCCGGCATCGATGGCCGCGTCGAATCGCGCATCAAGCGCCTCTACTCCATCCAGCAGAAGCTGGTCGCGCAGAAGATCCCGGTCGAACAGGTCTATGATCTGCTTGCCATTCGCGTTATCTGCCAGTCTGTTGCCGAGTGTTACGCGGTGCTTGGCTTGCTGCACGCGCAGTGGCGACCTGTGCCCGGGCGCATCAAGGACTTCATCGCGATGCCGCGGCCAAACCTCTACCAGTCCCTTCACACCACGCTGATCGCACCTGGCGGCCACCAGTTCGAGGTCCAGATCCGCACCGAAGAGATGCACCGGATCGCCGAAGAGGGTATCGCTGCGCACTGGAAGTACAAGGCTGGTGACGTCGTCAGTGCCAAAGACGAGGCGCGCCTCGCCTGGGTGCGGCAGCTGATGGAGTGGCAGCGTGAGATGTCAGATCCCAACGAGTTCATGTCGACGCTCAAGATCGACCTGTACCCGGAGGAGGTCTACACCTTCACGCCCAAGGGCAAGGTTGTCGTGCTGCCCAAGGATTCGAGCCCCATCGACTTCGCCTACGCTATCCACACCGAGGTCGGCAACACCACCATCGGCGCCAAGGTGAACGGACGCATCGTGCCACTGCGCACGCGCCTGCGCAACGGCGACATCGTCGAGATCAGCACCCAGGCAGGCCACGCTCCATCGCGCGACTGGCTGTCGTTTACCAAGTCGAGCCGCGCGCGCAACAAGATCAAGCACTGGCTGAACGAGCATCAGCGCGAGCGTGCTATCGAGATCGGCAAGAAGCTGATCGAGCGCGAAGCCCGCAAGTGGAAGATCTCGCTCAAGAGTCTCTCCGATGCCGATTACCTGCGCGCCGCTAACGATTACGGCCTTGGCTCTGAGCCCGAGCTGCTGGCCGGCGTTGGCTTCGGCAAGTACTCCGCACGGGTCGTGCTGAACAAGCTTCAGCCAGGCTCCACCATGCCGCTTGACGATGCAGCTGCCGAGCCAGAGCACGGCGCCGTCAGCAACGCCATCTCGCACATGTCGGACGCGGTCAAGCGCGTCTTCTTCGGCAAGGGCTCAGACTCGTTGCAGGTCGAAGGCCAGGATGACCTGCTCGTCTATCGCGCACGATGTTGTAACCCGATTCGCGGTGAAGAGATCATCGGCTACGTTACACGGGGCAAGGGAGTCGCGGTCCACGCCCGCGTCTGCCCCAACGTGCAGAACCTGCTCTACGAGTCGGACCGCCGCATCCAGGTCGAGTGGGGCGTCGATCCGGCTGCGCAGCAAAAGCCAACCACCTACCCGGTCAAGCTCACCATCCTCTGCGACGATCGCACCGGAATGCTCAAGGAATTCACGGCGATCATCTCGGATGACGGCACCAATATTCGTTCGGTCGATTCGAAGCCCGCGACGGACGGCTCGTTCATGGTTGACTTCGTCATCGAGACCGTAGACGTGCGGCACCTGACCAAGCTCACCCAGAACCTGCGCAAAGTTCCCGGCGTGCGCGATGTCCAACGCGTTCAAAAGATCTGATGGCGGATCCCACCGCCTTCTGGGATGAAGCCAGCATCGCTCACACCGGCCTGCTCGAGGCCACACAGGCCGAAGCGCAGCAGGTCATCATGAACAATCTAGCTACCTTCCGCGAAAAGATGCGTGAAAGCGAAGCGTGACGAGCGGAGCCCGGCACAACCGACGCAGCACGCATCTCGATCGTCGTCACGACCGGCCGTTCAGGCAAGAAGGATCCTCAACCGCGCGCGTGATGCAAAGCGAAAAGCGAGAAGGTGCAAAGCTTCGCGAAAGCCCGGGAAGACACCTCGAGCAAACCCGAACGCCACACCTCGTCAACGAGGCCGAAGAGGCTCCCTGGTGGAATGAGGACCAGCGACAATCGCGGACGAATTCTTTGCCTCTTCAGAAAGTCTCGAATCCATGCGAGCAGCAACTGCCGACGGGATGGGCCTGCCGCTCCGCGTCGCGACCTCCCGCGAAGACGTTTCGGTCGTCGAACAGCATGCGCGCAGCAAGCAATCGTGGTTGAAGAGCGCACGCGTCGCCTCTTCCACGAAGCCGTCCAGGCAGAAGAACTCCGCCGCGCCATCCGAATTCAAACCGGCCCCTCGCACTAAACTGACATTATGGCAAACGGCCGCACCATGGCGCTTGATGTCGGTAAGATCCGCATCGGCATCGCCCTCACCGACCCGCTCGGCTACACCGCGCAGCCCCTGCTCACTGTGTGGCGCAAAGCCCCAGGTGAAGACCTTCGCAGCATCCTCCGCCTCATCCGCAAACACGAAGTCACCCACCTCGTGGTCGGTAACCCGCTGCATATGTCCGGAGACATCAGCCCGTGGGCAGCAAAGGTCCATGACTTTGCAGAGACCCTGCGCCAACGCTCCGGCCTCTCGCTCGAACTCTGGGACGAACGCCTCAGCTCCGTCGCCGCTCACGAGATCCTCAACCAGTCCGGACATGGCACCAGGGACCGCAAGTACGTCATCGACCAGGTCGCGGCGGTGGTCATCCTCGAAGGCTGGATGCAGGCCCGCGAGCAGGCGGCCGCGCGCCTCCGCTACCAGCAGCGCGACCTGCCTCTCGACAAGTAGATCTACTGCATCTTCAACTCCTTCACCAGGAACGCATACATATCCGCCGTTACATCCAGCTGCTTCGACAACGGCATACCGCCTCCGTGACCGGCCCTGGTCTCCACCCTGATCAGCACGGGTGCTGCACCCGGAGTCTTCTCGGCAGCTGACTGCATGGTCGCTGCGAACTTGAAGCTGTGCGCCGGAAAGACACGATCATCATGATCCGCGGTCGTGATAAACGTCGGAGGATAGTGCGTCCCCGCATGCACATTGTGCACGGGAGAGAACTTCAGATTCGAACGAAACTCCGCTTCGTGCTCGCTCGGGGAACCATAGTCAGACTTCCATGCGTAACCGATCGTGAACTTGTCAAATCGCAGCATGTCCATCACGCCCACCTGCGCCAGCGCGGCGCCAAACAGCTCTGGCCGCTGCAGTTCTACCGCACCCACCAGCAGGCCGCCATTTGATCCGCCGTTGATCGCGAGCTTCTTCGGCGATGTGTACTTCTCTTTGATCAGGAACTCCGCACACCCGATGAAATCATCAAACACATTCTGCTTGTGCAGCTTCGTTCCGGCCTCGTGCCACTTCTCGCCATACTCGCCGCCGCCCCGTAAGATCGCCTCCGCATAGATGCCACCCATCTCCATCCATGCCAGCCGCGAAGACGCATAGCCCGGCCCGAGCGACACGTTGAAGCCGCCATACCCATACAAGATCGCAGGATTCGTACCATCAAGCTTTGTGCCCTTCTTGTACGTGATGAACAAAGGCACCTTCGTCCCATCCTTACTCGTCGCAAAAACCTGCTTCGTCTCGTACTCCGCCGGATCAAACTTCAACTTTGGCTGCTTCCATACGCTCGCACGATAGGTCTTCATATCCAACCGGTAAACCGTCGGAGGCGTTGTGTAGTTGGTGAAGGTAAAGAAGGTCTCTTCGTCCGTCCTCTTGCCTCCTGAAACCGCAGCTGAACCGATCCCGGGAAGAGCAAGTTTTTGAAGCAGCGCGCCATCATAGCCACGTATCTCCACCTCACTCTTCGCGTCCACCAGGTAGGTCAGGATCAGCACGCCGTGTACAGATACTGCTGACTCCATATGGTTCTTCGTCTCGGCAACCACGGTCTTCCAATTCGAGGGCTCGGGATGCGCAAGGTCCACCTTGACGATCTTTCCGTTCGGCGCATCCTTGTTGGTCTTGATCCACACCTCGTGGCCATCGCTCGTCACCCAGTCGTACGAAGCATCATCCACGGGTGCGATCTTGATCGCCTGCGCAGCCGCTGAGTTCCAGTCGATCTTTGTCAGATCCTTCACTGCGAGCGCGTTGGTGTTGCCTTTTGCCTGCGAGACTGCAAGCCAGTGCCCATCATCGCTTACACCCGCGCCTAGCAGCATCTCCTTATCGTCCGGACGCTCAAAGACCAACACATCGTCGGTCTGCGCGGTGCCCAGCTTATGAAAGTAGACCTTGTGAAAATAAGCCGTGGCCTTCAGCGCCTGCGCTTTCTCGACATCTGTCTTCGGTACGCCAAAGCTTGAATAGAAGAAGCCTGACCCGTCCTTCATCCAGCTCACGCCGCTGAACTTTACCCACTCGAGCACATCCGGCAGGTCCTTCCCACTTGCCACGTCCTTCACATGAACCTTCTCCACGTCGCTGCCGGCCTCAGACAGCGCATACGCCAGCAGCTTGCCATCTTCAGAAGGATAGGTACCTCCGAGCGCCACCGTGCCATCGGCGCGCAGCGTGTTCGGATCAATGAGCAACTTCGCTTCGCCACCTATCCCCTGCTGCCAATAAAGCACCGCCTGGTTCTGCAGGCCGGAGTTGCGCCGATAAAAATAGCGGCCGTCCGCGGGCTCCGGCGCCGAAAAGCGCTCGTAGTCATTCAACTCCATCAGCCGCGCATGGATCTTCGCACGTGCGGGCACATCGGCCAGGTAGTCCTGCGTCACCTTGTTTTCGGCGTCTACCCAAGCTTTCAACTCGGGGGAGTCAACATCCTCCATCCAGCGGTAAGGGTCAGCAACACTCGTGCCGAAGTAGGTATCGGTGTGGTCGGTAGCACGTGCCACCGGATACTTCAGCGCCTGTGCGCCGGCCATAGTCATTGAAGCCAAAGTAAGAACCCCCGCTGCGATGCGTTCCGCAAAGCCCATCGTTAGACGCTCCAGATTGTTCCTGTGATCCTGAACAAAACCATACACCGCGCAAAGCCGAACACCTCACCAGGTGTTCGCTGCCCATGCCGAGGACGCGGCTGCCATTGCCCGTTACTATAAAGCCATGCAGATCCTGATCGTAGGCGCGGGCGGCACCGGAGGCTTCTTCGGCGCATGGCTGCTCAAGGCAAAGCGCAACGTCACCTTCCTGGTCCGCCCAGCCCGCGCCCAGCAGCTGCGGGAACGTGGACTCGAACTCCAGGGCCCATCCGGCAACCTGCACATACCCTCGCCCCAGACTATCCTCGCCGCCGATCTGAATCAGTCTTACGACCTGATCCTGCTCAGTTCGAAATCCTACGATCTTCAAAGCGCCATTGAAGACTTCGCACCTGCCGTAGGCCCTGGGACCTCCATCCTGCCGCTGCTGAACGGCATGGCGCACATGGATATCCTCGACCAGCGGTTCGGCCGCCAGCATGTCCTCGGCGGCGACACCACCATCTCGGCCGTACGCGACTCCGCAGGCCGCATCCTCCACCTGAACGCGCTTGACGACCTGCACTTCGGCGACCGAGACGAAGCCAACGGCGACCGCATCAAGCGCATCACCGAAGCCCTTACCGTGCCTGGCTACACCGCGCATCGCGTCGATAACATCCTTTATGCCATGTGGCAGAAGTGGATCGCCATCTCGACCGCGGCGAGCATCACATGCCTCTTTCGCGCCTCTATCGGCGACGTCATGGCAGCCGGTGCCGAGCCCATGATCAAGGCCATCCTCGCCGAGATCACCAGCATCGCGGGCGCTGAAGGCTATGCCCCGCAGCCGCAATATCTTGACGTTGTGGTGGCTCGCTTCACCGAACGCGGCTCGCTCTTCACCACCTCCATGTCGCGCGATATCGAAGCGAACGCACCCATCGAGGCTCAGCAGATCATCGGAGACCTGCTGGTCCACGCCCGCGCCCGCGATCTCAAGACCCCGATGCTTGATGTCGTCTTCGCCCACCTGCGCTGCTACGAAGAACGCCGCAGGCGCGAACTCGCCACACCAGGCCAGTGAGCTAAGCGCACACCAGCCTCATGCCCAGCTCTGTCTGGAAGACCTGCGCTGCGCGCCGCTCCAGATCGCGCGCCTCCGCCATCTCTGAGATGAACGCGGGCTCCGCGCGCACACCCGCGAACGCCGGGTCCTTCTCTAAGGCAATGGCGGAGTGGAAGCCCTCCAGCCGTGCAAGCCTGATCATCTCAACCGCAGGCCCCGGCGCACTCAGCATGCCGCAATGCCGCGCCAGGTAGAACCTCGCCTCAGGCTCCTGAAATGCCGGGACATTCGCGACGACCGCAAGCGCGTCCTCTGCACGTTGCTCAAGCACCGCCAGCAGCGAGGCCATCATCGCGTACATGATCGGCCCCAGCCCCGGTCGTCCTACGCGCCCCCGCAGGCACGTGAGCGCACGTTCGCGGTTGCCGAGCCCCACCCACGCCGCGGCATCCAGGTAATAGCCATCACCCGGATAGGTTTCAAAAACACGTGCATAGTTTCCGAGCAGAAAGTGCGTATGCGCCACGCTGGTATTTACCGTCGGGTCTAGCGCACGCGCGCGGTCATGCGCGGCCAAGGAGGCCTCAGGCAGCCCGCATACACGCAACACCTGTACCAGCCCCGCGAGCGTCTCAGGCTCTTCTCCGCGTTGCCGCAAGCGCCCTGCGAGCCGCGTCAATGCCGCCACCGACTGCCCTGAATCAATCTGCAGCTGCGTATAGAACTGGTGCGCGCAGGCAAGGTCCGGATCCATCGCAAACGCGCGGTGAAAGGCGGCCTCGGCCAGGCTACGCTCACTCGCCGGCTGTCCATTGAACTTCTCAAGCAGCCGGCACGCGCGGCCCAGCCATGCCCACGCAAGCGCAAAGTGCGGATCCTCCGCAAGGCACAGCCAAAGCAGGTCACGCGCACTCACGATCGACTCGAGCGAACGGTGATTCAGAAGCTCACGCGCACGGACGAACGTCGCATAGGTTGTCTGCTTCACCCCGGGCTCTCCCGTCACGGCAGGCGTAAATCGATAGCCGTACTTCGAAACGGTCTCGATCGCATCCCGCCCCAGCAGCTTGCGCAACTGCACGATGATGTTGGTCAGATTGGCTTCACCCACGTGCACCTGCGGCCATACTGCACGCACGATCTCGTCGCGTGACACCAGGCGCCCATGGTTCGTCACCAGCAGGAGAAGCAGGTCGAACACCTTCGGAGCGAGGAGCACATTCTTCGTTCCTGCAAATAGCCGACGGTCCCCGGGTGAGATTGAGAAGTGACCGAAGCGATAGACATCGTCGAGCATCGCTTTGATTTTCCTTTCTTTTTCCCTGCATCTTCTCTGCGGTCGCGCTGGATCGACGGCCGGTAAGATTCAGCCAAATCCATAAAGACCCTACACCTGTGAACGAAAAGGAGAAACAACATGATAGGACAGGAAACCAGCACCCGGGAACTGCTCGCAGACTACTTCAGGGCGCTCAGCTCGCAACCAAAAACCGAAACGTTGATGGATCAGTTCATCACCGACAACACGCTTAAAGAGCACATCCGCCAGACCGAAGCAGCCTTCCCCCACTACTCGCTCACGGTCGATCAGATGATCACCGAGGGAGACACTGCCGCCCTGCGCGCTACCTTCCACGGCACCCATCGCGGCCCGTTCCACGGCATACCCGCCACCGGCAAGACAGTCTCCGCTGAGGTCATGCTCTTCTACCGCGTAAGGGACGGACGCATCGCCCAGCACTGGATGCAGATGGACGGACATGCCCTGATGCAGCAGCTCATGCCTGCTTAATTCAGAAATCCAGAAAACGAGGAAAACTAATGAAAGTCATTACGACATGGGCTGTAAAACCCGGAACCCTGGCTGAAGCAGTCAAGCGTTTTCTGGCAGGCCAGGGAGCGCCAGGCGCAGGCGTTACCCTGGTTGGGCGCTGGCACAAGGTTGATTTCAGCGGAGGCTTCAGTCTCTACGAGTCAGATGACCCAGCCGCCCTGCACGCCAGCGCCAGCCGTTGGGCCGACATCATGGACATGACCACATCGCTGGTCGTCGAAGATGCGGAAGCCGGCCCTCACTATGCCACCATGTTCAAACAGTAGATTGTCAACTCGTGGAGTCAATAGCTTTGGTATCGTCTACGCGCGATGATCTGCCTCGCGAGGTGATCTCTCCTACGTGGTGATTTACCCTCGAAGTGAGCTAAGCCGACGAAGTGGTCGCGGCTCGTGTCCGGGCGCAGTTGCCGTCGCGCTCAGGCATGCGCGTCCAGAATCGCACCCGCGTCCAGCCGTGCCTTCCTCAACGAGGCCACTGGCTCGGACGTAGGGTAGTACTCCATCGCGATCCAACGGCTGTACTTCAGCTCGCGCAGCCTGCGGTAGATCATCGCGTAGTCCACCTCGCCCGTCCCCGGCTCGTGACGTCCCGGCACATCGGCTACGTGGATCAGACCCACCCGGTCGATGTTTTTCTCAAGCTTCTCGAGCAGGTTCCCGAAGCTCCGTTGCTCGTGGTAAAGGTCGTACAACACCTTCACGTTCGGCGTATCGACTGCCTCCGCAATGGCGAATCCTTCGGCTACGGAAGCCATGAAGATCCTTGGGTTCTCGAGCAGATCGATCGGCTCGATGACGATTTCGATTTTCTGCTTTGCAGCGAGCTCCGCCGCTCGCTTCAGGTTCTCGACCGAAGTCCTGTGCTGTGCCTCCGCCGTCTCACCCTCCACCCGGTTACCCGACAACAGAATGACTTGCGGACATCCGAACCGCTTCGCATACTCCAGGTGCTCCTGAAGCTGTGTCAGGAACGATTCAGTATCAGCAGCCACCGAAAATCCCGCCCTGACCCCGCTCATCGAATCAACCACCAGCCCCAGCGTCTTCATCTTCTGCATCACACGCTGCGTTTCGTCAGGCGACCACCTCTGAAACTCGCCCACCAGCTCCACGCCCTGGTACCCGGCTGCGGCAACCATCTCGAGCCGCTGGTCGAACGTGCCCTGCTTCTCAAGCGCCCAAAGCATGAACGAGAACCGCACCCCGGACACCACCGGCGCCGCCTTCACCCAACGTGCAGCCATTAATGTCCCAGCCAGCAGCTTTGCCGCATCGCGACGATTCATAAGCCTCCAACAAAAAAGGGCAGATACCCTGCTCAGAGAGTATCCACCCTTATCGCCGGTCTGTCCTGCCCGGCGCGCAGCTATCTTCGCAGACTTACGACAGAGCCGGCACCGTGACTTCCTGCCCAACCTGCACGTGATCCGGATTGCTGATCCCGCTTGCCTGCGCGATCTTGGCGTAGTTGTTCGGCGTTCCGTAGAACAGCTTGCTGACCTTGCTGAGGTTATCGCCCGCCACCAGTGTGTACTTCTGGCTGTCGCCGCCGGTGTTGGTGATCTCGTGCTTCAGGTCCGTATAGCTAGGATCAGCCGCCTTGATCGCATCCCACACCCGGTCAAGCACCACCTTCGAAGGTACCTGCGCGACAAAGTGCAGTTGTTCGCCCGTCAGCTCAGAACCCACGAATTTCGCTCCGTACGGCTCGAACTCCTTAACCGCCTGCTCAACACCCGCATACTTCGCCTTCAACGCCTGAAAATCCGCCATCTTGTTCTCCTCTTTACACTTGCCCTTACGCAGCTTTCGATGCCGCCGACAGGACGCCGGTCAGCCAGCGAAGCTCTAAAGAAACTTGCTGAGCAGCGATCCGGCCAGACCACCGAACCCGTTTGATCCGGTCGCCGGAGGAGCTGACGTCCCGCCCTGAGTGAAGTGCGAGATGACCATCGGCAGTACGATCGCAAGTGCGCCCTCGGCCACAGCTGGTGACACGCCAGCCCTTTGCGCCACCATCTCGATTAACCCGGAGCCCTGCAGCCCCTGGCTTACCGTCGATGGCTCAGCTGAGCCCTGCGCCGCCACCTGGTTCGGATCTACGCCATTTTGCTGCATGTGGTTCATCACACCCTGCAATCCGCCCGGATGCTGTTCAAGAACCTGCAGTAAACCACCGGCAACCTTCGCGTTCGGGTTGTCGCCGCCGCTCATTGCCTGCGACGCCATGCCTTCAAGGCTATCCAAAATTCCCATGTGTATTCTCCTAGCCATCCACCATACCCGCTTCTATGCGCCGGTTTGATGGACTTCAAACATATATTGTCAACTTCGCATGATCTAAGCGAAGCCGCCACAACCCAGAGGCCGGACCGCAGCGGCTTCACCTTCAGTCAACCCCTCTGCCTACTTTTCGGAGAGAGGCTTAGCCATGTCGTCGTGCATTTTGCCCTTCACCACGCCTGGTACCAGGTTCGCGAAAGCACCCTCAAGCTTCGTCTTAAGGCTTGCCGCATACACGTGGTCCTTGCCGTCCATGAGCGCCTCATACCCCTGCCGAGCCACCTCGTCCGGCTCAGACTCATGCTTGCCCTTGGTCCCGGCATCGGTATCGTCCATCCCTGCGCGATGAAAGAAGTCGGTATCTGTCGGCCCGGGCTGCAGCGCTGTAACGGTCACGCCCGTGTCTTTCAGCTCATAGCGCAGGCTGTGCGCAAACGAGAGCACAAACGCCTTTGAAGCCGCATAGACTGCCTCACGCGGCGCCACCATCTCACCCGCAATGGATGCCGTGAACAGAATCCGTCCCTCGCCACGCGCCACCATCTGCTTCGCCACGTGCTTCGCCAGGTGCACCGTATGCCCACAGTTCAGGTTGACAATGTTGAGCTCAGCATTAAGGTCGGTCTCTACAAACTTTCCGCCTACCCCAACACCCGCATTAATGCAAGCAATGTCAACTGGCGCTCCCGCTGCCTCGCAGGCCTTCCAGAACTCGTCCACGCCCGCCGTTGTTGCCAGGTCGGCTTGAACCGCCTTCACGTTGGCACCCAACAGTTCAAGCTCCTTCGTGGCGCTCTCCAGACGCTCACCCGCCGAGCTCACAATCAGGTCATACCCTTCGCTCGCCAGCACCTTCGCCAGCTCAAGACCAATCCCGCTTGAAGCGCCACTTACGATTGCCAGTCCCTTAGCCATCTTCACTTCTCCATTCTGGCTGCACGCAAAGGCACAGCACTTGAACCCGGGAAGAGAGATGCGATCTGACACAGCAGCGTTACCCCTGTTCTGCGATCAGCGGCCCTTTTCTACAATTTGTCATAGCTTCGTCCGCGATCACGGAGCTGAAGCTCGCCCGGCCCTCTCATAACCACCATACTTTGTACTATTTACATGTTGGTAACACACGTGCACTCAACCAAGGTACGCAATCCTGGCCTCCCCGCCGTACGTCTGACTGCAACCCTCCCCCCACGCTCAAGGATGTTGATCTAGATGAGTCATAAAGCTTTGCGCCCCTCTCTATTTGCTACTGCTATCAGTCTGGCTGCCTGCACCATCTCAAGTGCTGGCCTCTATGCACAGACCGACACCGCCCAGCTTAGTGGTTCAGTTACCGACTCCACCGGCGCCGCCATTGCCGGGGCCACTGTGCATCTGCACAACGACGCGACAGGGACCGACCGCACCGCGACCAGCAACTCCTCAGGTTCCTACACCTTCAATGCCCTCCCCATCGGCACATACCGCGAAGATGTCTCCTTCAGCGGCTTCGGCGCCTTCCGCACCACGGTGACCCTGAATGTGGGCGCCGCCTCGACCGTAGACGCGAGGCTGGGCGCCACCGCCAGTCAGGATGTAGAGGTTGTCGCTACCGACGAAGCCTCTTCGGTTAACCTGTCGAACCAGGAAACCTCGACCATCATCTCGCCCAAACAGGTTGTCGATCTGCCGAGCCTCACCCGCAACATTTATGACTTCGTCGCGCTGTCCGGCAACGTAGGCTCAGACCCTGGCGGCTCCACCGGACCGAATGGCGTAGGCGTCGCGATCAACGGCCAGCGCTCCGCCAGTACCGAGATTCTGCTCGATGGCATCGAAAACGTCGATCTCTACTCGGCATCGGTCGGCATCCAGGTTCCGCTCGACTCCGTCTCCGAGTACCGCATCATCAGCAACGGCTTCGACGCTCAGTATGGCCGAGCCTCGGGCGGCATCGTCAACGTCGCCACCAAGACAGGCACCAACAAGCTGCATGGGTCGCTCTACGAGTACAACCGTGTCTCCGCCCTCGCCGCCAACACCTACTACGAGGACGCCCAGAACTACGCAAACCGCGCTGCCGGCCTGCCCAACAACCCGCAGGACCACTTCACCCGCAACCAGTTCGGCTACTCGGTTGGCGGACCCATCAAACGCGATCACCTCTTCTTCTTCTCGAATACTGAGTGGAATCGCATCCGCTCCACCGGCCTGCTTCAGTATGAAGTCCCAACGGCTGCGTTTCTGGCCGCCGCCTCACCCGCTACCCAGAGCTTCTTCAACGCCTACGGCACCACCCTTGCCCCGGGCACCACGCTCGGCGCGACGGTCCCTGTCGCTGGCGTAGCCGGGCCAGATCCGCTTCAGGTCGCCAACGTACACGCCAACGTGGACGCTGGTGCAGGTTCGCCGGTCAACACCTGGTCGACCAGCAATCGCTTCGATTACAGCAAGGGCGACAAGCTCAGCATGTACTTCCGCGGCGCGGTCTACAACGATACCTACGCCCCGGGCTACGTCTCGGTCAGCCCGTACAACGGCTTCAACACTGGACAGACGGACTTCAACCAGAACTATCTTTACAATCTCACCTACGCCATCCGGCCCAACCTGCTCACCTCGTCGAAGGTCACCTACGCGCGTTATAACCAGCAGCAGCCGCTCGGACCCGCCGGCGTCGTTCCCTCGCTCTATCTCAACCAGGCCAACGTCGCCAGCACTGACAGCGCCACCAATCGTCAAATCACCTTCCCTGGTTATCTCCCAACCTCGCCCGGCGGGGCCATCCCGTTCGGAGGCCCGCAGAACGAGTACCAGTTCATCGAAGAGCTTGCCTGGACCAAGGGACGTCACACCCTGAAGGCCGGCGGAGGCTTCGTTCAGACCCGCGACAACCGGGCTTACGGCGCCTACGAGAACGCCGTCGAACTGGTAGCAAAAAGCGGTACCAAGTTGCCTGTCGCTCTCAACCAGCTGCAGCAGGGCAACGCCTACTCCTTTGAGGTTGCGATCGACCCACAGGGTAAACTGCCCTGCTCCTACAACGCAGCAGGTACCCTGGTTCAGACTCCTGCATGCTCGATCACCCTGCCCGCAGCCTCACCCAGCTTCGTCCGCGAAAACACCTTCAATGACGGCTTCTGGTACGTGAGCGACCAGTGGAAGCCGACCCCGCGCCTCACTCTCAACGCCGGAGTTCGTTGGGAGTACTACGGGGTCCAGCACAACCACAATCCCGGCCTCGAATCGAATTTCTTCCTTGGCACCGGTGCAAACCTCGCCCAGCAGGTTCAGACCGGCCAGGTGCTCACGACCCCGAACTCCCCCGTCGGCGGCCTGCAGAAGAAGAACCTCAATAACTACGCACCGCGCATCGGCTTCGCCTTCGATCCCAAGGGTGACGGCAAGTGGTCTATCCGCGGTGGATACGGCATCAGCTACGAGCGCAACTTCGGCAACGTCACTTACAATGTCATCCAGAATCCGCCGAACTACGCCGGTGTAACCCTGGTTTCGAACTTCAAACCCGCCACCGCCACCGCGGCCGCCTCCGGCACGCAGTACCCGATCAGCACCAATAACTTTGGCCCTTTTGCTGGGACGGGTAACCCGGTTGCGCTCGCACCGTCTTCCCTTCGTGCGTTGCAGCAGAACATGCCGACGGCCTACACGAACCAGTTCAACCTCACGGTTGAGCATCAGATCGCGCCCGGTGATCTCATCTCGATCGACTACTCAGGCGCCCACGGCGTCCACCAGTACGCCATCGCCAACCTCAACGGCGTTGGCTACGGCGGCTTCGTCGGCAACCCCGCCGGCAGTTACGCGAACGATCGCCTCAACCCCCAGTACGGCGCCATCAACTACCGCGAAGCCAACGGCACCACCCAGTACAACTCGCTGAACGTCGGTTTCACCGCAAGCAATCTCGAACGCTTCGGCCTCAATCTTCAGGTCAACTACACCTGGTCACACGCACTCGACGATCTCAGCTCCACCTTCTCGCAGTCGGGCAACAACTTCAATCTCGGCTACCTGAACCCCTTCAACCCGCGCCTTGACTACGGCAACGCAGACTACGACACCCGTCACCGGGTCGTCATCGGCGGCCTCTATGAGCCGAAGTTCCTCGAGTTCAAGGGCAATCGCTTCGCCCACGCCGCTGCAGGTGGCCTCGAGTTCGCGCCCATCGCTGTCCTCCGGACCGGTACTCCCTTCACCATCTTCGACTGCACCAATGGCATCAACTCCTGCCCACGCATCGCTGCTACCCCCGACATCCAGTACCACGGCACCGTCGGCGCCAGCACCGGACCGGGCACCTTCAGCTACCTCAACATCCCGGCAACCGCCGCCAACCCCTTCGTCAACAGCCAGGGCTACTCTGACTTCCCCGACGCGATCGGTGGATACCAGAACCCGGGAATCGAGCGCAACCAGTTCTTCGGGCCCGGCAATGTGTCCTTCAACATGGGCGTCTACAAGAACTTCCACCTCCTCGAGAACCGCTACAACGTGCAGATACGAGGCGAGTTCTACGACATCCTCAACCACCACAACCTCTACCCCGCATCGCTTGGCGCAGCCGACATCTCCCAGGAGTCCAAGGTTGACGTCATCAAGGGTTCACCGACCGGCACCAACTCACCGGCTGACGAGCGCCGCAACGTACAGCTCGCCATCCGCTTCGAGTTCTAAACAGCAGCGCTCAGCTTTGCACATGAAAGGGGGACAGGCCACACGGCCTGTCCCCTTTTTTCCTGTTCGGCGACAACGTACACCGAGCTCGTGCGGAGCGATGCTGGGCAATTCCATGGTCTGAGAACGATATATGTCCATTTCCGATCTATTCTCCGGATTTTCATAGATCGTTCCATGGGATTACAACTTTGGTTGTAAAAACGCCGCCAAACGCCCTGTTTGCCACACAACCTTTTTGGCATGTGGATTGCAACTGCATTACCGGAAGCTGCCTCAACGTCCAAGCCTCCTCCCCATGGGGTCAACTGACCCTTCTGCGCGTTTGAAGTATCAATAATCAACCTCCCAGGGAGAGCATTCAGGAATGAGAAATACAGGACCCAGTTTTCTTCGCCCGCTGGCTTACGCAGCGGTTATCGCAGCGACCAGCCTCGCTTCGGCGCAGGTGGTTTCACAGAATGGCGGCTCCATCCAAGGCACGATCACCGACAATTCGGGCGCCGCGATTCCGAACGCCGACATCAACATCACGAGCACCGATACCGGTTTCGCCCGTACCCTCAAGACCGACGGCTCGGGCTACTACTCCGTAGGCCCACTCACCCCGGGCAACTACAAGGTCACGGTCTCCTCAGCCGGCTTCCAATCGCTCGCTGTTAACACCGTCATCCGCGTCGGCACCGCGACCTCTGGCTCCTTCAAGCTCGTCGTCGGCTCTGCCGGTGAAACGGTCGAGGTCAACGCTGGCGCCATCCAACTCAACACCGATCAGGCCGGCGTCTCTGACGTGCTCACCAGTCAGCAGATTGAGTCTCTGCCCATTAACGGCCGCAACTTCCTCGACGTGGCCCAGATCGAACCCGGCGTCATCCTCCAGGCCGGCGGGTCCTTCGATCCCACCAAGGCCGGGTTACTCCGCACTCTCCGTCTCTGGCGTCTCCGGACGTACCACTCGTATTCTGTTGGATGGCCAGGACATCACCGATGAAACGGTCGGAACGACCATCTTCAACGTTTCGCAGGGCGCCATTGGCGAGTTCCAGCTGAATCGCTCTACCCAGGACGTGTCGGGTGACGTCACCTCAACCGGCCAAGTCCTCGTCACCACCAAAACCGGAACCAACGCCTTCCACGGCGAGGCTTTCTACAATTTCCAGGATGCACGCGCCCTCTTCGCGACCGAATTTGGTACGCAGCCGCCCTTCCAGCGCAACCAGTTCGGCGGCGCCATCGGCGGCCCTATCATCAAGGACAAGCTCTTCTTCTTCGGCAACTCCGAGCGCATCAAGCAGGATGCCGCCCAGCCGGCCGGCGTGAACTCGCTCTTCCCCCAGTACCAGGGTCTGAACGTCCCCTCTCCCTATCGCGAGACGTACTCCACCATCCGTCTCGACTACACCGGCCCTTTTGGCGGCCACTACTTTGTGCGTGGCAGCTACAACGTGAACGCCATCGCGGGTAACTTCGGCGAGCAGTTTGAAACCTACGCGAATCGGGACAACACGCCCGGTATCGCCGGCGGCGCGGACTATCAGTTCGGCCACTTCACCCACTCCATTCGCGGCAGCTACGAGAAATTCCACAACCTCATCAGCGACACCTCAAGCAGCGCAGCACTGAACCTGCTACCCGGCATCGCCTTCCAGAATGTCTCCGGCACGAGCCCCCTGCTCGCCACTGGCCCTAACGTGGACGCGCCGCAGGGTACCTTCCAGAGCGACAAGCAGATCCGCTACGACGGCTCATGGACCAAGGGCGCTCACACCATCCGCTGCGGCTACAGCCTCAATCGCATCCTTGGCGGCGGCTTCGCCAACTTCTTTGGCCTCGGACCCCGTCTCCGCGAGAACAACGCAACCCTGCTCGCGAACTGCGGCGGCGTCGCCGGCGCGGCAGCCTGCCCAAGCGATCCGCTCAACGGGTATCACGCTAGTTCGCTTGTTATCGGCAACAATCTTGGCTTCTTTACAGAGAAGCCCGGCTTTGGCCTAATTGGCGGCGGCGTCCACGACTGGCGTAACGGCGCTTACCTGGCTGATGCGTGGAAGGCGACGCCAAATCTCACCATCTCCGCCGGTCTGCGCTGGAGCGTCGACACCGACCGCGCCAACCAGGACGTTGCCGATATTCCCTGCTCGGCCCTGAACACGGCCCAGTACAACACGGCCACCACGTCGCCCGCCGACATCCCCTGCGCGGGCACCACCTCGCTGCTCGGGCAGTTCGGGGCTCAGTACGCCGGGCGCGTTCACCAGCCCTACGCCAACTTTGCACCGCAGCTTGGCCTCGCGTACGGCCTGCCGGATCACAAGACGGTCCTGCGCGCCGGCATTGGAATCTTTTTCGAGGGTGACGTATTCAACAACACTACCAACGCCCGCGGAGCCCTGCTGCCAGCAGGTCCGTTCTTTGTAGAGGCCGCCGGTAAATCGGTCTGCGCGGCCGGAAAGTTTACCAACCCTGACGGCAGCATCACCAGCGGCGCAACAATCAACGGGCAAACACTTTCGATCGCGCAGATCTGTGCCGCGCCAATCGGCCAGGCAGCTCCGTATGTGCTCTCGCTCTCGCAGGGCTTTCAGGCAGCCTCGGCTGCCAACCCAATCTCCCCGAACCCCTCATACGTCGGCAATACTCTGAATGCGAGCGGAGTGTATGGTGCTCCCTACCGTACCCCCTACTCCGAACAGTGGAACTTCGGATTGCAGCGCGAGATCTTCAAAGGCGGCATCCTCTCGGCCGACTACGTGCATAACAGTACGCTAAAAGTCGCGCAGGAGCAGGATGTCAACCACGTCGGAGCTGCTCGGTTCCTGAACACGGGTGCGGCAACGAATGCCATCGCGGCTACAAATGACTCCTTCGGCTGCCCCGCTGATGCTTCAGCAGCCTCCGTCAACTGCGCAATCGCAGCGGGTGCAACGATCAACGACTTTGCAGGCAACGGTCTCGACTCCGGCAACGAGTTCCTCAGCGGCGCAGCCCCGGCCAACCAGAAGCTTACCGTTGCCACCGGCGCTGCCTTCCCAGGTCAGAACCCGAAGCTCGGCAGCGGTAACTTCATCCTCCCGATCGGCCGCTCCGGCTACGATGCCCTCCAGCTCGTCTTCCGCGAGCAGAAGTCGCATCCCGTCCCCGGCATCGAGCGCTCGAACATCCAGGTCTCCTATAACCTCTCGCGTATCGTCTCTTCGAACGCCGGTGGCTCTGACCAGTTTTTCAGCAATCTCTCGATCGACAACGATGACCCGAACCGCTTCATGGGCCGCGCCAGCCTGGATCGCAAGCACCAGGTTTCCTTCGGCGGGTCCTTCCTGGTCAAGCACGGACCGGAGATTGGCCTCATCGGCCACTTCTACTCCGCGCTACCCACCTCGCTCACACTCGATAACACCGCCGCCCCGAATGGTCTCATCTTCCAGTCAGACCTTACCGGTGACGGAACCTCGGGCGATATAGCACCTGGCACCCTGCCCGGCGACTACATGCACCGCGTCAAGCCCGGCACCCTCGGCCAGTACATCACCAACTTCAACCAGACCTACGCCGGACGCCTCACCCCTGCCGGCCAGGCGCTCGTCAACGCCGGCCTGATGACCCAGCAGCAGCTTACCGCCCTCAATGGTGTGGTTCAGACTCTTCCTGCGCTGCCCCAAGCCACCGCTCCCGCTAACCCGATGTTCCGTCAGGTTGACCTCAACTTCACCTACCCAATTCGCATCGGCCACTACGTCCACACCCTCGGCGATTCCGTCATGCTCGAGCCACGCATCGCCTTCTACAACGTTGCCAACTTCTCGAACTTCGGCAACGACGGCGGCAACCCGGGCGTCGCCCCCTTCACAGGTGACCTCGGAGCAGCCGGCGCAGGCAACATCAACGGTCCCAATGACTTCGCAACCCTAAACTCGCAGCGTGTCACCCGTCAGTCCGGTACCTACGACCAGGGCGCACCGCGTACTACCGAGTTCGGTCTGCGCCTGCTCTTCTAACCCTTCAAAGAACCGCACCGAAGAACGGCAAGGAGCCCTCGTGCTCTCTGCCGTTTCTTGGTTCCCAAAAACGCATTCTTTTCATCAACTTACCAGCCTTCGAGGTCCGCCCGGGAACACTCCCGAAAGCTCCCGCAGATCCTATCTTCCGCCTGCCAAACAACCTATAATCATAGGTAAATCATGGCAGACGATCTCTTTCCGCAAGATCCCGAAGTACCCTCTCCGCAGGACGCAAATTCAAACACCCCGCCGCCAGCCGGCTCCCCGCCAGACGGCCCCTCCACCGTCCAGGGCCGAGGCGCGCTCTCCATGCTCTCGATCAACATCGAGGAGGAGATGCGCCGGTCGTACCTCGACTACTCCATGTCCGTCATCATCGGGCGCGCCCTGCCGGACGTCCGCGACGGCCTCAAGCCCGTACACCGCCGCATCCTCTACGGCATGCAGGAGATGGGCCTCCAGTTCAACAAGAAGTACACCAAGTCCGCCAAGGTCGTAGGCCACGTCATGGGCAACTACCACCCGCACGGCGACTCCGCCATCTACGACACCATGGTCCGCCTTGCGCAGCCCTTCTCGCTGCGCTACATCATGGTCGATGGCCAGGGCAACTTCGGATCCGTCGACGGTGATCCCCCGGCTGCCATGCGCTACACCGAATCCCGCCTCACCCGCATCGCCGGCGAGATGCTCGCCGATATCGACATGGACACGGTTGACTTCGTCCCAAATTACGACGAATCCACTCTCGAGCCCTCGGTCCTGCCTGCGCGCATCCCGAACCTGATCGTCAACGGCAGCTCCGGTATCGCCGTCGGCATGGCCACCAACATCCCGCCGCATAACCTCCGTGAGGTTCTCGACGCCGCCCTCGCCATCCTCAACAAGAACCCGCAGGATCACCGAAGTGATCTTGACCTGGCGCTCGATCACGTCCTCGGTCCAGACTTCCCGACCGGCGGCTTCATCTTCGGCAAGACCAACATCCCGAACGCTTACCGGACCGGGCGTGGGCGCTTCATGATGCGCGCCAAGGCCTCCATCGAAAACATCTCGGGCGGCCGCCAGGCCATCATCGTCACCGAGATCCCCTACCAAGTCAACAAGTCGAAGCTCATCGAACGCATCGCCGAGCTCGTCAACGAAGGCGTCATCACCGACATCGCACGCGACGAGTTCCGCGACGAATCCGACCGGGACGGCATGCGCATCGTCATCGGCCTCAAGCGCGGCGCAGAACACCAGATCGTCCTCAATCAACTCCACAAACACACCCAGATGCAGGAGAGCTTCTCGATGATCTTCCTGGCCGTCCACAACGGGCAGCCGAAGGAACTCCCGCTCGATCACGCCATTCGCGCCTTCCTCGACCACCGTCAGGACGTCGTACGCCGCCGCACCGCCTTCCTCCTGGCGAAAGCGCGCGACCGCGAGCACATCCTGCTCGGCTACCAGATCGCCCTCGACC
>CAXTUS010000002.1:0-75152 GCA_964247475.1 uncultured Acidobacteriaceae bacterium | reverse complement strand
CATACTCTCGATACCATTGAGGAGCAGGACGAGGTCGCACTCAAAGACCGGCTGAGATCCAATCAGGTACGCCGCGTCTCACTTGGCAAGGGTGGTCGCCGGCTTAGCTACGAGCGCAGGATCCGCTTCTGGCTGGCTGGGCTTACGCTCCCTTGCGTGATTCTTGTGGGTTTCCTTACTTGGTCCCGCAGTGGTTCGTGGGCGTTTGGCATCGCCGCCGCGTTAGGGATTGGCCTGGCCTTCGCGGTGGCTGCCGCTTACTTCTATGAACAACTGATCAGGCCGTTGCAGACGCTGGCGAACGTGGTGGCCGCGCTCCGCGAGGATGACTACTCCTTCCGTGCGCGGGGAGCGTTGCGCGGAGACTCGCTCGGGGACCTTGCGCTTGAGATCAACACGCTGGCGAGCCTGCTTCAGGGCCAGCGCTCTGCAGCGCGCGATGCGTTGACGCTCGTCGAGCGCGTCATGACCTCGATGCAGTCTCCAGTCCTGGCCTTTGACAATACCGGACATCTGCGACTGCTGAACCCGGCAGCAGAGGCTGCGTTTACGCTCGAGCGCAGTGCGACGCTTGGTTTGCCGGCCGAGTCTGCAGGTCTCGGGGAGCTGCTTGATACGATCGACCAAGGCCTCTACTCCGGCGCCGAGCAGGAGGGCAGACAACTCGCATCCCCGGTGCATCCGTCGGCACGCTACTCGGTTCGTCGAACGACCTTCCGGCTGCATGGCGTGCCGCATACCTTGTTCGTATTGACTGACGTAGCGGCCGCGCTGCGCGAAGAAGAACGGGTGGCCTGGCAGCGGCTGATCCGCGTGCTGAGTCACGAGATCAACAATTCGCTGACGCCCATCAAGTCGCTGGCGGGCAGCCTTCGGACACGGCTTCCGGCGCTTGCTGAAACGACACCGCCCGGGACCGTCGCAGACCTCCACCGAGGCCTTTATGTAATTGAAGAGCGGGCGGCCTCGTTGAACCGATTTCTGCAGGCGTATCAGCAGCTGACACGTCTGCCGGCGCCGAACTTGAAGAAAATAGCCCTGAGCACGCTCCTTGGGCAGGTGCTCCACCTGGAGGTCCGGCTCCCCATCCTGCTTGAAGCCGGACCCGAGATCGAGTTGCTGGGTGATCCCGACCAGTTGCAGCAACTGTTGATCAACCTGCTGCGCAATGCGGTCGAGGCCGCGATGAGCGAAGGAATTCGCAACCCCGCGGTCACTGTGGCCTGGTCTGTCGCCGCAACTTTCGTCTCGATCTACATACGGGATAACGGGCCAGGTATCGGGAACGCTGCAAACCTCTTCGTGCCTTTCTACACGACCAAGCCAGAGGGCAGCGGCATCGGTCTGGTGCTGGCTCAGCAGATCGCGTCCGCGCACAGGGGCACGATCACCTTAGGAAACAACACGGATGCGCGTGGCTGCCTAGCGGAGCTTCGCCTGCCGCTCAATCAGGGCTGAACTTCTCCCTCTCATGGACATGCGGCTTTCGCATCCTGGTAAAGAGCCCAAGGTTCAGGGTGATGGCCGCGGGGCTATGGCATTTTCGTACCGGTTTACCAAGCACGATCTTTTTCTATGGCAGATGGGATTAGATCGAGCGGCCGGGCGTGCAGCATGCAAGCGAGCCGCGCAGGCTGGACCACGGGGGCGACGAGGATCCCGTGAGCCATGACAGCTGGAACCGTCGAAATGCATGCTCCCCGGGCGGCGTGTTCTAGCCACCTGCTCCCCTTCTCGATCGACTCATCATGCGCGGGAGTCATCATCCCCTGGGGGAGATCTTCACCTCACGGGGGTATCCAAAGTGTCAATGCGACGATCACCGGTGATCTGCAACTGATCTAGGCGTAGATCGTCTTCGGCAGAGCTGCGCGCCAGTTCGGCAGAGCTGCGCGCCAGTTCGGCAGAGCTGCGCGCCAGATGAAGTCCGAGAAAGGTAATCCGGTGCCAATACCGGTGCTTGTGGACGGCAGCCAAACATCGCCGACGGACGCGACATTTTGGCGGCTTCGGAGCTGACAGGAAAGAGCGGAAGCTTTCCTCTCTTTTACTGATTCCAGCCCCTGGACCAAGCCTATTGCGCGGAAAGGTATGCGCGATGCATACTCTCAAACGGTTGCATTACTGGTAATCTTCTGGTTTAGGCATCTAAAGTAACTCACGGTTGGAAGTCACAACCAACCTTCTAGCGAGCACACGGATGCGCCATAGAATGATATCGCAGGACAAGCTGGCAGTTCAGGCGCTACTCGCCATAGAAGGAGGTCTTTAACAAGCAGCATTCGGTGCTATAAAGCCCGCG
Source organism: uncultured Acidobacteriaceae bacterium (assembly GCA_964247475.1). Lineage (GTDB taxonomy): Bacteria > Acidobacteriota > Terriglobia > Terriglobales > Acidobacteriaceae > Edaphobacter. The sequence continues at coordinate 72,850 of CAXTUS010000002.1, read as the reverse complement.
CGCAGCGTCTAACGTCACCTGGAGAGACTTTCGCCACGGGGACGGGTCAAGTTGAGGATGGATTGAAAGGATAACGTCAGCGGGTGTAAATCAACAAAAGTCGCATTGACGATAGGGTTCAGACATAATCAACTAGTCAGGAAACTTTCCGATGTTCTTACCGATTCACCTCAACCGCCCTGAAGTGGGCACAATACGCAACACTAAGGGCATTTCTGAACATGAATCTTAGGCTGAACATGGATCCTGAGTGCGAAGCAACCGAGCAGCAGCAACCTTCAAACAAGATGGCTCCTCGAAGGCTTGGAATCATTATCCCGACCTACAATGCGGAACAGGGATGGAAGGATCTACAGCTAGGCCTGGAGTTGCAAGGTGTGCCCGCGGAATGCATTCTGATCGTTGATTCGTCGTCGAGTGACAACACGCGTTCCCTCGCGCTTAAGAGCGGCTACCGCGTCGTGCAAATCCCGAAGGAAAGTTTCCGCCACGGAGCGACTCGCCAGATGGCAGTGAAATTGATGCCCTGGGCCGAGGTCATCGTCTTTCTGACCCAGGACGCTATTCCCAACAACAGGCACTCAATTCGCCATCTGGTACGTCCGTTTGAAGATCCCAAGGTTGGCGCCGTCTGTGGAAGGCAATTACCACGGGCGGAGGCGGACCCGATCGAAAGGCACGCACGCCTTTTCAATTACTCATCGATCTCTGAGATTCGCACATTTGAGAGCCGCCACCAGCTGGGCTTCCGGGCCGCGTTCTTCTCGAACAGTTTCGCCGCATACAGGGCCTCCGCGCTCGAATCGGTTGGCGGGTTTCCGGTTGCTACCATCGTGTCAGAAGAGGTGACGGTAGCAGCGCGCATGTTAATGGCGGGCTGGAAGATCGGATACGAGGCTGAGGCAACAGCGATCCACTCCCATCACTTTCAGGTCTCGGAAGAGTTCTCGCGCTACTTCGACATCGGCGTGCATCACTGCCGTGAGAAGTGGCTCATCGATTCATTTGGAGGTGCGGGGAGTGAGGGCAGGGCCTTCGTCTCATCGCAGATTCGTTATCTCGCCGGGCACCAACCCACCCTGATCCCGCTGGCGCTCGTACGCACTGTCGGCAAGCTGCTGGGTTACCAACTTGGCCGACACGAGGGGAAGCTGCCGCTCAGCCTCAAGAAGAGGCTATCTGGCCAACCCGACTTCTGGCGCGATGAGGTTGAGCCTGTACCCCCTTTACAAGAAGCGGCAGACGTTCCACAGACGCACCCCAGTCACACGCTCTCCTCGCACGCCAGGCCGATGGCTCACTGAAGCACTCCGTGAACAATCCGCAGGTGTAGGGCTCGCCATGATGGTGAGCCCTGCACGTGCCGGTACCGGTCTTAGATCGACTGGTTAAGAATCCGGTTCAGTCTCTGCACAAACTTTGCGGGTTCTGTAAGCGCGACCCCTTCCATCAGCATGGCCTGGTCGAACAGCAGCCAGGCGGCGTCTTGCGCAGTCGCATCATCCGGCCGTGCGAGCAGCTTCTTCACGATCTCGTGGTCAGGATTGATTTCGAGCGTGGGCTTCGGCATCGGCATCTCCTTCTGGCCCATGGCGCGCAGCATCTGCTGCATCTGCAAAGATGGCTCCTCCTCATCAGACACGATGCAGGACGGGCTATCGGCCAGCCGTACCGAAGCGCGGACATCTTTGACCCGGTCCCCAAGGATGGTCTTCAGCTTGTCCAGGAGAGGCTTGAGCGCGTCGGCCTTTTCGGCTTCAGCTTCATCCTTCAGGTCCTCACCGGTCGATGCCTTGTTGACCGACTTCAGGTCAAGTTCCCCGTATCGGTCAACACCTGAGAAGACAATCTCGTCTATGTCATCATCAAGGATAAGAACTTCGATCGCTTTCTTCTTGTAAATCTCAAGCAGGGGCGAGGTGCGTAGCAGCGACTCCGAGCCTCCGGTGATGTAGTAGATACTCTTCTGACCTTCCTTCATGCGCGTCTTCACATCAGCAAGGCTGGTCATGCCGTCCACGCTGGTTGATTTGAAGCGAACAAGGTCAAGCAGCGTCTCCCTGTTCGCGTAGTCGCTGTGAAGACCTTCCTTCAACGGACGGTTGTACTCTGCGATAAACTCCGCGTATTTCTCTGGCTGGCCGGCCGCGATGTTCTTGAGCTCAGACAGGATCTTTTTGACGCTTGCGGTTCGGATGCTGGTGAGAACACGGTTCTGCTGAAGGATCTCACGGCTCACGTTCAGCGGCAGGTCTTCACTGTCGATGATGCCGCGGACAAAGCGCATATACTGCGGCAGCAGGTCCTTCGAATCATCCATAATGAAGACTCGCTTGACATACAGCTTGACGCCTACCTTGTACTCGGCCTGATAGAGGTCGAGCGGAGCCTTTGCCGGAATGTAAAAGAGGGTCGTGTAGTCGAGCGATCCCTCAGCCTTGGTGTGGAACCAGAAGAGCGGATCGGTCGAATCACCGGAGATCGACTTGTAGAGCTCCTTGTAGTCATCATCGGTCAACTCGCTCTTCGAGCGGCGCCACAGCGCGCTGGCGGCGTTGACCTGCTCGGTAGTGCGAGCCTTGATGGACTTCTTCTCGGCCTCATCCCAGGTGCTCTTGTCATAGGTCAGGAAGATAGGAAATGCGATGTGATTTGAATATTTCTTGACGACTTCCTTCAGTCGCCAGCTATTCGAGTACTGCTCGCCTTCCTCGTTGAAGTGCAGGGTGATAGTGGTGCCTGCAACCATTCGCTCGGCGGGCTCGATGTCGAAGCCGGTCTTCCCGTCCGACGTCCAGCGCCAGGCGAGCTCTTCGCCGGCCTTGCGCGAGACAACCTCGATCTTGTCCGCGACCATGAAGGCGCTGTAAAAACCCACGCCGAACTGGCCGATGAGGTTCGAGTCCTTCTTCTGATCGCCCGAAAGCTGCGACAGAAAGTTCTTCGTGCCCGACCGCGCAATCGTGCCGAGATTCGATACCAGGTCCTCCTGGTTCATGCCGATGCCGGTGTCCGCGATGGTAAGGGTCTTGTTCTCCTCGTTAAGTTCGAGGTCAATACGCGGATCAAACGGTAAAGCCTTGAAGACATCATCGGTCAGTGTCAGGTGGCGCAGCTTGTCGAGCGCGTCTGACGAATTGGAGATGAGTTCGCGGAGGAAGATCTCCGGGTGCGAGTAGAGCGAGTGGATGATGAGCTGGAGGAGCTGCGAGACTTCAGTTTCGAATTGTCGTTTACTCATGGCAGTTTCATTATCGCCGATGGCTGATTGGACGCGACCCGCCACGCCGACCTGAAAGTGTGTCCCGCGCCACGATATGGTCGTCCGCACGTTCCCTTGTCAGGCAACTTACCGCATCATCTAAATGACTCAAACGTCATGTTTCAGCTGATCCGAAAAGCCCATGTTCCCGCATCTACAGTAATGACAGGACTCAGGTCGGTTTCTATAAATACGTCCTCATGACCTGAGAAAGTCGTTTGAAATCAGGAGCAGCAGCATCCATTCCCTTTTCCGCCAACGATCTTCAGCCGAGCCTGCGTGCTTCGGCTCGCTCGGCCGCTGGGTCCTGCTAGGGCTGCTGACTGGGCCTGCGGCCTGCCACGCGCAGACGGCCCTCACCCTGAAGGAGGCGATCGAGCAGGCGGAAGCAGGTCCCGTGGCACACCAGGGGCAGGACCATGTCGATGCGGCACAGGGACTCGCGCGCCAGGCAGGCCTGCGACCGAATCCTCGGCTCTACCTGCAGTCGGAAGACCTGCGTCCGTGGGCCAACGATTTTGACTTCGCCAACAACACGGAAGACTACGGCTACCTGGGCCAGACTTTTGAGCTCGACCGGAAGCGCGCCAAGCGGGTCGAAGTGGCAAGAGCCAACGTCCGGCGTACCGAAGCCGAGCGCAGCTTGATCGAACAGCAGGTAGCTGGACGCGTGGCCGGCGCCTATTGGTCGGCCGTGGCGAGCACACGCATTCTGAAGCTGCTCGAAGACGATATGCGAGCTATCGACGAGATGGTGCGCTACCACAAGGAGCGGGTGGATGCCGGGGCCATGCGCGGTGTGGACCTGCTGCGCATGCAGATCGAGCGCGATCGCCTGGTCATCGCCCTCGAGGCTGCACGGAGAGATGCGTCGCTTGCCAGGCTTGAGTTGTTCCGGCAGATGGGCCGGAGCCCCGACGATCAAATCAAGTTAAGCGATTCACTCGATACCCTGTCCCCCGTTAGGGTGCAGACTGTCACGGCCGTGCTTGCCTCGCGCGCCGACGTGCAGGCTGCACGCGAAGCGGTTGCCGCGGCACAGGCAGATGTGAAGCTGCAGAAAGCGATGCGAGTGCCCGATCTTGACCTGCTCGGCGGGTATAAACGCAACTCAGGCTTCAATACCGCTTACGGGGGGCTGCAGATTTCACTCCCCTTCGGTAATCGCAACCAGGGCGAGATAGAGCGTGCAGAAGCAGCTCTGCGCCTCGCGCAGGATCAACTACGGCAGCTCGAAATTTCAGTTGCCGCGGACGTGGCTGCCGCCGAGGAAAATTACACGCGACAGCGCACGATCGTCGAGCAGATTCTGCCGGATATGCGGGCGCGCGCACAACAGAACCTGTCCATCCTGAGCGATGCATATAAGACCGGAGGAGTGGACTTGCTGAGATACATTGACGCTGAACGTACTGCCATTGACGTCGAGATCAGTGCCTTGCGCTCGCTTGCAGAGTTCCAGCAAAGCGGCCTGCGATTGATGCTCGCGAACGGGGTGCGGCCATGAAGCTGACTTTCAGGTCGTGCCTGGGTGCCTTGGTGCTCTCCCTGGCGCTGACCGGCTGTTCCAAAGATTCGAAGTCGGGTTCGAGTACCAGCAAACCGGATGCAAAAGAGAGCAAGCAGAAGAGCTCAGGCGGAGGGGATAACAGCGGCAGCAATGCCGGCGGGAAGCCGGGAGAGCAGGACAAAAGCAGCAGCGGCGGCGCACAGGCGAACGACGTCGTAAAGATCCCTGCTGAAGACCAGCAGCGTGCCGGGATCCAGGTTGCCGCAGTCACAGTCAAAAGGCTGCCGCGAACGCTCTCTGTCGCGGGCCAGGTTGCGCTCGATGAGCAACACACCTCGCATCTTGGCACCATCGCCGATGGAAGGATCACTGCTGTCAACGTGCTGCCGGGTGCTTCAGTGCGGCGTGGCCAGGTGCTGGGTACCCTGCACAGCCACATGGTGCACGAGACAGTGGGCGCGCTGGTGCAGGCCTATGCGGCGGTAGACAGGCAGCATGGAGCGGTCGTCTTCGCAAAGCAGGCGCAGGAAAGGTATCGCCATCTCTACTCCATCCAGGCGGCATCGCAGGAAGAGGCGCAGCGCACTGATCAGCAGGTGCTTGAAGCGGAGAAGATGCTGGTCGACGCCGAGGCGAACGTGCACATGGAGCGCGAGCACCTGTCCGAGCTCCTGCAGGTCTCGCCGGAGTCTCTAACCCCCACCAACCTCTACGATAAGGAGCTCATCCCCATTCGCTCGCCGATCGATGGTGTCGTCATTGCGCGCAACGTGACCGTGGGCCAGGTGGTTGATACCGGCTTTGAAGCATTCGTCGTCTCCAATCTTTCAACGGTGTGGGTGACCGCGTCGGTGAACGAGCGCGATCTGCCCATGGTCCACCGTGCAGCAGCGGTCAACATCGTGATGCAGGGTTATCCGGACCGCGTATTCCCTGGCCGGGTCGCCATGCTTGGCGACCTGCTCGATTCTCAAACACGCACTGTCCCGGTCCGTGTTGTCGTGCCGAACCCGGGCACGTCGCTGAGGCCGGGCATGTTTGCTTCAGCCCAGATTCAAGAGCCGGAAACCCGCAGCGCCATCTTCATTCCGCAGGATGCGCTCCAGGATATCAATGGCATGAAGGTGGTCTTCGTAACGCGCGACGGCAAAACCTTCCAGGCGAAAACAGTGAACGTGGGCACCCGCTCCCAGGGCGCGGTCGAGGTGATCGATGGCCTTAATCCTGACGATCACATCGTGGTCAACGGCGCCTTCATGGTCAAATCCGAGATGCTGAAGGGCACGATGGGTGAGGGTTAGTCGTGCGCCGAATCTCCGACTTCTTCCTGAACAACCGATGGCTTGTAATCGCCGTGCTGGCCCTGCTGATCGCAGGCGGCATCACGGTCATGTTAGAGCTTCCCATTGAAGCCTTTCCCGACCTGACCAACAACCAGGTAGTGGTGACGGTGCAGTGCCCGGGCATGTCCCCGGTGGAGGTGGAGCAGCTCGTCACCTACCCCATCGAGACCTCGATGATGGGGATGCCCAAGCTGCAGATGGTGCGGTCCACATCGAAGCTCGACCTGTCGATGGTGACCATCATCTTCGACGACAACATGGACAAGTACCTCGTCCGCCAGCTTGTCGCTGAGCGTTTGAACCAGGTGCAAAGCCGCATTCCAATGGGTTTGCAGCCGCAGATGAACCCCATGTCGACGGCCTTTGGCGAGGTGTACCAATACACCGTAGCCGCACCGAAGATGTCACTGATGCAGATCAAGACGCTGCATGACTGGGTGATTCGCTACGCGCTCTTGACCGTGCCGGGCGTCAGCGAGATCAATTCCTGGGGCGGCGAAACGAAGCAGTACACGATCGAGGTGGCGCCTGAGTCACTGCGCCGCTTCAACCTGACTCTGCATGACATTGTCACTGCGGTCACTGGAAATAACTCGAACTTCGGCGGCAGCTACATCGAGCACGCGGAGCAGCAGTACACGGTGCGCGGCATAGGGCGTGCGGAGAGCGAGAACGACCTGGGCAACATTGTCGTCTCGACCTCGGGCGGCGTACCTGTGCTGCTCAAGCAGGTGGCGAGCATCAGTCCGCAGGCCCTGCCCCGCCATGGTGCAGTGATGAAAGACGGGCATGGCGAGACGGTCTCGGGCATGGTGATCATCCTGCGCGGCGAGAACGGGCAGAAGATCATCAAGGAGATCAAGCAGAAGATCGCCGATCTGAAGCTCCCGGACGGCGCAAAGATCGTCCCCTTCTATGACCAGTCCGATGTCATCAACGCCACAACGGCCACGGTCAAGAAGAACCTGATCGAGGCCGCGGTGCTGGTCATCGTGATCCTGCTCATCTTTCTGGGTGACTGGCGCGCGGCGCTGGTTGTTGCCTTCACCATTCCTTTGTCGCTGCTGTTCGGCTTCATCGGCATGGACATCTTCGGCATCTCCGTGAACCTGATGAGCCTCGGTGCGATCGACTTCGGCACCATCGTGGATGGTTCGGTGGTCATGGTTGAAAACTGCATGCACCGGCTCGAGAATGGCGAGGCAGACAAGCCTCTCATCGAAACCGTGCGGGAGGCCGCCCACGAAGTAAGCCGCCCCATCATCTTCGGTGTGCTGATCATCATTGCCGTCTACCTGCCGGTGCTGACACTGCAAAGTCTCGAAGGACGTATGTTCCGGCCCATGGCGGTCACCGTCGTGTCGGCCCTGCTGGGCTCGCTGCTGCTTGCTCTCTTCGTTGTGCCTACCCTTTGCACGGTCGCGCTGAAGCACAAGGCAAAAACCTATGCGAAGCAGGGCGGCGATCAGGCTCCCGGAAAGGAACACTGGCTTGACAAACTGCGCGGGCGCTATCTCACCTCGCTTGAAAGATCGGCCAGACACAGCAAGCTCATCCTCATCACCGCGCTGGTGCTGGTGATCGCGGCCCTCGGCTCACTCACGTTCATCGGTACCGAGTTCATGCCAACGCTCGACGAAGGTTCGATGGTCGTTACTTCGAAGCGTCTGCCAGGCATCTCGCTAACGGAGTCCATCAAGATCGGCAACCAGATCGAGAAGACAATCAAGAGCGAGCCGGATGTGCAGAGCATCGTCACCAAGCTTGGCCGGCCCGACCTTGCGACGGAGGCTATGGGCGAGTATGAATCCGACTCCTACATCTCATTCACACCCAAGATGCAGAACGCCACGAACACGAAGAAGCAGGAGTTTTCCGATCGCCTGCAGAAGAATCTTGAAAAGATCCCTGGCGTCACCTACGAGTTCACACAGCCCATGCAGATGCGCATGGATGAAACCATCACCGGGACCCGCGGGGATGTAGCACTCAAGATCTTCGGTGAGGATCTGGATACGCTCGAACAGCTGGGCCACCAGGCGGAGAGCACGATCGCCGCGGTCAACGGCGCCTCCGAAACGCAGATGGAGCTGATTACCGGCGCAGAGGAACTGCAGGTACGCATCAACCGCCTGGCCGCTGCGCGCTATGGTGTCAACGTCTCGGACATCCAGGAGGTGATCGAGACGCTCTACGGCAGCAAGCAATTATCTGAAATGCTCATCGGAGAAGAGCGCTTCCCTGTTGCGATCCGCCTTCCTGCCAACGTTCGTAACGATCCCGAGGCGCTTGCCGCGCTTGTCATCAAGACGCCTCAGGGTGAGCTCGTCCGGCTCGACCAGCTTGCCGAGATCCGGACCGTACGCGGCCCCATCATCATCAATCGTGAGCAAGCCCACCGGCGTGTTGTGGTAATGAGCAACGTCAGTGGTCGCGATCTTGGCGGATTTGTAAAAGACGCCAAAGCCGCCGTCGAACAGAAGGTGCAGCTTCCCCCAGGCTACCGTCTGGAGTGGAGCGGTCAGTACGAAAACCAGCAGCGCGCGCAGGAGAGGCTCGCCATCGTCTTTCCAGTCTCGCTGCTGATCATCGCCGCCCTGCTCTACGCCACCTTCCGCAATGCGAAGCAGATGTTCCTTATCCTGTCGATTGTTCCACTCGCCCTGGTCGGCGGCATCGCCGCGCTCTGGCTGCGAGGCATCAACCTTAATCTTTCCGCGTGCGTTGGCTTCATCGCGCTCTTTGGCATCGCCGTGCTGAACGGCGTCGTCATGGTAAGCCACATCAATGCCCTGCGCAAAGAAGGCAAGGAGATGACCGAGGCAGTTCACCAGGGCGCATCGGATCGCCTGAGGCCGGTGCTGATCACGGCGCTCGTGGCGAGCCTCGGCTTCATCCCGATGGCGCTCGCACAGTCCCGGGGCGCGGAGATCGAGCGGCCGCTTGCAACTGTCGTCATCGGCGGCCTGATCACCGCCACTGTTCTTACGCTCTACATCCTGCCGCTGCTTTACCCATGGTTCAGCCGCAAGATTGACTTCTCCAACAACAACCAACAAGCAGGTGCCTAATGTATCCCTCCTTCCTGAAGCTCGCTCTTGCTGGCGTCTCGCTCTCAACCTGCATGACGCTCCCTGCGCAAAGCTTCCTCGCAAATGCGGATACGGCTGCAGGTCCGCTAACGGCCTCTTCCTCAATCCTTCCTGACGCACCCGGACCCTCCTCGGGCGATCAGGACACAGTCAGCATCCGGAGCCTGCCGATTTATATCCTCAAGGATCAGGTACCCATCTGGAGCAGCCCGGCAAGGATCAGGACTCACGATCTGATCTGGCTGGTGCCGCTTGCTGGCGCTACAGGCGCAGCAATTGCGACCGACCACCACACCCTGAACTCCGTTGTCTCCCATGACCCTGACTTCAATAATGCCAGCGTGAACGCCTCGAACGCGTTGCTGGGCGGCATGATTGCGGCACCCGCGGCGATCTATGGCTACGGCCATTTCAAAAGCGATGAACACGCACGCGAGACCGGCCTGATCGCCGCCGAAGCGATGGCCGACGCAGTTGTGGTCGAGACCGGGCTGAAGCTGGTCTTCTGGCGCGAGCGGCCGCCGCTCGATCACGGACGCGGCCTCTTCTTCCAAAGCGCAGCCGGTGCGAACTCCTCCTTCCCTTCCGCGCACAGCGTGGTGGCCTGGTCCTCAGCCGCCGTCATGGCAGATGAGTACCCTTCACCGTGGATGAAGGCCGGCGTCTACACGCTTGCCACGGGCGTCAGCCTGACCCGGGTCATGGGTCAGGAACACTTCCCTACCGATGTGCTGGTAGGCAGCGCCGCCGGCTGGCTGATCGGCCATTATGTCTTCCGCGCTAGGCACCGGATCGCGGTCCTCCACTAAGCATGCCCGATCATCTGACTCACTCTGCCGGGGGCCCGAAGAACGAACGGAAGCTTCGGTGTCGGACTGAAACCACCACATGACAGGCCGTTCATCCGCCCCGCCAACAATGCTTGTCTCGCTCCTCGCCGAGAGGAGCGTGCGGAAAGGACTAAACTGCGTCCATGCGGCTGCTGCTTGTAGAAGACGAGATCGAGATCCAAAGCTTCCTTGAACGATCGCTGACCGAGGCCGGCTACCAGGTCGACACAGCCCTCGACGGTGCCTCTGCCGAAAAGCTCGCGATCGAAACCGTACCCGATGGCCTGATCATCGACCTTGGCTTGCCGGACATGGACGGGATCAACCTCATCCTGAAGCTGCGGCAGCTTGGCGTCAGCGCGCCTGTCCTCATCCTGTCTGCGCGGCGCACGGTCGATGACCGGGTCCGCGGTCTTGAACAGGGCGGCGACGACTACCTGACCAAGCCGTTTGCGCTTGCAGAGCTGCTGGCAAGACTGCGCAACCTGCTCAGACGCCACATGCAGGTAAGCGGCGAAACAGCGCGCCTTCGTGTTCTTGACCTCGAGCTTGACCTGCTCCGCCGCGAGGCCACGCGCGGCGGCGTCGCCCTGCAGCTGACCTCGCAGGAGTTTGTGCTGCTCGAGTACCTGTGCCGGAACGCGGGCCGCGTCGTCACCCGCTCAATGATCCTCGACCAGGTCTGGGGCATGCGCATCCAACCCGACACCAACGTCGTCGATGTGCACATCTACAGGCTTCGCGGCAAGGTGGATGTCGACGGTCGCGAGCCTCTGATCAAAACTCTCCGAGGGGTAGGCTATGTCCTCAAAGATCGCTAGTCCGGGGCTGAATACGGGTAACAACAAAGACCATGCCAGCGGCGTGAAGAAGCCCGTCTTACACAGCGCGGCATGGCGTATCTCGCTCTGGGCTACCCTGGCTTTCGCGTGTGGCACGCTGATCGTCTTCATGTATCTGCACCGCTTTGTCTCCGATGACATTCAACGGCGCAGCGACGCCTGGATCACGGGAGAGGTCGGTGTCCTTGGCGACGTTGCAGAAAGAACACCCAACGACCAGCTTTATGGAACCGTGGTCGGCGAAGTGGCCGAATTGGCCAGCCGCGAGGTGCCTGACAAGCTACGTTCCGAAAAGGCAGAGAATGATGCCGTCTTCTTCCTGCAGACCGATCGAGAGGGCATGAAGAAGCTTTGGGTAGGAGCCGGCGACGCGGGGGCGACGCTCCATGCAATCCAGAGCGCAAGGCTCTCCCCGGACGCTCCGTCAGACGTGCATGTGAAGGGTTTCAGCATTCCGTTTCGCGTCGCCTCGCTGAGGGTCGCAGACGGAGGCCACATCTATCTCGGCCTCTCCGAGCGCGATGAGCAGCGTGTTCTCAGCAACCTGCGTCTCCGTTTCTTTGCCTTCGGAGCGATCATCGTTTTGATAGGCTTTCTGATCGTCTTCTACACCACCCGCCGCATGCTGGGCTATGTGCGCCGCATCACCGAGGCAGCCTCGCACATCGGGCAGACAGACCTGGGCACACGGGTCCCGGTCACAGGGCGAAATGACGAGATAGGCCACCTTGCCCTTACCCTCAACCGGATGCTCGACCGGATCGAGAGTTCCATGCACCAGCTCCACACCATCACCGATGCCCTGGCGCATGACCTCCGCAGCCCGCTTACCGCCATACGCGGCAAGCTTGAAACCTCGCTTTCAAGCGGCCTGAAGCTCGAACAGGCGGAGCCCATTGTCTCGGCGGTCGATGTACTCGACCGGCTTACTGACTTCCTCACCACCTCGCTCGACGTCGCAGAGGCGCGGGCAGATGCGTTGCGGCTCACCCGTTCTCCCCTCAACCTCGACGAGCTTGTGCGCGTCATGATCGACCTTTATGAACCCTCCATGTTCGAACATGGTTTGAGAATCGATCTGCGCAGCGCCGGGAAAGCGCTCGTATCGGCTGACTCCGCCTTGATCCAGCGCATGATCTCGAACCTGCTCGATAACCAGTTAAAGCACCTGCCCTCCGGCTCGACGATCACCATCGCGCTTTCCGTGATCCCGGCTCCGGAGGCCGTGGTTCAGCTCCTGATTGAAGATGACGGACCAGGTTTCGCCGCGGAAGTTCGCGCAAACATGTTCAAGCGTCGCGCCCGGGGCAGTTCGTCGAAGGGCTATGGGCTCGGGCTTGCCTTCGTCGAAGCTGTCGTCCGAGCCCACGGTGGGGACGTCGCCGGATCGAACCGGGCAGAAGGCGGAGCTCGTCTTGAGGTCAAACTCCCCCTCCACGTAACCGAAGCACTCGATCGAAGCAAGCCGGCCGCAGCTCTCGTGGGCTGATCTCCGCGCACGTCTCTCACCAGCACCGATCGAGCAGGTTCAGAACGGTCCGGATCCGCGCAATTCTTCTGCTTTCAACAACATTGCTCTCGACAACTTTGCATCGAGCGGCCATAGTGGTTGTTCCAAGAGACTCGAGCCCGCCTCGAGTTCGGAGCGACTTGCCTTGATCGAGATCCAGCTCGAACCTAAAGCCGCGATGCACCCCGACCACCAGCCCTTAGGGGAGGAGGCCTGCGAAGCGCCATCTGCCTGGCGTGACAACGAGTTTGAGGCGCTCGCCAATGCCATTCCTCAGCTTTGCTGCATCGCAGCACCGGGCGGCTCGATCCTGTGGATGAATCAGGGCTGGTATACCTACACCGGCGGCACCCCCGACCAGTTGCTCGGCTGGGGTTGGCGCACGTTCCACGATCAAGCCGTGCTGCCGGAGGTCCTCGCGCAGTGGAGCTCTTCCATCCAAAGCGAAGAGCCCTTTGACATGGTCTTTCCTCTGCGCGACGTTTGCGGCGCCTATCGGCCCTTCCTTACGCGCGTCGTCCCGGTGCGTGACCAGCAGGGCAGGCTGATCCGATGGGTAGGCACCAGCACCGACATCAGTGAGATGAAGCGGGTCGAAACCGACCTGCGCAAGAGCAACGCTCACCTAGATCTGGCTATCGAAGTCGCAAGGCTCGGCGAATGGGAGCTCGATCTTAGGAGCCTCATCGTCTCGTGTTCGAAGCGCCACGCGGAGATCTTTGGATACGTTTCACTACGTACAGAATGGCCGTACACTCTCTTCCTCGGCCACGTCCTGCCCCATCTCAGGCCAGACATCGATCGTCAGGTAAGAGATTCGCTCGTCACCGGCAGGCTCGAGTTTGAGACCGAGATCGAGCGTCTTGACGGCGAGATCCGCTGGATCTGGGTGCGCGGACGCAGCATGCCCGAAAAGCTTGAACAACCCGGGCGCGTCTTCGGCACGGTGATGGATATCACCCATCGCAAGCGCGTCGAAGCGCGGCTACGCTGGTCGGAAGATCAGCTTCGGGCACTGACCGCCCGGCTTCACACCGCGACCGAAGAAGAGCGCATCCGCATCTCGCGCGAACTGCACGACCAGCTTGGCCAGGCTCTTACCGGTATGAAAATGGATCTTGACTGGATCGTGCGCAAATATGGCCGCGCGGATGATCCCTGGGTTCCCCAGGTGCGGGAGTCGATGAAGGTGGTTGAATCGACCATTGAGCTGGTACGCAGGATCGCGACCGACCTGCGGCCGCCGATGCTCGACGCCTTCGGCCTGCCGGCAGCCATCGAATGGCACACGCAGGAGTTTGAACGGCGAACCGGGATCGAGGCCAGCATCACCCTGCCCACTCGGAATCCCGATCTGCTCGTCAGCCAGAAGACAGCCCTCTTCCGCATCTTTCAGGAAGCCCTCACTAACATCGCGCGCCACTCTCAGGCGAAGAGGGTCTGCGTGCGTTTGTTCCACGACCCGCGCGGCACAACGCTCAGCATCAAGGATGACGGCGTCGGCTTCGATCTTGCGCAGCTCGAGTGCTCGCACTCACTCGGCATCCTCGGCATGCGGGAGCGCGCACTCCTGCTCGGCACCGGTCTTGAACTTGAAAGCTCGCCAGGTCATGGCACATGCGTTACGCTTCGTGTGCAGCCTGGACCTGCGGTTGGCCAGGATCAAACGCCGGCCGCCTGAGAGCACGAGATGAAAATCCTGATCGTCGATGATCACGCCGTGATTTACCTGGGGTTGACGCGCATCTTCCATGACGAGTTCGAGCGTCCCACGGTCTTGCCTGCCCGGAACTCTCAGGAGGCTCTTACCGCTCTGAACTTCGGCAGATGGGATCTGATGATCCTTGACATCGACCTGCCAGGAAGAGGCGGACTCGACCTGCTGAGGCAAGTAAAAGTTGAGCATCCCCAGATGCCCGTCATCATCTTCAGCATGCATCCCGAAGAGCAGTTTGCCATCCGCGCCCTAAAGGGAGGTGCTTCCGGATACGTGGCAAAGGACTCCGATTCAGCTCAGCTTGTAGCTGCCGTCCACAAGGTTCTGCACGGCGGCAAGTACGTCAGCCCGGCCCTTGCAGAGAGACTGGCCGACGACCTTGGACGCCAGCACCTGGGAAGTGCAGCTTCGCACGAACTCCTGTCTGACCGCGAGTTCCAGGTCATGCGCCTGATCGCTGCGGGAAAAAGCACGACGCTGATCGCAGACCTGCTCTCGCTCAGCGTCAAAACGGTGAGCACCTACCGGAGCCGGATCCTCGAGAAACTTGGCTTGAAGACCAGCCTTGAACTCATTCGATACACCGTCGACCACCACCTCGAGTTGTAGGCAAACCGGACAGAACGAAGGTCGATGGGCTGTAGGACTCCTCCTACGTACCACGAAGCACCCTTCCTACCTAAGTATCAGCCGATCTCCGATGGCCCGAGCCATCTCCGAAGCTGCAGTATCGGTGTGCTCCGAAAAGTACAATATGCCGCCGCGGCCGTCCCGATCGCCGGGCCTGCACAACGGCAGTAATCCCATCAGCTTGCCGACCCATGACAGGTGCACTTGCTTAATCGATTTACGAACAAAAGGGGGGACAGGGAGGTTCAGACAACGCGACACCAGGCCAATGCCGGCAGGAGATACGTCATCACGCCCGCACCAGGCGCAAGTGTTCCCTCCCTTCACAGCAGCCGGAACCATGGGGGCCGGTCCCGAAAACAGATCGTCAGCCAACGTACAAGGAACTCGCAGCCCTGCCAACATCGCGAGATCCTGCCATGTTACTTACCCGCAGCAACTGAACCACTAGAGGGAGTCCTTCAATGAAGGGAAATGCGAACGTAAGCTGTAAATTCTTTCTGACCATTGTGTTTCTGCTCTTCGCCTCTGCTTTCGGTGAGGCGCAGCAGAACTCGGTCATCACCGGCACGGTCACTGACCAGGCCGGCGCCTCCATCCCTGGCGCCCAGATCACCATCAAGGAGACCGGCACCGGTTTCACCAACGAGACGGTCAGCAACGACTCCGGTCTCTTCAGTTTCCCGGGCCTGAATGTCGGCACCTACGATATGACGGTCACCTCCAAGGGCTTCGGCACGACGGTCAAGCGTGGTTTGGTAGTCAACATCTCGCAGACGCTTCGGGCTGATGCCGCGCTCACCGTAGGTACCGTCAACGAGACCGTCACGGTCGCCGCGAATGCGCTTGCGGTGCAGACTGATTCGAATGTACTCAGCACGCTGATCAACGCGGATCAGATCGCCGGCATCGCAACTGAGAACCGCAACTTCGCCTCGCTGGCAGCGCTCGGCCTCGGTGTCAGCTCCGCGCTTCCGGACAACAACACGCCCACTTCCGTCGCGGCGAGCTTCACCATCAGCGTGAACGGCCTGCGTCAGAGCCACAACATCTGGCTCATTGATGGCGGCGAAGCAGACGACCGGGGCGGCGCCGGCGGCATGAACATCATGCCTTCGCAGGATGCGATCGCACAATTCGAAACGCTCGCCAGCAACTACCCTCCGGACTACGGCATCTCGTCAGGCGCAACCATCAGCCTTGCACTCAAGAGCGGCACTCAGCACTTCCATGGTCAACTCTTCGAGTTCAACCGGAATGCCGCATACGACGCCAACAACTACTTCAACAAGCAGACCAACCCGATCACCAAGCGCACCAAGCTGAACTACAACATCTACGGCTTCAACATCGGAGGTCCGCTCTTCATCCCAAAGGTATACAACACGAACCGGAACAAGACTTTCTTCTTCTGGAACGAGGAGTGGCGGAAGCTGGTCCAGGGCAGCAGCCCTTCGCAGGCCGCAACCCTGCCCGCGCAGGATTTCCCCATTGCCGGCCAGGCGCTCGCGTACGTCGCACCAGCCTTCGCACCCACCACGAAGCTCGTCGTACCCACAGTCGCCGATCCTGCCTACAATGCAAAGCTCGCCGCGCTGGGATTGACTCCCGGCAGCCCGTTCCCGAATGACACCATCCCAGCGGCGCTGATCGATCCCAATGCAATCGCCTACTTTGGGACCGGCTTGGTGCCGCTTCCCAATCTTGACAACGGCTTCCGGGTCTCCTCGGCTAATCAGCCCATCTCGGTGCGCGATGACGTTCTACGCATCGATCACCGTTTCAACGATAAGTGGCAGGTGCTCGGCCACTATCTGCACGACACTGTGAGCCAGGCTTACGCGTCGCCGATGCTGGGCTGGTCCGGCGCAAGCTACAACACGGTGACAAGCACACTCGCGAACCCTGCCAACAGCGCAACCGTGCGCCTGACTGGCGCCATCACGCCAAACCTGCTGGTTGAAGTTGGCATGAACTACGACGGCAACGTCATCAACATCACCAACAGCGACAACTCGCTTGCACCCTCCGCCTTCGCCATCAACAAGTACTTCGTCAACGGCTCGAAGAACCTGCCGAACGTCTCCTGGGGTGCACCTTACAACACCAACGAGAACCCAGGTTCAGCTCCCTGGCACAACGCCGCGCAGGACTACGATCCGAAGCTCGACGTCTCCTACACCCTGGGTAAGCACGCCATGAAGTTCGGCCTCGGATATAACCGCTACACCAAGAACCAGCAGCTCTTCGGTGACCCGGGCGGTAACTTCAGCTTCGGCACGAAGTCCGGCGATTCCATGATGGATATGGTGCTCGGTCTGGCCAGCAACTACGACCAGGCACAGGGGCTGCCGATCCGTCACTATGTGAACCAGACTGTCTCAGCTTACGTCATGGATAACTGGAAGGTGACGCCGCGTCTCAGCCTGCAGCTTGGACTCCGCTACGACGCGCTGCCCCACGCGTGGGAACGCAACAACTATCTTTCGAACTTCGATCCGAACCTCTACCTCGCCAGCCAGGCGCCCATCTTCAACTCAGACGGCTCGCTTGATCCTACCGGTCCCGGCTTCCAGACTCCTGCCGGCGCCACTCAGCCCTTCTATCTGAATGGTATCTATAACGCGGGGTCGAACGGGCATCCGGTCGGACTCGTCACCAACGACTACAAGACCTACCAGCCACGCGTCGGCTTCTCTGAAGACATCATGGGCAACGGCAAGACAGTGATCCGCGGCGGCATTGGCTCCTTCTTCGAGCGCCTGCAGGGCAATGACGTCTACAACGCCGCCACCAACGAGCCTTACTTCAACGATCCTTCCGCGACCAACGTCTACCTGTCAGACCCGCACACCAGTTGGACTAACGGCCAGACCGCGGCGAACCCGTTCTTCGCCCAGGGTCTCACCTCGCTCGCTCGCACCTACCGCGCTCCCGGGGTGGCGCAGTTCAGCCTCGGCGTCCAGCATGAGGTTGCACCGTCCATCATCATGGTTGTCCAGTACGTCGGCAATCTCGCCTGGCATCAGAACATTCAGCGCCAGATCAATAACTACTCGCTCGATACACCGCTCATCGGCACACTCTACTCACGCGCTAACGCGGGCGACCCGAACAACCACTCCGGCACCAATCCCGGGGGCGCCTCCATCCCGAACGCAAACATCCTGCGCAGCTTCCAGGGCTACACCGGGATCAACCAGCAGGAGAACACCACCAATGGCAACTACAACGGCTTCCAGACCGGGCTGCGCGCGCAGAACCGCTGGGGTCTCAGCGGTGAGCTGGACTATACCTGGTCGCACGAAATCGACCTCACCAGCTACGATCTGAATGGCATCAGCAACCCCTATAACCTGAAATACGACAAGGGGTCGGGCGCGCTCGATCGCCGTCATATCTTCAGCGCCAACTACATCTACAAGCTACCCATCTTCGCCAAGTCAAACGGTCTGATGCGGACCGCTCTGGGCGGATGGGAGCTTGCCGGAACCACCATCTTCGAGACCGGAACCATCATCGCGAACCAGGGTCCTGGACTTTCCATCAATTACGATCCGATCGGACTGGGCGGCGGCTACACCAACCGCCCAAATCTCAGCGGCCGTACCCACTACATCAAGACGCAGAAGCAATGGTTCGATACCACCCAGTTCACGGCTCCTCTGCCGTCCTGGGCGGGCGGACCGAACCAGGGCTTTGGCAATGCCGGTCGCGATTCGATCGTCGGACCCGGCCGCGCCAACTTCACCACATCCCTTTACAAGACGTTCCAGTTCACGGAGCACGCCAACTTCCAGTTCCGCGCTGAAACGTTCAACACCTTCAACCACACGCAGTTCAACGGGGTCAGCAACAGCCTGGGCAGCGGCAACTTCGGCCAGGTCACCAGCACCTGGGACCCGCGTGTCATCGAATTGGGAGCTAAACTAAGCTTCTAATGCTCTGCCTCCTTGGGTGCGGCGGACCGAATCTGCCGCACCTCTTCTTGCTCTGGACATCTACAAGACAGGGCCATGACGAAACCCTCCTTAGTCCGCACCGCTCTCCTGATCGCAGGCCTCGCCACCGCCATGCCCGCGCCCCTTGGTGCCCAGGCGGCTACCCGCACTGACGCTCTTGCGCTTGAGCAAAGTGGCCACCCTGCTGAGGCTCAACAACTCTGGCAAAAGCTTGCTGAGCAGAATGCAAGAGACCCTGAGGCCCTCGCACATCTTGGCCTGCTCGAGGCTCGCCAGCAGCACTTTGAAGCCGCCATCGGCTTCTATCGCAAAGGTCTTGCTCTTGATCGGCGATACCCCGGGCTGAACATGAACCTCGGACTCGCGTGCTTCAAGGCCGGCCAGTTCCCCGGCGCGATCGAGGCGTTTCAGGCCGAGTTGAGGCTGCATCAGGATAACCCCGCGACAAGGGACCGGCTGACCATCCTGCTTGGCATGTCGCATTACGGGATGGCGGATTACCTTGTTGCCATCCCCTACCTTGAACGTGCCGCGCAGCGCGAAGCGGGCAACCTGCCGCTGCGGCTCGCCCTTGCGCACAGCTGCCTTTGGAGCAAGCAATTTCCCTGTGTCCTCGATACCGCAAGAGAAATCCTCTCGATCGATCCCAACTCCGCCGAAGCCGACATGCTCACTGGCGAGGCGCTTGATGAGCAGGGTGAAAGCGTCTCGGCGATCGAGCAGTTTCGTGCCGCGGCAAAGGCCGACCCTGCAGTACCGAACGTTCACTTTGGGCTTGGATACCTGCTCTGGAAGCAGAATCAGTTCAGCTCAGCAATTGAGCAGTTTCGTGAGGAGTTGAAGAACGATCCAAGCCACGTGCAGGCGCGCATATACCTTGCGGACGCGCTGGTCGCCACGGGTGCGATGCAGCAGGCAGAGCCTGAACTGCTCCAGGCCGTCGCCGCCGCTCCCATGTCGGCGATGGTTCAGCGCGATCTCGGAGCCTTGTACGCGGCGCAGGATGATCCTTCACGCGCCCTCGAGCACTTCCAGCAAGCCATCGTCCTCGATCCGAAAGATGTGGCCTCGCACCTGCGGCTTGCAAAGCTCTATCGTGCAACCGGCGATCGGGAAAGGTCCCGCGAGCAGTCCGAGATCGCGAGCCGCATCACGAAGACTGCAGACAGTGCAAGCGACGCCTTGATGCAGAAGCTGCCGCAGCAGAGCCCGTCAAGACCTTAAGCCAGGTGTCTCCGAAGACATTCGGAGAACTCAACAACCGAGCGCTTCGGGGGTGATCTTGAAAGGGCCACACGCGTCCTATCGCCCACGCCACTGCTGACTAGTCCGGGCCAGTCTTCAGACGCTCTTTCAAGCTGTGTGCCAGCGCCTCCACGGCAGCGGCCTTCTTCACCAGGTCTAACGGAAGAACATCCTTGCTGCCTTGCGCCGCCGCCTTCAGCTCCCCGGACAAGCGGAAGAGTCTCTGAGCGTCCGCTACGAGCTGTGCGTGACGTGCCTCCGCCGGCGTGACCGACTTTGCTCCAGGCGTCGATGCCCCATCTCTTGTTTCCTCCCGCCCACGATCCTGCTGCGCGCCCGCCGCGGCAGTTACGGAGAGCAGCCAGGCCAGCGCCAACACGACCGACCGGAACTTATCTTTCACCACCCGTTGCATTGTGTCCTCCCTTCGAACCTAACGCCCTCTGCTCTGGTCTTTCACGTGCTTCGCGAGCTTCTCAATCCTCTGCGCCAGCATGACACCGGGCTCCTCTGGCGCTCCGGCAGCCCCTTGTAGTATTCGCTTCTGCAGCCGTTCGGCCAGCAGATAAATCTCCCCTGCATCGGCGATCAGCTGCTGACGCACTTGATACCTTTCCGCGCTTTCTGCCTGCTGCTGACGCGTTCCTGATGCCGGGTCGTTATGGAACACGCCATGCGGATCCTGTTGGCGCGGCGTCGGATCGGGAAGCTGCAAAGGCTGCAGAGGCGGCTTCGTTGATTGCGCACAGCACGGCTTCGGGACGAGCAAGGCAGGCTGCATAATCAGCGTCAACAGGATCGCGAACCGCTTCGTGCCATTCAGACTCAACATCTTGTTTCCTCCTTGAAGACTTGCATGGAAAGCCGTCAGAGACTCAGTTCACGGTGCGGCCATCGGGGTAGATCCGGATCCAGTGCGTTCTCATCCTGGCCCTGGTCTCGACACCAGCAGTCCTCGAAACAATGGCGTTCGTTGTCTGTTCCGGCATGTGACAGCTGATGCAATCGTTCCTGATGGCTGCGCCCAGCGCCTTCGACCGGCCGCAGCTTTGCCACGCATGACACGTCAAGCACTTGTCAGAGTAAGTCTTCAGGCTCTGCCCTGGCGTATGAGTGTCGTGGCACGTGGAACAGCTCATCTGCTCGGAAGCGGTAAAGCATCGGCTTCGCTTGAGCAAACCTACCTGGTTCCCATGCACATCCGGCTGCTCGCCATGTTGCACCGTGAGCATCCGGAAGAACTCGTCAAGTCGACGTCCGGGGACATAGGAGAAGGCGGGCGCCAGCGACTCCCGATCGATCCCACTATGGCACAAACCGCACAGATCAACCTGGCGATCTCTGGAGAAGCGCGCAGGATTGAGGATTTGAGAGTCGGCGCCTTTCACCAGCCGGGTCTTTGCCGCCATCAGGCGTCCATGTTGTAGCCCCGGACCATGACAGGTCTCGCACGCTATACCCGCCACCAGGCTGTCTCGGACGTAGCTGTTGCTCCCTTTGTCCTTGGAAAGAGACTGGATGTAGGTTGCATGACACTCCAAGCAACCCGGCTGAACAGGACGCGAGAAGTCAGCCGTGCCATCCTGGTAGCCGGGGCTGTTCACCAGGCGGCTGCCTTCGGTCCAGTAACTGACTGGCAGTTCAAAGAGCCGCTCGCCCTGCCAGAAAAGATACGTCTGTCCACGTTTGCCCGAACCCGTGATGACATCGATGGGCTCGGTCCTCACGTGCGGCCAAGGGTCAAATCCAGAGATCGCACTTTCAAAAAAGCGTCCCTTTCTTTCATCAATTCTGAACGACAATCCAGGCTCGTTTGGTTGAGGGCTCACGGTGGTTACAACCAACGGCGGAACGAATGACTTGAACGCGCTCTCGCCCGCTGCCGCTCCTTGCCTCGCCTCTGCGAGCCTTGAGGTAAGGTGATGGGCGGTGTGGAGATAGCTCGAGCCCATCGCCTGATGGCAGCCCGTGCATGCCGCGTCGCCGACAAATTCACTTCGTGGCGTGTCCGGGTTTGAGCTTTGGGACGACGCGCTGACAGCACAAGCCAAAACCACGGGAAACAGGACTAGCAGCATCGTCAAACGGCTTAACAGTGCCGATTCATACTTCACGCATCGAAGGAAGTTTCTTGCGACACCCATAGGTCCGCTCTTTGTTTCGTCAGGAGTGAACAAGCTTACTCCACCTGGCTACTGGAAGGAGCGCAGGACCCCAGATCCTCTTGTCAGGCATCACTCATGTTTCAGCAGCGCAATCTCCTCCTAAGCCCGTACAGCCTCCTTGGCCACTTCCTCTATCTCAGGGGCCGACCACGGCAAAGCGCTGACCTGCTCGCTCCCACGCGCCGCTTGGAACGTCGCGCCCGACGCAAGTAGGTTCGTTTGCT
The DNA here is from genome assembly GCA_964247475.1 of uncultured Acidobacteriaceae bacterium. GTDB lineage: Bacteria > Acidobacteriota > Terriglobia > Terriglobales > Acidobacteriaceae > Edaphobacter. The sequence continues at coordinate 50,518 of CAXTUS010000002.1, read as the reverse complement.
GTGCGATCGACAGCGTGACTTTGATCACCCTGCCGAACTCCTCCATGCAAGTGCCAAGCCGATGAGTCGTTCGGCTTGCGGTGTTTGCTGTACCAACCTCACTCGTCGGAATGTGCACCGCCCAGGATGTGCTCTTTGCCTGATCGCGGCGTAAAGATCTCTACGACTGCAGAGCGCGCCGAGGCCAAGGGCGGCTCTGAATCACTTCGCGGCCTTTGCCGACCATTACCTGTAGATCCCATCGAGTTTGGGACTTCCGCTTGAGCAGCTCAGAAGGCACAATCGATTGCGGTGGAGGCCGCCTGAACGATGAAGAGCGAGGGCATGGCCCTCGCTCTTCATCCCAACGATCTAAATGGAAGACAGTACCGCACCAGGCCGGCTACTTGGGAACTGCTGGCCCATCCTCCTGCGGCACTTCCTTGCCCTCACCCGGGAACGGCCATTCCTTGTTCAAGGGCTGCATCTTTTCGCGGGCTGGCTTGGACACCTTGTCGACCTTGAGGTTTTCGAACACGTGCACCCCGAGCTTGCCGGCCGTCGCAAAGTCGGTGTCCCCGTCCTTGTCGAAGTCACCAAAGACGATCTGTGTGCCTATCGTGGCGGTGCTGTTGCTTGATAGATCGATCCGCGAAAAGACCGGATCACTGCCCGGGTCCGAGATTGCCATGGTCGGCATGCCGGCCGGCCGGGTCGCTCCAGTACTGGCACCCTTAGCTGCAGGCAGCCGGTACGCATACACCACCGGTGGATCGTACGATCCGGGATCATCGCCGCCGTGACCGCGGTAGCGCTTTCCTGTGACCAGTTCAGGCACGCCATCCCCGTCAAGATCGATCAGGGCCAACGCGTGCGACTGCGAAAAGGATTCGTCAATGGTATGCCTGATCCACTTCGGCGCCGCAGCCGTCCCTCCCTGCTCAAGCCAATAAAGGCCGTAACCGTGGCCTTGGCCATAGATGAGGTCCATCTTGCCATCGTGGTTCACGTCGAGACCCAGGATCGGGAAACCCGCATCGCCGATATCCCAGTCTCCGTGCCACTTCCACTTGTCTTGATCCGCGTTTTCCTGCTCGAACCAGCCATGAGTGGTAAGGATGTCGGCTTTGCCGTCACCGTTGATGTCCGCGACGCCGATACCGTGCCCATCCTCTTCGTGTCCGCCCACATGGTGCACTTTCGGAGCGCCATCTCCAAAGGAGACCCAGATCACCCCACCGCGGTTGTAATGCGCGAGCGCCACATCCGGCTTGCCGTCTCCGTTGATGTCGCCGAACGCGCCACCCTCGGTGTCAAAGCTGTCTGTAATCTTCTCCGCCTTCCACATGGTGCCGGCCTTGGTCGCGGCCGGTCCGGGATTCTTGTACCACCAGAGTCCGTTCGAGATCCAGCCTGTCGTCACCAGGTCCGGCAACCCGTCGTGGTCCACATCGACGATCCATTCGCCACAGTCGGAGACGAACTCATTGTGTGTACCCACCGTTCTGAACTGGTGCCGGACCCACTCTCCGCCGTCGGAACCTGGATTCTGGTACCAGTAAGCGCCACTCAGCAGGTCCGGGAATCCGTCCCCATCCATGTCGAGCATCGAGATGCCCTCCGCATGGTCGGAACCAAGCCGGTGTGTCAGAAACTCGATCCGCGGCTTCCCATCTGGGCCATTGCCGGGATGCTGCATGCGGAACTCTGTTGCGTGCGCCGGGTCCTGGGCGCAGGCAAATCCGGCCAGGCCAAGCCACGCCAACGAGCTCACGAGGCACTTCGAGACTATCTTCACAGATCACTCCTAAAAGGCGGCCGCTGGCCCCCGAGGAAGAGCATCCCGAGGGACCAGGAACCGGTTATTCGGTTGAGTTACAACTACACCAGCTTCATCGTCTCGGGGTTCCAGTGAACGACGGTGTCACGCTCTACGCTGACGTTGGCAAGCAGCGCAGCGCCGGCGGCGCGGAAGCCGAAGGTTGCATCTTCAACTACCGGCTGGCGGCTGCGAACCGATGCGAAAAAGTTGTGGAAGTGGTCGTAGCTGTCGGAGTAGCCGGTGGGCGCAGTGAACGCCTGGATATCCTGCGGAGGCGGTCCGGTGGGGTGCTGCACCGGATACTTCTGACGGTATTTGTCAACATAGGCCTTCTGCATGGCGTCGGTGAAGGTAGACACGGTGTAGCCCGGCTCACTCGCTGGCGGCGTCCGTGTCACGGTCACGCTGTTCGTCCTGCCGTCGATCTCCATCAAACCTTCAGAACCCGTGAACAGGAAGCCCTCGCTCTCCTCGCCACCATCGACAAAGTTCACGTGCAGGCTCAGGTTGAAGCCTTCAGGGTAGTCAAACAGCGCCAGCAACACGTCGTTTGCATCCCGGCCATCTTTCCAGAAGCGCAGGCCTCCCGTAGCCATCGCACGGGTGGGGCCGTGGGCGCCGGTGATCAGGTGGGTCCCGCTGAACAGGTGGACGAACAGGTCCCCCGCGACGCCCGAGCCGTAATCCTTCCACTTCCTCCACTGGAAGAAGCGTTCCGCGTTCCACGCCATCTTTGGTGCAGAGCCTTCGAAGCGCGGCCAGTCGCAGGTTTCAGGTGAGGCATCCAGCGGTACCGAGTAGTTCCAGGCGCCCATCGAGGAGTTCCGGTCCCAACGAGCCGTCACCATGTTCAGCTTGCCGATCGCGCCCGATGCAAGCAGTTCCTTGGCCTTGGCATAGATGATCGAGCTTACCCGCTGGCTTCCCACCTGCAGGATCCGGTTCGTGGAGTGCGCCGCTTCTATAATCGCCGGACCGTCCGAGTACAGGTGGATCATCGGCTTTTCTAGGTAGACATCCTTGCCAGCCTTCATCGAATCGATCGCCGCCTGCTTATGCCAGTGGTCGGGCGTGGCAATCAGCACCGCATCCACATCCTTGCGGTTCAGGATCTCCTTGTAGTCGCGGGTCGTGAAGACGTCAGAACCCCAAAGCTCCTTGGCATGCGCCAGCCGTCCGTCGTAGCAATCGGCTACCGCTACCAGCTTCACACCCGGCACCTGCAGGGCAAACCTCGTATCGCTCTGCCCCTGGATCCCGGCGCCGATCAAAGCGAGCTGGATATTGTCGTTCGGGGATCGCTTTTCCGGCGCAATCTGGCCCAGCAGGGGGTGAAACCGGGCTGCTCCTGCTGCCAGCAAGGTGGTCTTGGCGGCAGAGGTAAGGAAGGTTCTGCGATTGGGCATGGACACCATCTCTTTCTTTTGAGGAGCTTACGCGTTTCTTCAGCAGCTCCCGCACCAACTGGAGGCTTGAAGGGTCGCGAAGAGAAAGCTAAAGCCTTCACCCCACCCCTGTCCAGTTTCCGCATCCGTCATCTGCTTCAGCCGCTGGCCATCCGCCGCACGGCCGAGGCCGAAGTCTACGACCAGGCCGCTCCGCCCTGCTGAACGCTTATCATCAGCTCAGCACGTCTGGGGAGAACCTCTTTTGCAGCTTTGGAACGCCTTTCTGATCGCCTTCAGCGCGCTCCTGCCGCTCATCAATCCTCTTGGGTCCGCCCTCGTCTTCCTGGGCCTGGTCGGCGACGCGCCACCCCAGGTATACCGCTCCCTCGCACGGCGGATCGCGATCAACAACATCGTCTTTCTTGCCGTGATCGAGTTGCTCGGCTCGGCCATCCTCAACTTCTTCGGCATCTCCCTCCCCATCGTCCAGGTGTCGGGAGGCATCGTGATCGCAGCGATCGGCTGGTCGGTGCTCAACGAAAAGGACTCAGACGCCAACACCCGCAACAAGCGCGAAGAGATCCAGCTTGATCTCGACACCAGCCTGCGTAACTTCGAACAGAAAGCTTTCTACCCGTTCACCTTCCCGGTCACCTCGGGCCCGGGCACGCTGGTTGTCATGCTCACGCTCAGTGCCCGCTTCTCCGGTTCCGGCGGTGCTCGCATCACGGAAAGCGTCCTTGACCACCTGGGCCTCTTCCTTGCTGTGGCCGTCCTCAGCGCGCTGGTCTATGTCTGCTACGCGTACGCGCCAAAGATTACAAACGCCATCTCGGCCACGACCGCCCATGGCATCCTGCGCGTCGTAGCCTTCATCCTGCTCTGCATCGGCGTCCAGATCGCATGGAACGGCCTCTCCCTCCTGCTGGGTTCGGTCCTCCATGCGAAGCTCTGAAAGGGGCGAAGTGGAGCGCGGGCTGGACCAACCACTCGCCGCCCAGCCTCGCTTCAGGGCAGCTGACATCCCATGAACCTGGCGTGCCCATGAAGCAGATCGCGAAGATATCGACCCTCTACCGCTACCCGGTCAAGAGCATGGCAGGCGAGCAGGTCCAGGCTCTCCTGCTTACATCGCGCGGCGTCGCCGATGATCGTCTGTTCGCATTCGAAAGCATAGGCGCTCCAGCTGGCATGCTCCGCCTCACCGGCCAGGAGCGCCGCCACATGCTGCGCTATCGTCCCCACCTGCTGCCCTCGGGCGAGGTCGAGGTTCTGACGCCGACCGGGGAGCTCCTGCCGGTCGACTCCCGGGAGCTCCTCTCGCACCTTCAGACTCACATACCCGGCGCCTCTGCGATCTCACTCACCCATGCCACAACGCCTCAGACCGACGTGCGGCCCCTCTCACTCATCTCTCTTGCGACCATCGCATCTCTCGAGCGAGCTCTGGCTGGAGAGCCCGAAGGCTCGCATCTTGATCCGCGTCGCTTCCGGGCCAACTTCTATATAGACTTCGAACACAACTGGCTTGACCAGGAGCGTTGTGAGACATCGTCCCTCCCTGAACTGGTTTATTCAAATGAGGGAGTATTTCCCGAAGATCGTCTGACCGGCCGCTGCCTTCGGCTGGGCGAGACCGCGCGCATCCTGATCCGGGAACGCGATCCACGCTGCCGCTTCATCACCTACGACCCCGAATTACCGCATCTTGCCGTGCCGCTGCACTCCCTGATGAAGCTGCTCGACCGCCAGCACCAGGGCCGCGCCGGAGTCTATGCCTCCGTTCTGACGCCCGGGCCGGTGCAGACGTGCGACCCGATCTGGCTCGAGTCTTGAAAGTCTGGTCTCGAAAGTCTGGTCTTGAAAGTCTGGTCTTGGAAGTCTGGGCGCACCGAAGGTACGCTTTGTTCGCCCGTATCGAAGCTCAGGGCGCATTTGACACAACAGCAGTCGCAAAGCCCTGCGTGCCCGCGGAGAAGGCAAGTGCCGTCAGGGTCGGTACGCCCGGGATCGTCAGAGGTGCCACGCTGACACTGCCGTTCAGGTCCGAGATCAGGGTGGATCTGCCCGTCAGCAGCACGGGTGCCGCCGGACAGCGGCCGAGGGTGGGGCACTCCACGTCGCGCGCGGTGACCGTCTGGCCAACACTGACCGTCGCGCCAGCAACCGGGTGCCCGGCGGAGTCGGTTACCTGCGCAGTCAGCGGATGTAAAGCTGCACCGCGCGAAGCCGCCTGACCGCCCCCACCGGTGACGGTCAACTGGGAGGCTGCAGCCGAAACTGAGATCACACTGAAGCCGGCGCAGACGTTCGTCCACGCGCAGGCGGAGGCTTCGGCCTGGGCGCCGGCGGCCAGTGGACCCGCAGTAGCCAGGGCGCTGGTCCGGCCCGTGCCGTCTGTCTTCAGCCCGTTACCGGCGGGGCTGATCCGCAGGCCTGCGCTGCCGGTCCAGGTGACGGCGAGCCCGATCGCTGCACTGCCATTCTGTGCTGACGCCGCGGTGAACGACATCGAAACGACTGCCGACTCCGCAAGGTACGTCCTCTGCGTCAAGGGTGTCATGCTGCGGGCGTTCGCAAGTACCTGGAGCGGCGTCGAGACCACCTGGCTGCCGGTCGCAAGCTGCACCGTCGCAACCAGCAGCAGGCGGCCGGGGGCAGCTCCGGCGACCGTACTCGCGACCATGCCATTCGCGTCTGTTCTCAGGCTGCAGCTCTGCGCCGCACATGCCGTGAACCAGCCACCGCTCAGCACAATGGGGACGTTGGCCACCGGAGTCGAGCCGTCCGATAGCGTCACCTTCACCGCCAGAGATGCGGATGTCGTCGCACCCTCGAAGACGCTGAGCGGCGCGCCGACCAGGGTGACCATGTCCACATTCGACAGCACCCTGAAGCTGGCCGTAGCCGAGAGCGCGTTCTGGTCTGCGCGCAGCGTCACCGGCCCCGGGACCGACGAAGTAATCGCCCCGGTCGAAGCTATTCCCGAGGCATTGGTTACCACCACGCAGGGCAACACGCTGCAGGCGGCGATGCTCGCGCTGCCCGCGCTGAGCGAAAAAGCTACGTTCTGTCTTGCCACCGGGGTGACTCCGTCCGGTGCGAACAGCTTCACGGTAAATGCCGGCGTTACCGGCGTGCCCATCACAAAGCTGCCCGAAGGCTGACTGAGCGTCCGGAGGGTGTATGTCCTGGCGGAGACGAGCATCGATGCTGCCTGCACGATGCCGTCAAGCGTGGCCGTGATTGTTACCTCTCCCGGCGACAAGAGGGTGGCGGTGATGGTCAGTCTTCCGTTCGCATCGGTGTAGAGCTTGCAGAGGCCAAGCTGACAGTTGCTGATCGCCGCGTTGCCGCTGGTGAGGTTGACCCATACGGCATGACTAGCGAGCGGAGTGACTCCGCCAGGGGACAGCGCCAGCAGGCCGAACGTCGCCACATCGCCCACGGTGGCGCTGGCCGGAGGCGCAGCGGTCACCGTGAAGGTCTCTCCCGGACCGGTCGCGTTGAAGCTCGCCGAACCAATCACGTTCTGGTAGACGACTTCAAGCGCGATCAGGCCGGGCCTGATCGGCTTCACGGTCTGCGAGACGATGCCGTTGCCGTCGGTTGAAGCGATGCAGGAAGCCACGCCGCAGCCCATGACGACCGCGTCGAGCGGGCCGCCGATCGCAACCGCCGCGCCGCGTATCGGCCTGCCGCTGCCGTCGAGCACCTTGGCGCTGAAGGCGGTCGGAGCGAAGAGACCCACAGGCGCATCGCCTGAAGGCACCGTCAGGATTGTCACCACGGGTTGGGCCGAGGGGTTGACGGTCATGGAGGTTGACGCGCTGGCGCTTCCGTACGCAGCGGTCAGGGTGTAGCTGCCCAGCGCTCCCGACGCAACACCCGAGCCGGTTGTTCCGGTGCTGTCGGTGTCGAGGACGCACACGTTGCTTGCACACTGGGTGAAGATCACCCCGGGTGGCGCGGACAGTGTCACCGGCACCTTTGCCACCGGCGTGACTCCGTCCGCCTGGGTCAGCCGGACGTTCAGATTGCCCGCCGAGGAGCCGAGCGAAGACGTCGCCGCCGGAACCTGGAGCAGGGTCATTACGTCAGGATTAGCGATGACGGTCAAAGAGATCTGCTGCCTCAGCACGCCATCGACAGCCTCGACCGTGACCACCCCCGCGGCGGTCGCTGCGATCCCTACCTGGGCCTGGCCATAGATGTTCGTCGTCATTCCGCACGTGGTCTGGTTGCAACCTGTCAGCACCGCGCCCCCGGGGCCACTCACGGTAAACGTCACCAGGTGGCCGGCGATGCCCCCTCCCTGGGCGCTCACCACCTGGACCTGGAAGACCGGGGAAGCAAGCCTTCCAGTAAGCACCGAGCCGCCAGGCGCCTGCTGGATCCTCATGGCGACCGCACCGGTCAGCGCCATCAGGCTCGCACCGCGGAACAGCTGACCGTCAGTCGCAAGCAGCGTGACGCTGCCCGCCGTCCGTGCCGCCAGGTTTGTCGAGGCTAAGCCGGATGCGTCGGTAATGACGCTGCACGTGGTCTGTCCACATGCCGAAAAGGTGACGTTTGAGCCCGAGAAGACGACCGTCGTCCCTGGTACCGGGGTCACCCCGTCTTCTGCCAGCATTCTGACCGCGAACGCCAGCGGCGCTGTCTCTCCGGCCGGGAGCGTGGCCGAGGGAGCAGACACCAGGCGCATCACCGCCGGGCTGACCGGGCTCTTCGCGGACGACACGTAGGTGAGAGCACCGGCGATTACCGTCGTCGCCCCTGTCCCAAGATCGGTCACCTGCACATCAACGGGCGTTCCCGCCGTCGCTCCTGCGGTCAACATCGCCGGAGCGGCAAAGGTGATCGCATTCGACGTGCAGTCCGTCACCTGGGCCACCACACCGTTTACCCGCACCTCGTTTCCCACCCGGAAGCCCATGCCGAGGACAACTGCAGAAGAGGTCGCTGGTGCGATCTCGGCGGGTGCGACCATATCCGCGTAGAAGACACGGGCCTGGTAGCGGAAGTCGGGACGCCCGTCCCCGCGCTGATCCGCGATCCCAATCCGCACGACACCACCGGCGGTCCCCGCGGCAAACGGAGTAGCGGTCAAGGTCGTCGTTCCCTGCGAAAGCGACTGAAAAGCCCCGGGCGTGACCCCGAGCGAGGGCAGGCCCCCGGGTGCGTCGGCCGCCTGGAAGAAGCCGATCACGGGCATCGCCTTGGTAATCGTTTGAAAACCGTTGGCATCGAGCGCCGTCACCTCGACCGTCAGGCTCCGGCCCGGCCGCACATTCAGCGCCGCGTAGCCGGCGTGACCGAAGCCACAGATCAGGCCGTTCCACCAGCCCGTATCCGGTACGGCGATCGGCGCGGCCGCGGTCCCGTCCAATCCGTCGCCGCACGCCTGGGGGGCGTCTGACATAAGGAAGTTAACGCTGATTGACCTGCCAGGAGCGACTCCGCTCTGGCTGAAGGGCACGGGTGGGGTGCCCGATGGGCTGACCCCGCCCGCACGGTAGGGTCCCAGGCTGTAGGACCGAGCATAGAGGGCATTTACCGGTTCGGTCGAAATCACCTCGGTTTGGGCGCCGTACTGGTCGACCACCTCGACGTAGGGCATTGTGTAGAACCCCTGGCTGCTTAGGTTGTTCGTTCCCATGCTGGCCTCGCTATTCTGCGCCGGGTTTACAAAGGGAGAGCCAGGGGACCGGCGAAAAAGAGAGCCGCTGACCGCCCCTGTCTCGAACCAGCCCTGAGGCCTGCTGGTGAAGGTGTTCTACCGCCTGACCAGCACATTGACACCCTCCATGCCTTCGCCGCTCGGGAAGCTCACCGTTCCAGTCACCTGGTTTGCCAAGGCAAGGCTCAAGGACTTGCCTGCTCCGGGCGTCGCTCCCGCAGCTACAGGGTAGAGGCCTACCAGGCCGGCCAGATCATCAGGACGCAGCTGAAAGGGCAGCGGCATGCACTGAAACGTATAGGCGCCGCAGACGATATCGATCGGATGCATGATCGGCCAGTGCACCGCCTGGTCGTAGGTCGCGGCGGGTACCCCGGTAAACACGTTGTCGTTCACCTGGGACCAGGCCAGCCCCAGCACGCGGCCAAAGGCTCGCTCCAGCTGGTACTGCAGCTCGAGCTGGGCTTCGGGCGCAGCACCCGTACAACGTCCATTCAGCACCAGGACCGCATGCAGGATGTACCCTGCCGGGTCGAACGCGTCAACCGTTTCGGTTACCCCGGTCTGCGGGCAGCCACGCGGGTCGCTCGCCCCAGCCCCCAGCAGGCTGTCCGTCACCGAGCCATCCGTGTCGTAGATTACCGCGACCGGGATAGCCGCGGCGTTGGCCTGAGCCACATCGGCCGGCCACACCAGACCGTCAGTCGAAAGATACACATTCTGCCCGCTCGCATGCTCGGCCAGGATCCCGCCGCGACCGAGCGTGATGTTTGCCACTGGCACATTCCAGGTGGCAGCCGCCGCCGCGACCAGCGCGTCCGCAGCTGCGTGGTTCACCTGCGGGCCAAGGTCTCCGGGATCGGTGAAGTACAGCAGGTTCTGCTGTCGCCAACCGATCGCCTGGCCCGCTGTACCGGTAAAGAAGGGTGGCCCGGTGACATATCTCGGACCGCTCGCCCCGGCCGCCTGGATGCCTCCCAAGAGTACGGCGGCGGTCCATGCAAGCCGCCGCAGCAGCAAGGACCTTCCGCCAAGGGAGAGGACGCGCGAGGACGGCCTCGTCGGAGACGCAGCGCCTGAAGATAGGCAGTCAGGGAGCAAGGCTCACCCCGGGGGATAGCTCAACCACCGATGCCTGTTCAAGCAGAGAGAGGACTGTCTGCAGGTTCGGCCCGGCTGGTGCGTCGGCCGCCCGCAGCTTGAGCTTTGATAACGGCGCGGTAGGAGGCGGCTTTGAAACTCCGGGCAACGGGCCTACCGGGCCGCTCCAGCCTCTCCCTTCGGGAGTGGCTTGGTCCTGCGCTTCGTCTCTACTCGTCTTTGCTTTGCCACCCGAAGACACCCGGCGCTCCACCAGCGTTTCCACCCATCTCAGGTCGGCCGCGGGGTCGACCCCTTCGGCCGTGCTGAACGCGGGCGCCCTGGCAGCACCGTGCAGCAACGGTGGCTGCCTGGTCGCAAGCAATGGAATCGCCCCGGCCGCGCCGCCGACAGGCGCACTCATCCCCGACGGTCCGCGCGCTGCCAGCAGCATCAACAGGCGCTCGCCCTGCACGTAACGCGCCTCTGACTCGAGCCAGAGTCCGGCCCACTCCCGCAGCACATAGTTCGCTCCCGGCCTGCACCCACGGACCGGCTCTTCGACGCGGAAGACAATATCCACATAGCCTGCCGCATCGTTGCGGCTGATCTCGAGCACACGTCCGGCGAAGATCACAGATGCGCGAGCCCCCAGGCCGCGCAGAACATCCGCCGTTGCAGCGTCGATGGCCGTCCCGCTCGGTCCACCTCCCGCTCCGGCGGCCGCTCGAGCGGCCTGCCCTGCGGGTGAGGTTTGAAGGCTCGCGGCCTCGACCGACCGGGCAGGGACACTCGCCAGCGGTCTCGCAGCCACTCTTCCGGCCTGCGCGGTTGTCCGCGGCGCGTGCGCCAGCCCGAAAGCGGCCAGCAGAAGAACGTAAAGCAACTGCAGATAACGCGCACGGTCCGGACGTCCGGCATGCGGCATGCTGCGACGCCGCGGTCTGCTCTTTCCCTTAAGGCTCAAACCATCCTCCGACTGCGCCAGTCCTGTCTATCGACAGGCGCAGCCGGCAACTACCGGCGGTGTCGCAACCCGGTACAGCGCTCGCGCCCGGGGAGGGTACAGGCGCTATCCGTGAGCCTGCGGTCCCCGAGCAAACCGCACTAGATCTCAGGGTAGAAGTCGAAGAATGCATCGAGGCTCAGCCGCAGCTGTGCTTCGATCTGTTCGCGGCTCCCCTCAAGCACGTGCATCGTCACGCTCGCGTGATTGCCATTCTTCAGCTCAAGCGGCGCGTCGTCGATCTTTGCGATCTCGTCCGCCGGCAATAAACGCATCCCGTACACCAACACCAGATTAGCCATCCCTCTATTCTTTCATCACGCGAAGCGTTTCTCCGGCGCAGATGTGATCGCAGCCCGCGACCAGCCCTTCCTTGCGGGCCGCCCCTGTATGACGCGATGAATCCTTTAACGAGCGCACGCATTTACACTAGAGAAGCCCATGGAACCCACCACCGAAACACGCGATGTCGTTATTCTCGGCTCCGGATGCGCCGGCCTTACCGCCGCCATCTACGCCGGTCGTTCGAACCTCAAGCCCCTGGTCTTTGAAGGTCACGAGCCCGGCGGCCAGCTCTCGATCACCACCCTGGTAGAAAATTTTCCCGGATGGCCCGAGGGGATCCAGGGGCCCGAGCTGATCGAGAACATGAAGAAGCAGGCGCAGCGCTTCGGCGCCGAGTTCCGCATGGCGCACCTCACCTCCGCCGATCTCACCGCGCACCCTATCAAGCTGCAGGTCGGCGCCGAGACCATCCACACACGCACCCTGATCATCGCCTCCGGGGCCACCGCACGTTGGCTCAATCTGCCGTCCGAGCAGGCCCTGATCGGCCACGGCGTCAGCTCCTGTGCCACCTGCGACGGTTTCTTCGCCTCCGGCAAACCCATCGCCGTCATTGGCGGCGGCGACTCCGCCATGGAGGAAGCCCTCTTCCTGACGCGCTTCGCGAGCAAAGTCACGCTCATCAACCGCACCGACCGGTTCCGCGCCTCGCCCATCATGCTCGAGCGCGCCAAGGCTCACCCCTCCATCGAGTTCCGTACCTCGACCATCGTCGAAGAGGTCCTCGGCGTTGAAGAAAAAGACGTCAAAGGTCTTCGCCTCAAGAACACCCTTACGGGCGAAGAGGACACCCTCCCGGTCTCCTTCATGTTCCTCGGCATCGGCCACATCCCCAACGCGCAGGCGTTCAGGGGCCGGATGGACCTGGACGAGGACGGCTACATCCTGGCCAAGGATGATGTCTACGTCACGCACAACGGGGAGATACTGCCCGGTGTCTTTTGTGCGGGCGACATCAAGGACCGCAAGTATCGCCAGGCAATCACCGCTGCAGGCAGCGGCTGCATGGCCGCGCTTGAGGTAGAAAAGTACCTCGAAGAGCACGGCCGCTGAACCCTCTCTTCGAGCTTTCCGGCCCCTCAGAACAGGGCCGGCTCTCTCCGCATCCACTCCACTTTGCGCCCCGGTAGCGCGGGGCGTGGTCGATCTGCAACTCCGCCGCTTTTTCGACGTCTATGCAACAGGCCCGTAAAGCTCAACCCCGGAGTCAACTTGCGTCTCAGCATCATCCTTCTCTGCGCCGTCGCTCTTCTTCCATCCGCCCGCGCGCAGCAGCTCGCCCTGGCAGAGATGGCCCCGCCAAACACTCCATCCGTACTGCTCAACCCTGAAGACCAGCCTGTCTTCCCCCCTGACTCATCGTCCTCGGTCGGCCCGTCAGGCTTTAGCCTGTATCCCAGCGCACAGACGGCCAAGGCAGCGCCGGCGAGGCAGGACGGCAAACCGAAGCGTCCGCAGGCCCCGGTCGCCGTCGACAGAGATGGCAACCCGGTGCCGCTGAACCAGCAGCAGCCGCAGCGCATCCTCGGCTTCATGCCCAACTTCCGTTCGGTCTCGGGCGGCTCCGTTCCCCATCCTCCGGGCTGGAAGTACAACTTCACCGTCGCCACCCGGCAGGCCACCGACTATTCAAGCTTCATCTTCCTCGGCATCACCTCGCTCGCTGCCGAGGGCATCAACTCGCACCCCGCGCTTGGCAAAGGCGTCCCGGGCTTCTACGCCTACACCTGGCGCGGCTTCCTCGATAAGACCGATGGCACGTATCTGCAGGCCTGGCTCCTGCCCTCTCTGCTCCACGAGGACACGCGCTACTATGCGCTCGGCCACGGCAGCGTTCTGCGCCGGTCGCTCTACGTCATCAGCCGCCAGGCCGTGACCCGCACCTACGGCGGCAGTGAGACGCCAAACATCGCGGGACTCGGCGGCAAGGTGCTCACCCAGTACATTTCGCGCTTCTACTATCCCACTGGCACGTCGGACTTCGGCGTTCTCGCCACCAAGTTCGCGTACTCGGCCATGCGTGACATCGCCTTCAGTTCCATTCGCGAGTTCTACCCGGACATCGCCGCCCACTACATTCAAAAACACCGGGAAAAACTGGCCGCACAGGCCGCAACGCAGAAACCCTAAAGAACAACAGCAACCGCGTCCTGATCGCGGACGGCGACCACATGGCGGGGCGGCGGCGCTTGGGCGCGCAGGAAGCTGGTGTTTACCTGCATCATCGACGCGCTCAAGCGGTCCCGCTCCACGGAGTCGCGCCTGTCGGACGTCAGAGCAGGGTTGGAATTGCTTCTGATGTATCCTGCCGCCATGTCCGCGACCTTTCAGCAGGCGATCCCTATCCTCCCCGCAGCCGACGTCCAGGCATCCATCGACTGGTGGACCAAGATCTGCGGCTTTACCGTCTCGTTCACCGACCACAACCCGCCTACCTACGCCGGCCTCGAACGCGACGGCAGTTTCCTCCACCTAGCCGCCATGGCCGATAAGCAGCTTGCCAGAACCGTGGGCGATCAGACCATGGTGCGCTTCGCCGTCAAAGACATCCAGGCGTTCTACCTCGAGTTCAAGGATCGCGGCGGACCGGTGCATCCCAACGGCGGCCTCCAGACCAGGCCCTGGGGGACCGAGTTCTCGGCGATCGATCCGAATGGGGTGTGCGTCACCTTCCTGGCCGTTTGACCGAGCGACCGACTGAGCGAGCGAGCGCGACCGACTGACCGACTTACCGACTGACCGACTGACCCTGATCCAGACGCAGGCCTACCAGCAACTCAGCGTGGCCCTTGTGCAGATGAGCGGTGATGCTGCGCCGGCAGAGCTGACTCGAGCACCGCTACGGGCACCGCCGCGCACCCCCGGGCCGACGAACGAACAGAGCTCTTGCGCTCAGAACGTATGCGAGGCGCTCAGCACAACCGCGTAATCGGCGAAGGCAGCGTCCCCATGGGTGCCGCGCGCCAGGTCCGTCACCGACGCACGCCGGTTCCGCTGGATCGCCCAGGGTGCAGTCAGCGAGATCATCTCGCGACGACGCTGGTACTGCAGCGCCGGCTCAATCGAGATGATGTATCCCGGCCTGCGGAATCCGTCGCTCTTGCCGAACGCATCACGCACCGGGATTCCTTCCATGCGGCCGCCAAAGCTGGCAGCCAGCCCACGCAGCTTCGGCACATGCCGTGAAAGGCCCGCGCGAAACAGGTACTGATCGGTCGCCGACATCGCGCTTTCAAGCTGCGCCGCCCGGAACGTCGGGACCCCGTTGGTATCGGCCGGGCTGAACAGCCACGAACCCTGGAAGTAGCCGACCAAGTGAAAGTACGTGTTCTTGTAGGCCTGGCTGCCAAGCGTGAAGCCCCAGGTCCCGTCGCCCGGCTGCAGGGACTGGTCGGCCACCGCCTTCTGCACCGTGCCGTTCGCCAGCTTCGCCGTACCCATGCCATTGTTCAATCCGGTCGGCAGCTTGAGGCCAACGCTGAAGGCGACGTTGCCGCCATTCTCGGCCGGCGGCCGCAACACCCATGCCTGCGCCCCCACGATCATGTCGCCGATCCCGGCTATGTCGTAGATCCCGTAGGGCGCGTACTTTTGATTGCGCGTGCCCTGCAGAACCGGGACAAAGACGTTCACCGACCAGCGCGGCGTCAGCTGCAGATCGGTGCTGATGTTGTAGATGTTCTGATGATTCTTGATCTGCGTATTCAACACCGCGCGCTGTGTATTCTCCACCTCTCCGCTGAAGTGGCGAAATGAGCTGAACGAACGCCAGTCCACCTCAACCGTCAGCGGATGATTGCGCAAGAAGTGAGACTTGCTGTCGCTGACGTTCTCGCCGCTTGACGTCAGGCAGCCCTGGATCGTGCTGCTGGTGTGCGCGGCCAGGCAGCCCTGCCCGTGAGCGTTCGAAAGCAGGGCGGATGGCCAGAGCATTGCGGCAAAAGCCATCGCAAGGATTGGGCGGGTAAGAAATGCAGTTTTCATAGCGCAGTCACATTAGCCTGCTGAAGCCACCGGACGCGCCGCCATTTGGATCGGACTTTCCATCCTCCTTTTGACCGACGCCTGTCCCCTTCGCTCTCCCTATACTGGCCCTGACATGAATCAAACGCTGAAAATCCGCCTGAGGCTTCCTCTGACTGCCTGCCTGCTCCCCTTCTTGCTGGTGCCTGCCCACACGGCCGCCGAGCCTGCCGCCCCGTCGATTCAATTCGAGGATCGTGAGGGCAGCACGCATCAATTCGAAGAGCTGCGCGGGCATCCCGCAGTAGTCAACTTCTGGGCCACCTGGTGCGGACCTTGCCGCGAAGAGATGCCTCGTCTTCAGAAGCTTTCAGAGGATTATGCAGCGCAGCAGGTCCGCTTCATCGCCGTCTCGATCGACGCCCCAGACACCCGCAGCAAGATCGACAGCATCGTTCAAAAGCGCAACTTCCATCTGCCCATCTGGATAGGCGCTTCGGACGAAACACTCGCCGCGCTAAATCTTGGCAAGCTGGTACCGGCAACCCTGATCCTTGACGCAGAGGGCGAGATCATCGGCAAGATCGAGGGCGAGGTCCGTGAGAAAGACGTTCGTGCGCGCCTTGACTGGGCTTTGCACGGACACCATGGCAAGCAGCCTTCGATTGTTCAGCGGAACGACTGGTAGATGGTCTTCTTGAGCCAACCAGTGTGTCCCTGAGCCCATCTGCAGCAGCTTTCGACTAGACTTGCAAGGTAAGGCTCCGCATGCCGGCGCAGCGCCAGCCCGGCCCGCCGACCGTGCTGCTTACGCGTTGTTCTCCTATGTCAATCGCCGAAAATCTCAGCCGAATTCGCGCAGAAGTCGCCAGCGCCTGTGCCCGCGCCGGGCGCCCCGCCGAAAGCGTTGCCCTGATGGCCGTCTCGAAGGTTCATCCTGTCGAGTGCCTGGTCGAGGCATACGCCTCGGGCCAGCGTCTCTTCGGCGAAAACAAGGTCCAGGAGTGGCAGCAGAAGGCGCTCACCGCCGCCTCGCTGCCAGGGCTCGAGATGCACCTCATCGGCCCTCTGCAGTCGAACAAGACCACCCGTGCCGCTGAACTCTTCCAATCCATCGACACCGTCGATACACTCCGCACCGCGCAGCGCCTGAACGACACCGCACGAGTCTTAGGCAGAAAGCTGCCGATCCTGATTGAGGTCAAGCTGTCGCACGAAGCATCGAAACACGGTCTCGCACCCGCTGACCTGCCGTCGCTGCGCAGAGCCCTGGTCCCACTTGAAGCTCTGGTACCGACCGGCCTGATGACAGTCCCGCCGTGGCCTGCGGAGGTGAGCCGCGCCGGCGATGAAGCACGACCCTACTTCCGAGAACTGCGGCGCATGCGCGATGAACAGCTTTCGACGTATCCCACACTCACCGGACTTTCGATGGGGATGTCGAATGACTTCGCCGCTGCCATTGAAGAAGGGTCCACCTGCGTCCGCATTGGTACGGCGATCTTCGGGCAGAGACTGAAAGCAACAGAAACGGCGTCCTAGTCGCGGGCGACAACCCCTTCGTGGATCAGGAGCGCGAGCGCGCGTTCACTGGACGCGTAGAGCCTTCTCGCATCAGGGCGCGGTCGCCGCGGGCCCCTAATCATTCGCCGCAAGCTTGGTCGCGCCCGGCTGCAAGGACTTCAAGGTCGCAAGATCGGTGTTCACCTGGCGCATCATGGCGGCTTGCTTTTCGGCTTCTTTCTTCGAGGCGGGTGAGCCGGTTGGCTGTGCCTGGTGCGCAAAGAATCCCTGGATATCAGCGGCAAGCTCGACCGTCACCTCATGGTTGTTCGCAGGCCCGACGGCCGGCTTGACCAGGTCGTTCAGCAGATGCGCGTAGGCTTCGTCAGCCAATGGATATTCGCCCGCCGCGGCTGGCTGACCGGTGTCCATGTCAATCTCCGGGAGCTTCGGCGCGGTCGGTGGAGGATATGCCGCCGCCGCAGCCTGCGCCTCCTGCCTGGCGGCCGGCGGAGCCGTCTGGGCCTTCGCCTCGGTCCGCGCGGCGGCGTTCATCGCTTTCTGCGCTGTCTGCCCAACCTTTGCAGCCTCATCCTGCTTGGCGATCTTCTCCTCCGGATCCTTGGCCTTGTCGGCCTCCTTCGCAATGCGTGTTGCGTCCTTCGCCACCTTTGCGGCCGCATCTTTCGCGGCGGCTACATCCTGTGCATCAGGTGGAGGCACCGGCATCGGATCGGCATGGATCTGCGCCAGGTAGAAGCGGTACTTGTCGACCGTGGCATTGATGCTCTTCAAACACGTCACCTGCTGGTCGGCGTTCGGCAGGGTAAGCTTCATCGCCTTGAACGGCCCGACCTTCGGGACTACGTGCATCAGCACCGCGACGATGCGGCCGCCGGCAGAGACATGCACATGCTCCTTGCCAAACTGCGTCCTGTACTCCGTCTTGTTCAGGCGGTAGATGAACTTCGCCTTCTCGGTGCCCGGCGCAGCCTTCTCGATCTCGCCCTGGTAGCTGACGAACGCGATCCTCGTGAACTTCGGGATCATGTTCGAGACCGCCGTCCGGTAGGTGCTGATCGCCAGGTCCTCGTGCTTGATGATGTCCGCAACCTCGAGCCCGTAGGTCTGGCGGAACGCCTGTTCCAGCAGTGGCTTGGCCACCTGGAAGCCGATGAAATCGTGATAGTCCTGCTGCGAATAGTGGCCCTGTGCGATCTCGACCACATCGAAGCCGAACTCCGTGCGAAGGTGCGCCGTCTTGTCCTCCGCGTACGTGACCGTCCGGCCAAAGCGCCGCTTCAGCTTCGGGTTCTCATCTGCAGTCACCTGGTTGATGATCGGATGACCGGTGGTATCGCCGCAGAAGTGGGCCAACGCGCCGAGCGCAAAGGCGTACTCGTCAGGCGTCTTCGAATCCCGGATCAGCGCCTGTACAAATTCATTGGGCCGGACATAATGCAGCAGGTCCGAGAAGTAGGGTGAGCCGAACGGATAGTAGCCGATGTCCTGGATCACGGACCCACCATAGGCAAAGGCGTGCGCGTGGCGCAGATCGTCCGCCGTCAACGCCGGGTAGCGGGCCTTGAGCAGGGGTACGATCTGGTCCTTCCATGCCATGTCGACGACCTCCTCGTGCGACAGCACGGAGTAGCCGCGGGCCGGCGACGGCAGCAGCAGAGGAAGAGACATCGTCAGAGAAGCCAGCAGCAGGGCACAACGTCGCATCACGTTCTTACCATCCTTCAATCTGGAGCTGCGCAGGTGCAGCCGCACCAGACCACTTTGATGCTCACCCAAGCTGTGCCCCGCATCCAATCCCACGAAAGATCTCGCACCCCGGTTTGAACCCCGGTTCCTCAAGGAAGTCTCGTCATGCCAACAGATCAGGTCATCGTCGCAGCCGGCAGCCTCGCAGTCAACGGGTTCACCTTTACGACTTGGAGTGCGGGTCCTGAAACGGGCGAGCTTGTCCTGTTACTGCACGGCTTCCCGCAGTTCGCCGACTCCTGGCTGCCAGTCATGCGGCCCCTCGCGAAGGCTGGCTTTCGCGTCGTCGCATTTGATCAACGGGGCTACAGCGTCGGCGCCAGGCCTAAAAAGGTGCATGACTACACCGTTGATCAACTTACCTCGGACGCGCTCGGCGTCGCGGACTGCCTGGGCGCAAAGCGCTTTCACCTGGCAGCGCATGACTGGGGCGGTCTGCTCGCCTGGCAGATTGCGGCCGGACACCCGGAGCGCCTGCTCTCGCTCACCGTGCTCTCGACGCCGCACACCGATGCCTTCTGGGAGGCGGCCAAGAAGGATGGAGATCAACGCCGCCGCTCGCGCTACATTCCTTTCTTCCGTCTGCCGTTCCACATCGCCGAGCGCGTCCTGTTGGCTGGCAACGCAAAGCGGCTGCGCAGCCTCTACCAGGGCAGGCTGACGATCCATGCGCTCGAGCGCAACGTCCAGCGCCTCTCTGAAGGCGGAACCATGACCGCCGCGCTGAACTGGTATCGCGCCCTGAGCCGGAAGCAGCAAGCAGGCGCCATCACCACGCCGACCCTCTATCTGTGGGGTGACCAGGACGTGGCGCTTGGCGAGACAGCGGCACTCGCGACCGCCTCCTATGTGCAGGCCGACTTCCAGTTCGAACGGCTGCACGGCGCGTCTCACTGGCTGATCGAGGATGCCTGCGAACGTGTGGTCACCGCCCTGCTGACGCATCTGCAGCGCAATTCTCTTGGTTCGCGCTCCAGCCACTCCGGCCGGCAGGCTGCGCCCCCAACCATTCCCGAAATCACTTCCCAGCCCTGAATCCCACCGGCAAAGAAGGGAATCGCAGTGTTCAACATCATCCCTGCCGCTATACTCAACCTTTAATGGAGACAACCCAGGCGAAGCCCCTCGAGCAGATTGCGACGAAGAACTATCTGCTGGACCACGCGTATGACGAGATGTTCCTGCGCGAACCGGACTCGTCCGCCGAACTGCGCGAGCACTACCAGCCTCTGCTGAACCACTTTGGCTCGCTGCCCGAGGGCGAGCTGCAGCGCCGCAAAGCCGCCGCCGATCTCAGCTTCCTGAACCAGGGGATCACCTTCACGGTTTACGGACGAGACGAGGGGAAGGAACAGATCTTCCCCTACGACCTGATCCCGCGCATCATCACCGCGGCCGAATGGGAGAAGGTAGAGCGAGGCCTGACCCAGCGCATCATGGCCCTGAACCTGTTCCTCAAGGACATCTACAACGAGGGTCGCATCCTCGCCGACGGCATCGTGCCGCGTGAGGTGGTGTATAGCTGCAAACACTTCCGCCGCCAGATGATCGGGCTTCAGGTGCCGCGCAACGTGTACGTAGCGGTCTGCGGGACAGACCTGATCCGGCTCGAAAATGGCGAGTTCGTGGTGCTTGAAGACAACCTGCGCGTGCCGTCGGGCGTAAGCTACATGCTCACCAATCGCCGGGTCATGAAGCGCATCTTTCCGCAGATCTTCCGCAACTATGGCGTCCGTCCAATCGAGCAATACACCCAGCTGCTGCTGGGGACGCTGCGTTCGCTCGCACCCGAGGGCCGCCCCGAGCCGAACATCGTGCTGCTGTCGCCGGGCGTCTTCAACTCCGCCTACTTCGAGCACGCGTACCTTGCCCGGCAGATGGGCATTGAACTGGTTGAAGGCCGCGACCTGGTCACGCACGACAACGTGATCTACATGCGGACCACCTCCGGGCTGCGCCGCGTGGACGTGATCTACCGCCGGGTGGACGATGACTTCATCGACCCGCTCAGCTTCCGCGGCGATTCGATCCTTGGCGTCTCAGGGCTCTTCAACGCTTACCGCGCGGGCAACGTCACGCTGGCCAATGCCTTCGGCACCGGCGTCGCGGACGACAAGGCGCTCTACGCCTACGTGCCCGAGATCATCAAGTACTACCTGTCCGAAGAGCCGGTCCTCGCAAACGTAGAGACCTTCCTGATGACCCGCCCGAAGGAGCGCGCGCACGTGATCGAAAACCTCGGCAAGATGGTCGTCAAGGCGGTCGGTGAATCGGGCGGCTACGGCATGCTGATCGGCCCGCAATCGACCGCCGCCGAGCGCGCCGACTTCGCCGAACGGATCGAGAGCGATCCGCGAAATTACATCGCGCAGCCCACAATCACGTTTTCAAGGGCCCCGTGCCTGATCGGCGACGCACTCGAACCGCGCCACGTCGACCTGCGGCCATATGTGCTCTACGGCGACAAGGTCTCGATCGTACCTGGCGGCCTGACCCGGGTCGCGCTCAAGCAGGGCTCGCTTGTCGTCAACTCGTCGCAAGGCGGAGGTAGCAAAGACACATGGGTACTCAGCCAGTAGGACCAGCGGCGCAAGGGGGCAGAGCGCACCCAGAACCGCCCGTCCGGCACAACGCACCCCTGCATTCGGGCTCGCACTGGCCACATCAGAGGACCAGAGAGGAGCCCGAGGTGATCGGCATCTCCCACGAGTCATGGTGAAGCGTCCTTACCTGAAGATCGAGTAGGCCAGGGAGGTCCTCGCACACTTCCTCGAACGTGAAGTTGAAATAGATGCCGGGTCAGCCTCCGGGGGTATGTCGACGCAATGCGGGGCAAAGCTCTCCGGGTTGTTACTCTAGAAGACGGACAAACTTTCCAAGCGCCTTTCGAGATAGCGCCTACACACGGAGGACGCGATGAAGCTCAACTACTTCGAAGATAGGGACTCGCTCAACATCGATCTCTCCTCTTCCGCTGGCTCAGAGTCGGAGGAGATCACCGATGAGCTTCTAACTGACTTTGACCATTCAGGAAAGAACATCGGCATCGACATGCAACATGCGTCCGAGCGCATCGATCTCAGCTCGATCAAGAGTACGCACCTCCCTGACGTCCATCGCATCGCCTAACTTCCCGCACGGAGAGCCTTCTTGCTAAGCCGCGTAGCCGATAGCTTGTACTGGATGTCCCGCTACCTCGAGCGCGCCGAGCACACCACGCGCCTGCTCGAGGTGAATCTGAACCTGATGCTCGACGAGTCTCCGATCTCGGCCGAACGACGCTGGGTGCGCGTACTCCACGCCCTCAACAACCCGAAGGACGTCAAGTGGCAGGGCGACCCCTACGAACTCGTCCGGCAGCTCACCTTCGACGTCGAGTCCCGCTCGTCGGTCCTTTCCCTGCTGATCGCCGCGCGCGAGAACTCACGCCATGTCCGCGAACAGATCTCGACCGAGCAATGGCATCGCCTGAACTCGCTCTACCTCCAGGTCACTCGGCCCGAGTTTCAAAGCCGCCAGGAGCCCGGCACCATGGCCTTTGAGCCCGAAGCGCCGACCGAATTCCTGCAGCAGGTCATGGAGGCTGTACACCAGTTCCAGGGTGTCTCCGACTCCACCATGAGCCACGGCGAAGGCTGGCAGTTCATCCAGGTGGGCCGCTACATCGAACGCGCCTCGGCCACCGCATCCCTGCTCGTCGCCTACCACGACGACCTCTGGGGCGAGCACCAGACTGACAAGCTCGAGTCAAATGAATACCTCGACTGGATGGGGCTGCTACGTTCAGCCACCGCCTTCGAGGCCTACTGCAAGGTCTACACCGCGGACCTTACCCCCGACCGCATTCTCGAATTCCTGATCCTTGACGAAGAGTTCCCCCACTCCCTGCGATTCTCGATCGATTCCATGCGCCACGCGCTGAACGCGATCGAACGCGCCAGCGGCGGCGTGCGCACGGAGAGCCTGCAGCGCATCGGCGGCAAGGTGCAGGCGTCGCTCGCCTACAACTCGGTCGATGAGATCTTCGAACGCGGCGTTGTCCCCTACCTGCACCGCATCCAGCATCAGTGCCAGGAGATCCACGACACCATGTACAACCTCTACATCGACTTCACCATACAGTCCGCACTGACCGGAGCGGCTACCTGAGAGACCAGATCCTGAGTTCCACCTGACCAGCATCGCGAACGCGGATCAACGACATGCCCGCAGCCCCTTCAGAGCAGTACCCTTCGGGCCCCTTCACCCCTAACCTTGCCACCCGTTCAGCCCCGGCCTCATACCCCCCAAAACGGTCCATGCTGGTCGACGTGGTGCGCGGCATCGCCATTATGCTGGTCGCCATGGGCCACACCATCCAGGGCGTCCAGCATCGCGGCTGGTGGGGCACGTCGAACGTAGGCTTCCGCGCCGGCTACGCCATCTATGCCTTCCACATGCCGGCGTTCTTCTTCATCTCGGGCGTCTTCCTCTGTGCCAGCGTGGACAAGCGGGGACCTCGTCAGTTCGTCATCAGCCGCCTGCGCACGATCCTCTGGCCCTACCTGCTGTTCACGACCCTTGCAGCCCTTGCAACGGTCGTCTTCGCACGCTACACACTGGTCAAACCGCTTTCCTTCGGGGCTTTCCTGCTGGCACTCCTCACCGGTTCGACAAACTGGTTTCTCCCCACCATCTTCTTCGTTCTGGTGCTCGGCATGCTGGGCCGGCGTCTGCCCTCTTGGGCCTTTGCCCTGGTCGCTGCGGCCGTCTCCACCTGGTATCCATGGACCTACATCGCCTTTGCTACACGCGGGCTCAAGTTCCTGCCCTTCCTGGTGCTCGGCATGTGGGTCGGTTCAAACTACGAGCGCATCGAGCGCGTGCCGGCATGGCTCGCCGGCGCTCTATCGCTGGCCCTGGCTGTCTTCATCCTGGTCGTGACCGGCTACGATCATCGCGATACCTCGCTGCTGTTCCTGCCCATGGGTGTCCTCGGCACCCTTATGCTGCTGCTCTTCGCGCGCGTACTCGGCCACTCCTGGTCTGCCCGCATCCTGTCGATGATCGGAGAGGCATCTTTCGGCATCTTTCTTTTGGCTGCCTATCCGCAGGGAGCGGGCCGTGAGCTGCTCTGCCTCGGCCACGTCACAGATCCCTATCTGCAAACGCTGCTGCCTACGCTGCTCGCTGTTCTCCTGCCCGTGTGGCTCTTCCGCCGCCGCGCCCGCCTGCATATCGCGTGGATGTTCGCGCTTCCACACTGATTCTGGATTCTCGTATTAGGGTTAAGACACACCTCGGGGGTTCGCCATGCTCTACTCCATCCGCCACCTGACCAAGTTCCTGTACAAGCACCCGGTCTCAGAGTCCATGATGGAGACGCGCATGCACCCGCGCTCGGACGCCAACCAGCGCTGCCTTACCTTCCATCTCTCGGTCAGCCCACGCTGCCGCGTCTTCTCCTACCGCGATCACCTCGGCAACAACGTCCACCACTTCGACATTCCAGGTCAGCATCGTCAATTGGTGATCGTCGCCGAGTCCCTGGTCGAGGTGCAGCCCGCAGTCGAAATCCCCAGCTTCCTCGCGCCCGACGCCTGGGCCGATCTCGATTCGATCGTAGCCGCGGGCGACTACTGGGAGTTCCTCTTTCCGTCTGAATTCTGCGCGCCCACCCCGCTGCTCGACCAGCTCGCCCACGACCTCGACGTACGCCGGCGCGACGACCCGCTGATGCTGCTGCATGAGCTGAACGAACGCATCTTCCGCTACTTCGACTACGTGCCGCGCTCCACCAAGGTCGATTCGCCGATCGATCATGCGCTTGAAACCCGCAAAGGGGTCTGCCAGGACTTCGCGCACATCATGATCACGCTCATCCGTTCAAAGCTGCGTCTGCCGTGCCGCTACGTCTCGGGCTACCTCGCGCACCGCGTGACGGACACTGAGACCGACCGCTCGGGAGCCTCCGCCACGCACGCCTGGATCGAGGTCCTGATGCCGCACTTCGGCTGGGTTGGCTTCGATCCCACGAATTGGCTCGTCGCCGGCGAACGCCACATCCGCACCGCGATCGGTCGCGACTACGCCGACGTCCCGCCCACCCACGGCATGTTCCGCGGCCGCGCCACGTCAGAGCTGACCGTCGCCGTCCGGGTCACACCATCAGAAGGTACCCTGACCCTTGACCAGGAGCTGCCGGTGCCTGAAGACTGGTCGATCTTGGTAGAAAAAGCCCAGGCCCTGCCCGAAGGCCCACCTCCCCTGACCCGCCAGCAGCAGATGGCCCAGCAGCAGCAATAAGACGAAAGAGCAACAGCAAGTGCATCCACACCGTGAACTGCGATTGCCTCGTGGGTGGTGCCTCGCTCAGCGTTCGGCCTGCTTGCTTTCGCCTCCGCTGGATCAACACCGTCCCTGTCGCCGATTGGGACGGATCGGCTAGGGACACTGCCGCACTTCCTGGAGCTGGGTGCGGACCTGATGGGCCACAGCTGGTCAGCCCGCACATCGCGGCAAACGCAAGGCAAACGGCTAGCAGTCCTCCATCTCTCCCAAAGCGCGCTCCTCGAACAGCCACATTCAACACGCAAACCGGGGACGCGCCGAGCCTGTCTCCACTGCGCGCGCCTGCAACAAAAATCCACGGAACCAACCCCTTCCCCGCCGCGTAATCACGGGAGAAGCTCCAAGCCGACCGCACCACACACGAGGCCTTATGCTCAAGCTCTTCCCTCTCGCCGCCATCGCGGTGACCTCGCCCTTCTGCGCCCACGCCGATGCGCAGGCACTCAATGACTCCACCTGCTCGGGCACAGCGCTCACCGGCGCGGTCCGCGACTCCACCGGGGCCATGATCCCCGGGGCCGCGCTCACCATAGACGGCATCACCCAGACCTCTGGGGACGACGGCCGTTACCGCTTTCCCTGTGTGACAGCCGGCCCGCATCAACTCACCGCTCGCGCAGCGGGATTTGCCGACAGCATCCTTGCCATCAAGGCTCCTCATACGGCCGCCCTCGACGTCACGTTGAACCCCGAATCCGTCGAGACCCAGGTCGACGTGGACGCCGGGACTATCGCACCCGCCTCCGCCAGCTCGACCGCCATGAGCCAGACCATCTCTGGCTCACAACTTCAGGCCCTCGCCGATGACCCGGACGACCTGCTGCGCGAGCTTCGCCTGCTGGCCGCGGCCGGAGGCGGCAGCCCTACCAACGTCACCATCGCTGTCGACGGCTTTCAGGGCTCAAGCAAGCTGCCGCCCAAGTCTTCCATCGCCTACATCCAGGTCAACCCGGACCAGTTCTCCGCCCAATATCGTGAGCCACCCTTCGACGGTGGACGAGTCGAGGTCTACACCAAGCCCGGCCAGCCTACCTACCATGGCGCCCTCTTCCTGACCAACGGCAGCCCGTGGGAGAACGCACGCGATCCCTTCTCAACCAGCCGCGCCGCCCTGGGCAAGCAGCGCTACGGCTTCGAGCTCACCGGGCCTGTTCGCCAAAAGGGCTCGGACTTCTCACTCGACCTCGAACACCGCGCTATCGACAACTTCGCCGCCGTCAACGCCATCACGCTTGATCCCGCAGGCAACTTCACCCCGAGCCTC
The DNA here is from genome assembly GCA_964247475.1 of uncultured Acidobacteriaceae bacterium. Lineage (GTDB taxonomy): Bacteria > Acidobacteriota > Terriglobia > Terriglobales > Acidobacteriaceae > Edaphobacter. Next base: position 24,388 of record CAXTUS010000002.1, on the reverse strand, counting down.
GCCAACGTGGCAACACCCCAGGCGCTGTGGATCGGCAACGCTCGCATCGACTGGCAGCTGGGCCCGAAGAACACCTTCATCACCAGCTACAGCGCCAACGTGAACGCGCTCCGGAACGTCGGCGTAGGCGGCACCAGCCTCGCCGAGACCGGCTACGCCTCCAGCCAGTACGAACACATGCTGCGCTTCTCGGACATCACCACCGCCAGCCCGCACCTGATGCACGAAGCCCGCCTGAGCCTTAGGTGGGATGGCGAGAACGACACGCCCAACTCGACCGCCGCGCAGGTGCAGGTAGCCGGCGCCTTTACCGGCGGCGGTTCCACCCTCGGCCCGCAGCAGCTCCACGAGTTGAACGTTGAAATAGATGACGATGCCATCCTGACCACCAGGCGGCACACGCTCAAGTTCGGGACGCAGTTCTTCCTCTTCGACGAGCACCAGCACCTGACCTCCAACTTCAATGGCGCCTACACGTTTGGCGGAGGCCTGGCGCCGCTGCTCGACGCCAGCAACCTGCCGACAGGGCAGACCACCACCATCAGCGGCATCGAACAGTACCGCCGCGCCCAGCTTGCCCTGCCAGGCGGCACCGCGACTGCCTTCGCAAACGTGGCGGGCAACCCAACGGTCCGCTTCACCGAGTTCCACGACGCGCTCTTCATCCAGGACGACTTCAATCCTGGTCACGGCCTGCACCTCGCCGCCGGCGTACGCTACTTCTTTCAAAATGACCCGACGATGCTGAACGCGCTGGTTCCCCGGCTCGGCGTGCTCTGGTCGAACAAGCAGGGCTCTTGGACTCTGAACTCCCACTTCGGCATGTTCTCCGGGCGCATGAGCCAGTCAGACAACGCCGAGGTTCTGCGCGAGGACGGAACCAACCGCATCACCAGCACCATCTACAACCCCACCTACGGCAGCCCCTTCGCCGCCGCGACGCCCATCCACACCGTCCGCCAGTACAACCCGCACATTCAGCAGCTGAGCTGGGCAGCGGTCGGCGTGGGCGGCTCGCACACCCTGCCCAGGGGCTTCAACCTGTCGCTCACCTGGCTCTACGGACGCATCTGGAACTTCACACGTTCCTCAAACATCAACGCGCCGCTCGACGGCACACCCACCGGCCCGCGTCCGTTCGCCCCGAATCTCAACATCCTCGAGGTCCAGAACAGCGGCCAGGGCAACGCCAAGGTCGTCTTCGCGATCCTTGAAAATCACGCTCTGAAGCGCGCCCAGTTCTTCGCCGGCGCCGTCTACGTCAACCAGCTCGACGACACCAACGACGACACCTTCTTCACCCCGCAGAGCGCCTACTCGAACGCCGGCGAGTTCGCCCACCGCACCGAGCAGGGCACCTACCAGATCTTCGGCAACGCCACCTTCAAGCTCCCGGCAAAGCTGCAGCTCTCGGGAGACCTCCACGCCGAGGGTGCCAAGCACTTCAACATCACCACCGGCTTCGACAACAACGGAGACGGCAACTTCAACGATCGTCCTCAGTTCGCCCCGGCCGGCACGCCTGGCGCATTCGCCACGCGCTACGGACTGCTGGTGGCCTCAGGCGGCACCGGCGTCTTCCCGCGCAACCGCGGCGTGCTGCCCTGGAGCGTCTACCTCGACACCAACCTGGAACGCGCCTTCTTGCTTACGCGCGACCCGAAGGCCGAGCATCCGCAGAGCCTCACGCTCAATCTGCGGTCGTCGAATGTGCTGAACCACCTGAACGTCACCTCGATCGGCGGTGTCCTGGGTTCGCCCCTCTTTGGCGTCCCGTACGCCGCAGACAATGGCCGCCGCGTAGAAGCCGGCGCCCGCTACACCTTCTAAGCTCCACAGGAGAGCTGCACAAACGCCCGACCTCATACCTGAGGATCTTCCACTTAACGGATCCCACTCGAGTGATCGATCCGTATTTTGGAAGCACAAGGTCACTCTGTAAGCACTTATGACTGCTTCTACTCGCACCGAGCGCCTTGGCGAATGGATATCAGATTGCATTCATTTGGTTGCCCCAGAAGCTCCGGGCGTCTTTGTAAAGCGTCAGTAGGCCTGCAGCGATCAGGACCACCTCCCCGAAACAGGAGTCCTCCTTCACTTCCTTGTCCTTCCTGACACTCGTGTCTTATCTACCCCTAGGAGATCGAATGCCGAAGCGGCTGTCACGTTATGCCTTGCTGTCCCTTGCCCTAGCCTCACCACTTCTAAAAGCCCAGGACAACTCGTCCATGTCGGGTCTTGTCACCGACGCGTCGGGAGCCGTGATCCCCGGCGCGACCGTCACCCTCAAGAATCCCAGTACAGGAACCGTCTTCACCCAGACGACTGATTCAAAGGGTACCTACCGCTTCGCCAACGTACCGCCCGCCCAGGGCTACGTCGTCACCTTCGCGCATGACGGCTTCAACTCGATCTCGGTAGACCACGTCACTTTGCAGGTCGGCATCACGCGCACCCAGGACGAGAAGCTGGCCGCCGGAACCACCCAGGAGGTCACCGTCTCCGCCTCGACAGACGTCGAGACCATCAACACGACAGATGCTTCCATCGGCAACAATATTGACCCCAAGACGCTGGTCGACCTTCCCATCCAGAACCGCTCAAGCGTAGCCATTCTCTTCGCACTCCAGCCAGGCGTAGCCAACAGCTCTTTCACCGGAGCACGCACCGACCAGACCTCCGTCACGCTCGATGGTCTCGACGTAAACGACGTAGCTGCTGGTTCTGTCTTCGGCGGCGGCACCGGCACCATCGTCGGCGGCGCACCAGTGGACTCGGTGCAGGAGTTCCGCGGCACAGTTGCAGGTCTTCCTTCTGACCTCGGCACCGGCAGCGGCGGCCAATTTCAGCTCGTCACCAAGAGCGGCACCAATCGTTTCCACGGCGACCTGAACGAGTACCACCGCGACACCGCTACCGCAGCCAACGACTGGTTCAACAACAATGCCGGCATCGGTCGCGCGCCGCTGATCCGCAACCAGTTCGGCGGCGCCATCGGAGGCCCCATCAAGAAGGACAAGCTGTTCTTCTTCTTCGACTTCAACAACTCACGCATCATCCAGTCCACCCAGGTTGAGCGCGTCGTTCCGCTCGACTCCTTCCGCAATGGCACCGTCTCCTACATCCGCAACACGGATGATGCAGGCAACACCTGCACCGCTTCCAGCCGCCAGAACACGACTCCGCAGTGCATCGGTCAGCTTACGCCGGCGCAGGTGGCTCAGCTTGACCCTCAACACATCGGCGAATCTGCCTCACTGCAGACCTTCATCAACTCCGCCTACCCGCATGCCAACGACCTGGCCTATAGCGGCGCCGATGGCATCAACACAGGCGGCTACCGCTTCAACTTCCCGGAGCCCGACTACCTCTACAACTACGTTGCACGCCTGGACTACAACCTGACCCCTTCGCAACGAGTCTTCGTGCGCGGTACGATCGCCCGCGAGGACGCCGTCCAGAGCGCCAACGCCTTTCCCGGCGGCACCACTACTAATCCCTTCACTGACCGCAGCTATGGCTACGTGGCAAGCCACATCTGGCAGATCAGCGCCAACAAGGTAAACCAGTTCTACTACGGCGACACCATCCAGAAGTACAACTTCCCCAGCTTGCTACGTGCGCCGGGGCTCGATGCGAACACCGAGTACACCCTTGGCGGCAGCACCAACACCAACACCAATCTCTTCGGGCCGTACAACGGCTACAGCTCGCAGAAGCGCCGCGTCCCCATTCCGGAGGTGCGTGACGACTTCAACTGGCAGCTCGGCAGCCACACCATCGGCTTCGGCGGTTTGTTCAAGTTCATCAAGACCAACTCGCAACTCGTCAATGACTTCAACATCGTGACCCTGGGTCTCGGAGGCGAAGCCTTCAATCTCGACCCAAGCGTCCGCCCGACGGCTGCAAACGGTTATGGAACCGCGGCTATTCGGACTGCCGGCACCACCTCTTCCGCCGTTTATGACGAGGCCTTCGCGCTGGCTCTCGGACGTATTGGCTCGGTAGGCAGTAGCTATAACTACGATAACGCCGGCAACCAGACTCCGCAGGGGAATGGAACCAACCGCGCTTATCGCTACTTCCAGACTGAACTATATGCAGGGGACACCTGGAAGGCGACCAAGAACCTGACCCTCAGCTACGGTCTCCGGTACCAGCTCTACACGGTGCCATACGAGGCGCACGGGGACCAGTCAGGCCAGACCTTCACCTTCAACGACTACTTCGGACAGCGGGTAGCCCAGGGCCGTATCGGGGCACAGGGTCCCACCGCACTCCCGCTGATCTCCTACAATCTCGGCGGCAAGGCGAACAACGCGGCACCGCTCTACAAGCCCAGCTACAAGGACTTCGCACCTCGCTTCGCCTTCGCCTACAATCCATCGTTCGCACCGAAGTCCGTCTTTAATGGTTCGTTCGCGCTGGTCTATGACCGCACCGTCATTAACGCCGTCAACTTCATCCAGGACCAGTCCTCTTACCTCTTCCAGAACTCCGCTAACACCCAGTACGGCGGTGCTGGTGGCGGCGGCGCACTTGGAGCGCTCGGCGCATCGAACCCACGCATCGGCGGAAACCTGGCCTACGCGAACCCGAACACAGCGCCTCTCATCTCCAGGCCACTTTCACCGTTCGTCAACACAGACGGAGTGCCCTTTGGGCTTGCAGCCAGCCAGTTCAACGAGATCGTCGATCCCACTCTTCGCGATCCCTACTCGCTCACCTTCAACGGTGGCATCCAGCAGGAGATGCCCGACCACTTCATCCTGAGGATCAACTACGCGGGGCGGCTCGGGCGACGCCTGCTGGCATCGGCTGACGCTTCCCAGCTGGTCGACATCGTCGATCCAGTCTCCGGTCAGACCATGAATCAAGCCTTCACCAACCTGACGCTCCAGGCACGCTCCGGTCAGGATTTCACCCCGCAGCCGTTCTTCGAGAATCAGCTCGGCGGCACAGGATCTACGCTACAGCTGGCCAACGCCTTCGGCACCCTGATCCAGAACGGTGACTTCGCCGACTTCATCCAGGGCGCGGCGGCGAACCGCTTTTTGAATGACAACGTTGGTATGGCCTCTCAGTTTGCCGAGAACACCTTCCTCACCAACAAGGGCACGTCGGTCTATCACGGTCTCCTGTTCAGCCTGTCGAAGAACTTCTCGCAGGGCCTGCAGTTCGACTTCAACTACACCTGGTCGCACTCGATGGATAACGTCTCGGCCAACGCGAACTTCATCGCGGCGAGCTCGGGCAACAACTTCATCTGCGATGCCACCAACCCGAAGAAGTGCTACGCCAACTCCGACTTTGACGTGCAGAACGTCATCAACTCCAACTTCCTCTACCAGCTTCCCTTCGGCCGCGGCGCAGCTTTCGCAAGCCACGCGCCGGTGTGGCTGAACGAGGTCATCGGTGGCTGGTCGGTCTCCGGCCTGCCGGCATGGCGCAGCGGCTTCGCACTCACCACCAGCTCAAACGCCTTCGTCGCAGGTTATGCCAACAACGCGCCGGCCTTCTTCAACGGCAACCGGGGCGCAGTCCAGGCACATGTCAAGAAGGATGCAGTCGCGAATACTGTCTACCTGTTCGGCAGCGCAGATGCTACCGCAAATGCGTTGTCCACCTTCAGTGGACCAGTTGGCCTCAACTTTGGCAGCCGCAACAACCTGCGTGGACCGTCAGCCTTCACCATGGATGCCGGTCTCGGCAAGGTCTTCGCGCTGCTGCCGGATGAGCGTCTCAATCTGAAGTTCCGCGCCGACTTCTACAACGTCCTCAACCATCCCATCTTCAACCTGCCCAACACGGACATCACATCGGGCAACTTTGGCTCCATCAGCAGCACGCCAACCAGCACGCAGCCCGGTGGGCCGCGTGTAGGACAGTTTGCCCTTCGCCTCGAGTTCTAGCCAAACTCACAACCAGAAAAGCCCCCATTCAAAGAATGGGGGCTTTTCTTTTGGTCGAGAGTCAACGGCAAGTGCGCCATCATCGCGGGCGGCGACCAGTTCGTGGGATGGGGCCGCTCGCGCGCGTATGCATCTGGGTCAGCTGAGACAGTCTGCGCGCGCGAAGCGCTTCCATCCCACGAAGGGGCGCCCATCCGGCGTCAGGACGCGGTTGCCGTTGCCTGCTTCAGAGATTCAGCTTCTTGAACACGCTCTCCGGGATATGCCGGATGACGAACATGATCGGCTGCCACTGGAACGGCACATACAGCGTGTCCGCACGGCTATCCACCGCTTTCACAATCGACGCCGCCACCTTGTTCACATCCGCGAACTTCTCAGACCCAGGCATGTGCGTGGTCATCGCCGTCCGCACCGGTCCAGGCTTGATGTTCAGGACAGTCACACCCTCACGATCAACCCGATTGCGCAGACCGCCGAGGAACGCCGAGAGCCCGGCCTTCGAAGCGCCATAAAGGTAGTTCGACTTGCGACCACGATCCCCGGCCACCGACGAGATGACGGCGAGCACGCCCGAGTGCCGCTGCACACAGAAGTTAGCAAGCCACGTCAGCAGTGAAACGACGGAGACAAAGTTCGTATGCAGGATGCTCTCCGCCGTAGCAAAGTCCTGTTCCGCCCGCGCCTGGTCGCCCAGCACACCATGTGCCAGGTACGCGATATCCATGCCGGTGAGCGAGTTGATCGCGTGCGCTAAAAGCGCCGGGTGCTTCGAGGTGTCGTCAAGATCAGCAACCGCAGTGTCGACGTAAGAGGCGCCGCGCGTCTTCAGATCGGCAGCCACCGCCGCCAGCTTCTCCGCGCTGCGGCCTACCAGGAAGAGGGCTGAACCCTCCGCTGCCCAAAGCCGGCAGGTGGCTTCAGCGATGCCGGACGTTGCGCCCAGAACCAGGATCTTGCGTGGCGCGCCAGGCGTGCTGACCACAGGAAAGGTCGTTGCAGGGGAACTCATGGTGTGAGGTGTTCTCCGGTGACGCGCTCCCAGAAGCTGGAGGTAATGACGGGGTCGCGGAAGCGGGCAAGCTGCTCCCACTGCGGGTAAAAGGTTTGAAACTGCGCGGCGGTCATGGCCGCATCCTTCGCCGGATAGAGCCGTCCGCCGAAGTCACGGGTCATGTCAGCCAGCCGTTCCACGAGCGGAAAGGTAGTGCCTTCCTTGATCGGGAAGTCGAGAGCCAGCGTGATACCTGGCTGAGGGAAGCTGAGCAGTCCAGGCGAAGGCACATCGCCAAACGCCTTCAGCACAGCCAGGAAGCTGGCCAGCCCGGACTTCGCCACCTCGGTCAGGATCGCGATTGTGCCTTCGCGCGCCGACTCCCATGGGATGGCATACTGGAACTGCAGCAGCCCGGACTTGCCATACATCCGGTTCCAGTGCAGCACCTTGTCGAGCGGGTAGAAGAACGGCTCGTAATCCTGCAGCGTCTTTACCCGCGGCTTCATCTGCTTGTGGAAGAACACCGTGTTGAACATCGAAACCGTCGTGTGATTCAGCGCGAAGCCCGGTGCTTCAAAGGGAAAGACCAGCATCGGCTCAGGCGACGGCTTCAGCTCACCCGGCACCTTCGAGTGATCGCCCATCATGAAGATGCCGCGCGCAAAGTTCCTGCCGGTGCTCGCGCAATCGATCCAGCTGACGGTGTACTCCACATCCTGGTACTGCTGCGTAATCGACAGGAACTCGTCGATCCCGTGGAACTGGATGCCCTCGTAGTCAATCATCCGCGAGACAATGGGCCGCAGCCGCAACTCGACCCAGGTGATGACCCCGGTTAGTCCAAGACCGCCGATCGTCGCTGCGAACCAGTCAGGATCCTCGGTCGGTGAGCAGACGCGCCGCGTGCCGTCGGACCGTACCAGCTCGAAGCGCAGCACGTGGTTGCCAAAGGTGCCGGCTACGTGATGATTCTTGCCGTGGATGTCGTTCGCAATCGCGCCACCCAGCGTCACGTACTTGGTACCTGGCGTCACCGGGAGAAAGAAACCGCGCGGCACCGCAAAATCAAGAATTTGCGCGAGCGTCATACCGGCCTCGGCAGTTAGCACGCCAGTCTCCGGGTTGAAGCCAAGCAGCCGGTTCATGCCGGTCGTCACTACCAGGTTGCCGTCTTTCAGCAGGCACGAGTCGCCATAGCTGCGGCCCATACCGACCGGCAGGACGCCGTTATGCAGGCCGGCAATGTTCTCGGGGAACTCCTGCTGCCAGTTCATCGGGACCACATGGCCGCGGTACTTCGGATACCGGCCCCAGCTTTCGAAGCTTGTGTCTGCCAGCGCGCCATTTGCAGGATTGGTCCGCGCGCGGGGCTGCTCAGGTGCAGGGGCTGGATTGGGAGCGGCAGACGTGGACATAAACTAAGAATACTTCCTTTACTTCAGGCAGAAAGGGACGCGCATGAAAAAGAGACACGGCAGGTGCCGTGCCTCTTCATCTGACGCACAACGCATCGTTACGCGGTCGCCTGCTGGCGCTTCGCATGTTCCGCAGCCGCCTTGGTACGTGCATCCTTCGCGACCACGGCGAGCGCGGCAAAGCCAGCGGCGTCATTGGCTGCAATATCAGCCAGGATCTTGCGATCGAGCGTGTTGCCGGCAAGTTTCAGCCCATTGATGAAGGTTGAGTAGCTCATCCCGTTCTGCAGCGCGGCAGCGCCGATGCGGACGATCCAGAGCGAGCGGAACTGGCGCTTCTTCTGTTTACGCCCGGTGTAGGCGAACTTCAGTCCGCGCTCGACGGCCTCTTGCGCCGCCTGGTAGAGCTTAGATTTCGTGAGGAAATAGCCGCTTGCGCGCTTTAGGATCTTGCGGCGCCGGTCTGCGCGCTTGGTACTCCGCTTTACACGGGGCATGTCAGTATTCTCCTGTTTTCGCGTACTTCGTTGGGGCGGCTGGTGGAAAGGGGTTCCACTTCACTCGCTTCGTTCGGGCTCGGATCTCGATGGAGTTCGCTGGCATAAACACATGCCGCTCATCCAGGGGCTCTACGCTTCGGGCCCATCGTCTTTCATCGAAGAGACTGAAAAACAGCTCGATCCAAACAGCTTCTTCGCTTCGGCAACTGCCTAGGCGTACGGCAGCATCCGCGACACGTTGTAGTGATCCGCGTCAGAGATAAGACCTGCTTTGCCGAGACGGCTTTTGGTCTTGTTATTCTTCGACGTGAGGATGTGACGCATCTTCGAATGGCCGCGCTTGAACTTGCCGGTGCCGGTCTTCTTGAAGCGCTTGGCGGCGCCGGAGTGGGTCTTCAACTTTGGCATGATGATCCTGACAGTGTTTCTCGTGATTCGGTAGAACCCTCTAAGTGTATCGGAAGCGGGCCTGCATGGAAAGCTTTTCGATCGCGCCAAAGTGCAATGTTCGGGGCCAGGCCCGCAGTAGAACCAGCCTCCGTCGTTCCCGGACCAGAACGGGCTCGAAAGATGATTCAGCCCAGAACCCACCGCCCGATACGGTAACGGGCGCCTCAACTCCGTGGCGTTTCCCGGCCGAAATGTCCGTTTGCAGGCGTATCCTAGGCACAATACAGGTTCAATTTCAGGGTCAAACCCTACGGAACCCCGGCAACGGCCACAACGGCTCGGAGAATACCTCTATGCTTTCGCTCGACGTCAACCTGATCGAACTCGAAGAGCAGTACGGGGCCCATAACTACCATCCGCTCGACGTCGTCATCGAACGTGCCAGCGGCGCCTGGGTCACCGACATCGAAGGCCGGCGCTACCTCGACTTCCTCGCCGCGTACTCGGCCGTCAACCAGGGCCACTGCCACCCCGCCATCTTCAAAGCCATGGCGGAGCAAGCCCAGAGGGTCACCCTCACCTCCCGCGCCTTCCGCAACGACCAGCTGCCGCTGCTGCTGCGCGACCTCCACGAGCTCACCGGCTTCGAGATGGCATTGCCCATGAACTCTGGCGTCGAAGCCGTCGAGACCGCCCTGAAGGCCGCGCGCAAGTGGGGCTTCAAGGTCAAAGGCGTCCCCGAAGGCCAGGGCGAGATCCTCGTCTGCAGCAACAACTTCCACGGCCGCACCATCTCGGTCGTCGGCTTCTCATCCGAGGCCCAGTACCGCTCCGGCTTCGGCCCCTTCGCACCCGGCTTCCGCCAGGTTCCGTTCGGCGATGCAGACGCGCTGCGCGCCGCCATCACCCCCAACACCGTCGCCTTCCTGGTCGAACCGGTCCAGGGCGAGGCCGGTATCATCGTGCCGCCCGAAGGCTACCTCCGCCAGGTCTCGGAGATCTGTCACGACGCCAACGTCCTCTTCATGTGTGACGAGATCCAGTCCGGCCTGGGCCGCACCGGCCGCTTCTTCGCCTTCGAGCACGACCTCGACGCCAAGCCCCGATCCCGCCCCGACGTCTGCATCATCGGCAAGGCGCTTTCGGGCGGCTTCTACCCGGTCTCGGCTGTTCTCGCGTCACGCGAGATCCTGGGCGTCTTCGCCCCCGGCGACCATGGCAGCACCTTCGGCGGCAATCCGCTCGCCTGTGCCGTCGCGCGCGCCGCTCTGCAGGTCATCGTCGACGAAGACCTGCCCGCGCGCTCGGCCGAACTCGGCGCCTATGCCCTCGACCGCCTCTGCGCGATGAAGAAGAAGACCAGCCGCATCCTCGAGGTCCGCGGCAAGGGGCTCTGGATCGGCGTTGAGCTGAATGTGCAGGCGCGGCCCATCTGCGAGGCCCTCAAAGACCGCGGCCTGCTCTGCAAAGAGACCCACGACACCGTCATCCGGCTCGCTCCTCCGCTCGTCATCTCACCCGACGACCTCGCCTGGGGGCTCGACCAGATGGAAGCCGTCCTGACCGCCTGACGGGCCCCGCTTGAAAGCCTGTCAGCACCCGCCCGCGTGGTATACTTAGGGGACGGGTAAGCGGCACAAACTTCTGATTTGACGCGGGTTTTCTTCGCATCACGCGACCTTCAGGCAGAACCGAAACGGGAGCGGTCCAGACCCCTCCCTCCGCGCCCTACGGAGATACGACAAGCGCATGGCAACAACCCCGAATCCGCTTCCTGAAGACCTCAAGATTCCTGCAAGTCCGAAGTCTGACTCCGACGCCAAGCCCGGAGGTTACTCCGCCGAAAACATCACGGTGCTCGAGGGCCTCGCCGCCGTCCGCCTGCGGCCCGCCATGTACATCGGATCGACCGGCGAGCAGGGTCTGCACCACCTGGTCTACGAGGTAGTCGACAACTCGGTCGACGAGGCGCTCGGCGGTCACGCCACCCGCATCGATGTCACCATCCATGTCGACGACTCGATCACCGTCACCGACGACGGGCGCGGCATCCCGGTCGATGACAAGGTCATCAACGGCGAGAAGATGCCGGCGGTCCAGGTCGTGCTCACCATGCTGCACGCCGGCGGCAAGTTCGACGCCTCGAACTACAAGGTCTCGGGCGGTCTGCACGGCGTCGGCGTCTCCTGCGTTAACGCCTTGTCTGAAGAGTTCGACGTTGAGATCTGGCGCGACGGCTTCACCTGGGAGCAGGACTACTCAAAAGGCGCACCCATCTCGAAGCTGCGCAAGATGGGCCCCAGCACACGCAAAGGCACCAAGGTTCACTTCCTGCCGGACAAGAGCATCTTCACCGTCGACGAATTCAACTACGACACCCTCGCCAACCGTCTCCGGCAGCTTGCTTTCCTCAACAAAGGTCTCGAGATCACCCTCACCGACGAGCGTCAGACCGATGCGAAGACCGGTGAGAGCAAGCGCCAGGACTTCAAGTACGTCGGCGGCATTGCGGAGTTTATCAAGCACCTGAACAAGGGCAAGGCCGTCCTCCACGAGAAGCCGATCTACATGGAAGCCGAGCGCGACAACGTCGCCATGGAGATCGCGCTCCAGTACAACGACGCCTACTCCGAAACCGTCTTCACCTTCGCCAACAACATCAACACCATCGACGGCGGAACCCATCTCGCCGGCTTCCGCGCTGCGCTCACCCGCACCATCAACGCCGCCGGCCAGTCACTCGGCCTCTTCAAAGACGTGAAGGAAAACCTCGCCGGCACCGACGTCACCGAGGGCCTGGTCGTCGTCATTTCGGTCAAGCTCTCGCAGCCGCAGTTTGAAGGCCAGACCAAGGGCAAGCTCAACTCGAACATCGCAGGCACGGTCCAGGCCTTTGTCAACGAGCGCCTGGGAGCCTTCTTCGATACCAACCCGCAGGTCGCAAAGAAGATCATCAACAAGGCCATCGACGCCGCGCGCGCACGCGAAGCCGCACGCAAGGCACGCGACCTCACCCGGCGCAAGGGCGCACTCGACGGCGGCGGTCTACCTGGCAAACTCGCGGACTGTTCAGAGCGCCAGCCCGACCGCTGCGAGCTCTACCTGGTCGAGGGTGAATCGGCCGGTGGGACCGCCAAGCAGGGCCGCGACCGCAAGTTCCAGGCCATCCTTCCGCTCAAGGGCAAGATCCTCAACGTAGAAAAAGCCCGCTACGACAAGATGCTAGGCCACGAAGAGATCCGCGCCATGATCACAGCCCTCGGCTGCGGCATCGGCAAAGACGACTTCGACCCCGCCAAGCTGCGTTACGGCAAGCTGATCCTGATGACCGACGCCGACGTCGACGGCTCGCACATCCGCACCCTGCTGCTCACCTTCTTCTTCCGCCACATGACGGAGCTCATCAAGCGCGGTCACGTCTACATCGCACAGCCGCCCCTCTTCCGCATCAAGAAAGGCAAGTTCGAGCAGTACATCAAGGACGAACGCCAGTATGTCGACGTCATGATCAAGCGCGCTTCGGACGGCATGATCTTGACCTACGGCGAAGCCGCCGCCCAGCTCACCGGTCCCGCGCTTACCGAGTACATGTCCCGCCTGAACGACTACCTGAACCTCTTCGACAAGGTGGGCAAGCGCCTGCGCAACGAAGTGGTGCTGCTCGACTTCATCCAGCTCTTCTCGCATGAGGGCGCAACGCCCGCGAAGAAGGAAGACTTCCAGACACCCGACAAGCTCTTCGAGATGCGCGCCAAGCTCGAGGCTGTCCGCCGCGAGCACCAGTTCCGTGCGGTCGGTGAGCCCGTGCTTGATGAAGAGCACAAGACCTGGTCCATCAGCTTCACCGACTCGCAGGGCGCCGAACGCAGGATTGACTGGGCGCTTGCCAACGCCGCCGAATCGCGTCAGCTGCTGGGCAAGTTCGCCCAGATCAAAGACCAGCTGCAGGCGCCATTCCTGATTTCCTACGCCTCGCAGACCCCTGCGCAGGTCTCGCAGGCAGCCATGGACGAGGCCGATGAAGTAGCCCAGGAAGAGGGCGTCAACGAGACCATCGCCGCCGCCCCCGGCACCGCGGCCGAAGCCAAGCCAGCCAAGCGCAACAGCCGCGCCAGCCAGGATCCGGTCGAGAAGAAGACGCCGCGCGAGGTCTTCGACTACGTCATCGAACAAGGCCGCAAGGAATACCAGGTCCAGCGCTACAAGGGCCTCGGCGAGATGACCGCGCCACAGCTCTGGGAGACGACCATGGACCCGGAACGCCGTACCCTCATGCAGGTAAAGCTCGAAGACATCGCCGCCACTGAAGAGATCTTTACAACGCTGATGGGCGAAGACGTCGAGAGCCGTCGCAGGTTCATCGAAGAGAACGCGCTCGACGTCAAGAACCTCGACATCTAGAGCACTCGCAAGAAACAGGAAAGGCTACTGACACACTGCTGTCAGTAGCCTTTTCTTATGCTTCTTTTCATGGCAGGCGCACCCCGGCCGCCAAAGGAGAGACCGATGAGCGAACCGACCTCCACCCCGCACAACATCAGCGCCACTCCCCACGACGCCGCCAACTGGTTCGAGATCGCGACCCACGACATTGAACGCGCGACAAAGTTCTACGAGACCCTGCTCAATGTCACGCTGATCCCGGTCAACTTCGGAGAACCGAAGCGTCTCTTCCCTGCCCTCGAGACCGGCGTCGGGGGCGCGCTCGTCCAGAACGAACGTCAGCAGCCTTCTCCATCTGGCACCATGATCTTCCTCAACGTAGACGCAGGTCTCGGAGCCGCGCTTGCCCGCATGCAGGCTTCAGGTACAGGCGCCGTCGTCATCCCCGAGACCATGCTGCCAAACGGCTTCGGCGCCTTCGCCTATATCGAGGACAGCGAAGGCAATCACATCGGGCTACATCAGCACTAGACTGTACCTGCAACAGACGATCCCGTTAGAAAAACATCTCCATGCGCCGCGCCGACCGACTCTTCCGCATCGTGCAACTGCTCCGGCAAGGCCGCATGATAACCGGCGCGCGGCTGGCTGAAAAGCTTCAGGTCTCGACCCGCACCATCTATCGCGACATCCTGGACCTGCAGCTTTCCGGCACACCCATCGAGGGCGAGCCCGGCGTCGGCTACACCCTGCGCCGCGACTACGACCTGCCCCCGCTCACCTTTACGCCGGACGAACTGACCGCGCTGGTACTGGGCGCGCGGCTCGTCCAGGCCTGGGGCGGAGCCGAAACCGTCGACGCCGCCAGGCAGGCGCTCAGCCGCATCGAGGCCGTCCTGCCGGTCGAGATGCGCGAACGCCTCGACGCCATTCAGATGTATGCACCCGGCTTCCAGATGCGCATCGCCGACCGCCGACGGCTTGACCTGCTCCACGCCGCATGCCTCGCCCGCAACCCGGTCCATATCGCCTACACCCGTGAAGACGGCGGCAGCAGCACACGCACCATCCGTCCGCTCGCGCTCTACTTCTGGAGCGGCGTCTGGACCCTCGTCGCATGGTGCGAGCTGCGGGACAGCTTCCGCGTCTTCCGCCTGGACCGGATCGCCAACGCCCACGTTCAACCCGCTGTCTTCACCCCGGCCAAAGGCCAGCGCCTCAAAGACTTCCTCAAGACTGTCGAGCGCACCGGCGAAGGCGTCGCTCAGCCGCCGCAGTAATCGACTTCGGCAAGCGATGCAATAATGCGATTCATGGATCAACAGGCTTCGCACCTTCCCCGACGGCACTTCCTCGCCGTCTGCACGGCCGCCGGCTTTGGCGCAACTCTCTTCCCCGGCACGCTCTTCGCGCTCGCGAACCAGGCGGCAGGCACCGCGTCCAAAGAAGCAGCGCAGCCAAAGATCACCGCGGCCATGATCGATGCCGCAGCCACCATCGCCGGCATTCACATCGACGACAACCTGAAGGCCGCCATGTTCGAAGGCCTGAACTCGCAGCGCGACGACGTCGAAGAGATCCGCAAGCTCGCCCTGCCGAACAGCGTCGCACCCGCCTTCGTCTTCGATCCCGTCCCTGGCAACATGGTGCTCGAAACGCATAAGCAGCCACTACGCCTCAGCGCCGCACCCATGTTCACCCAGGAAGACTTCAGGTCGAACCCTGCACGCATCGAGACCCTCGCCTTTATGTCCGTGCGATCGCTCGCAGAGCTTATCCGCACGAAGCGCATCACCTGCACCATGCTCACGCAGATGTATCTCGCTCGCCTGAAGCGGCTCGACACTAAGCTGCACTGCGTCATCAACCTCACCGAAGAGCGCGCCCTGAAGCAGGCCGCAACGCTCGATGCCGAGATCGAAGCAGGCAAGTATAGAGGCCCCCTGCACGGCATCCCTTGGGGCGCCAAGGACCTTCTCGCAGTCAAGGGCTATCCCACCACCTGGGGCGCGGCCGGCTACGAGAATCAGACCTTCGACGAGGATGCCGAGGTCGTGAAACGCCTCGATCAAGCCGGCGCCATCCTCATCGCCAAGCTCAGCATGGGCGCGCTCGCGCAGGGCGACCTCTGGGGCTATCCCGCAGGCTCAGGCAAGCCCGGCGCACGCACGCGCAACCCGTGGAACCTCAAGCAGGGTTCAAGCGGATCATCGGCCGGCAGCGCCAGCGCTACCTCCGCTGGCTGCGTCGGCTTCGCCATCGGCACTGAAACCCTCGGGTCCATCTCCTCGCCCAGCACGCGCTGCGGAGTCACCGGTCTGCGCCCCACCTATGGCTTCGTGCCACGCACCGGCGCCATGGCGCTCAGCTGGTCCATGGACAAGATCGGACCCATCGCACGCTCGGTCGAAGACTGCGCCATCGTCCTCTCCGCCATCTACGGACCCGACGGACACGACCTCGCCGTCAAGCCCGCCGCCATGAACTGGGACGCGGGCTTCGACTGGAAGAAGCTGCGCATCGGCTTCATCAAGTCCGCCTTCGATGCCCCGAAGCCGCTCGAGCTCAAAGCTCCCACGGCGGCCGGGGACGCCGAGATGGAAGCCTATCGCAAGCGTCTCGCACGCATGCAGGCCGGCATGGCACGCGCCCAGTACGACCTGAAGTACGCAACCGCCGCACTCGACATCATCCGCAGCAAGATGGGCGTCTCGCTCATCCCGGTCGAGATCCCGAAGCTGCCCTTCGACTCCATGGTCCCTTTGCTCGAAGCCGAAGGCGCCGCGGCCTTCGACGAGCTCACACGCTCCGGCCGGGACAAGCTGCTCGCCGGCCAGGAGCCCTTCGACTGGCCCAACAACTTCCGCGTCGCACGCTTCTACTCAGCGGTTGACTACATCCAGGCCATGCGCGCCCGTACGCTCGCGATTGCCGCCATGGACGGCCTCTTCGAGCAGGTCGACATCCTCGTCACGCCCTCGGGCGGAGATCAGCTGGTCGCCACCAACCTCACCGGGCAGCCCGCCGTCATCGTACCCAACGGCTTGCGGGGCGACGATGCCCCACCCTCCAGCAACCCGATCGATGGCGCAGTCGATAACGCTGGCGGCCCCGGCACCCCGGTCTCGCTCACCTTCCTCGGAGGCCTCTACGCAGACGCCCGCGTCGCCGCCTTTGCCCACGCCTACCAGCAGGCGACAAACTTCCACCTTGCCCACCCGGAGCTTGGCTAGCGTGCCCCAAGCTTCCCCTGCGGCTGCCCCGCTCATCGAAGCCCGGCACCTGGTCAAGCAGTACGGCACCTCCACCGTCGTCAACGGTGTTTCGCTCACGATCGCGCGTGGCGAGACGCTCGGTCTGGTCGGAGAATCCGGCTCCGGCAAGAGCACCGTCGCGCGCATGCTGCTGCGGCTCATCGAGCCCACCTCAGGCTCTGTCACCTTCGACGGCATCGATGTCCTCGCAGCAAAGAAGAAAGACCTCCGCATCATGCGGCGGCGCATGCAGATGGTCTTCCAGGACCCTTTCGCCGCGCTTGATCCTCGCATGCGCATCCGCGACATCATCGCTGAACCCTTCGCCATCCAGGGCGGCTTCTCACGCGACTACGTAGCCGGGCGTCTGCTTGAGCTCACAGCCGAAGTCGGACTCGAGCCTGACGTCCTCACCCGGTATCCGCACGAGTTCAGCGGAGGCCAGCGTCAGCGCATCAACATCGCACGCGCGCTCGCCCTGAAGCCCGAGTTCCTGGCCCTCGACGAACCAGTCAGCGCGCTCGATGTCTCGGTCGGTGCGCAGGTCGTCAACCTGCTGCGCGACCTGCAGCGAAGCTACGGCATGACCTACCTGTTCATCTCGCATTCGATGCCGCTGGTCCGCTACCTGTGCGACCGTGTGGCCGTCATGGAGCGCGGCCGCCTGGTCGAGGCAGGTCCGGTCCTCGAAGTCTGTGAACATCCAAGCGATCCCTACACGCAACGCCTCATCGCAGCCACCCCTCAGCTCCCCCACTAAATAGGCAACCCGCTGCAGCCAGAGAAGTGGTCGCCGCCCGCGAGCAGGGCGCACTTGCTCGTAGACACTTACAATAACTCGTAGACACTTACAATAAGAAGAACGTGCAACAAACCCTGCTCCTCCACTGGCGCTTCCTTTGGCTGATCGTCGCGTCCATGCTGGCCGGCGCCATCAACGCCATGGCCGGAGGAGGCTCCTTCCTGTCCTTCCCTGCCATGCTCGGCGTCGGCGTCCCGCCGATCGAAGCCCACCCCCCCACCACCCTCGCGCTCTGGCCGGGGCAGCTTACCTCGGTCGCAAGCCTGCGCGGAGACGTTCGCCGCGACATCCTCCCGCTGGTCATCGGCACCTCGATCCTGGGTGGCGTGCTTGGCGCAGAGGTCCTGCTGCACACCCGGCAGGTCACCTTCCTGCACCTCATCCCGTGGCTTCTGCTCGCCGGCTCGCTCATCTTCGGCGTCTCCACCCCAGTCTCGAAGTGGCTTCGCCGGCGCTCCTCGCTCGCCCACTTAGAACACCACAAAGAACCGCCCATCAACCGGTTCTTCCTCTTCTTCGCAATGCTGCCCATCTGCTTCTACGTCGGCTACTTCGGCGCCGGCGGGGGCTTCCTCATCATGACCGTGCTCGCCCTCTTTGGCATGGAAGAGATGCACGAGCTCAACGCCATGAAAGTCGTCGCAGCCTGTGCCTCGAACCTCTGCGCGGTCCTGGTCTTCATCGCAAGCGGGCGGATTCTCTGGCACTTTTGCCTGATCTCAATGGTCTTCGCCGCACTTGGCGGCTGGGCAGGCGCACACTATGCAAAGCGCATGAACGCGAATGTGCTGCGTGCGGTGGTCGTCGTCAGCGGCCTGGTCATCGCCGCGTACTTCTTCTGGAGACAGGCATGACGCTCTTCCTTCTCACCTCACTCGCGCCATCCACGATTCAGCGCATCGGCTTCGTCGCCGCGACCTGCACCACTACCGCCTTCGTCCCGCAACTGGTGCGCGTCGTCCGGCTCAAGACCGCACGCGACGTCTCACTCGGCACCTTCCTGCTCTTCTCGGTCGGCGTCCTGCTGTGGACTACCTACGGCTTCTTCGCAAACGACCTGCCCGTCCTGATCTCCAACAGCCTCACCCTGCTGCTCTCCATCAGCATTCTGTTTCTCAAGATCAAATACGACCGCAACGCCATCAAAGAGTTGAAGCCATGAGCCACGAAGGTATCCGTATCGTCAGTGAAGAACAGGCAAGGCGCGAGACCAGGGCTGAAGAACGCCTGCCGCTTGAAGCCATCACGCCCGCCAAGGTTCGCATCATGAAGACCGAAGGCACCGGCATGTCGATCGATTGGAAAGACGGTCACACCAGCATGTGGAACTTTGCCTGGCTGCGCAATGCGTGCCCCTGCGCTACCTGCAATGAAGAGCGTCAGCACGCGGGCCGCGAGCCAGGAGTGCCGAAGCCTTCTCCTGGCGGTCCGCTTGTCATGTACCAGGCTCCACCGCGCCCGCTCGAGGCCACGCCTGTAGGCAAGTACGCTATCCGCTTCAAGTGGAACGATGGCCACGAGAGCGGAATCTACTCCTACGACTACCTGCGCAGGATGTGCACCTGCGATGCCTGCCGAATGAAAGCAGCGGCGATCTCGCTCTGATCGCAGGCGGCGGTCACTTTCTGGGGTGAATGCACTACAAAGCCTTCACCCTAGAAAGCGCCGCCAGTCCGGTATCAGGACGCAGTTGCTTTGGCTTCTTGATAGTTCCCGATGTGCTGATAGATCTCATCGGGAAACTTCAGGTTCTTGTACAGGTTCCCGGAGTCCGGATCATCCGGGTGCGGAATGATCGGAAACTCCTGCTGCGCTTGGTAAGACAGGATCTTGTCGCGACGCGGCGGACTGTAATCCTTGCCCTCCACCTGCGTCAGCATTAGCCGCGCTTTCTCCTCATCCACATCCTGATCCTTCATCATCCACGCCAGCACCTCTTCATGCGGCATGAAGTGACGCGCCACCATGGCAAACACCAGCCTGCCATAGTGCCCGATATCCTTACCTTCCGCCAGCGAATCGAGCAGATGCGCCATCATCGAGTCCTTGCGCAACTCCTCTTCTCCGCCCGCGATTGCAGCTTCGCCACTCGCGCTGCTCTTCGTAGGCGGCTGCTTCAGCTTGTCATCGTTGGCTGGCGCATGACCAGCCGCGTTTTTCAACTTTGCAAGCTCCGCCTCCGCCTGCTCCGCACGCTCGGTCGCATGCCGCAGCGCCTCAGCCTGCTCATCCATAATTACTGGCTCATCCATCACCACTTGCCGCTCCGCCATTCTGTTCCCCCTGTTCGCCATTTCTTCGCTACAGGTGAGACGCGCCACAGGCCACCGGTGTTGCCAGCAAAAACAAGCAGGCGCAGATGGTTCCTCTCGCCGGATAGGCGCCTCTTCGTGCGGTGGATGCGCTTTCACGCGCGCCGCGCGTCGGGGTGAGAGCCCTGCAGCTTGCGCGCGCCAGCGCTTCCACCCCATGAAGTGGTCGATGTCCGCGGTCAGGATGCGGCGCGGTTGCTTGTTCTTACAGGAAGCCCAGCAGCCTCAGGACGGCCTCAACATCCGTCGCGACTTGAAGGATCTCGCGATTCCTTGGTTTCAGCACACCTTCTCTGACGCAGTGATCGAGGAAGTCGAGTAGTTTGTCGTAGAAGCCGGCAGTATTCAGCAGGATGATCGGCTTGTCGTGGAGCTTCAGCGTCTGCCAGGCAAGCACTTCGAACATCTCTTCGAAGGTGCCAAAGCCCCCGGGCAGGATGATGAAGGCATCGGACCGTTCGCCCATCAGCGCCTTGCGCGTGTGCATGGTGCTGGTGACATGAAGTTCAGAGAGGCCGTCGTGCGCTACCTCAAGGTCGACCAGCACCTCGGGGATGACACCGACCACATGGCCGCCGGCGTTGAGCGCGGCCTCGGCCACCGCGCGCATCAGCCCCACGCGCGCACCGCCATAGATGAGGCCGATCCCTCGGGCCGCAAGCTCCCTGCCCAGGGCTTGCGCGGAGCTGCGATAGAGTGGGTTGGTACCGTCCGCAGAGGCGCAGAAGACGGCGACGTTTGAGATCCTGGTGGATGCGGGCATGCTTTGTCGATTATCCACGAGGCTTGTTACCCGCGTATAACCGCTGCCTTCCTGTCCTGCAACCGCTCTGGAGCCAGCTAGTTGATGTTGATCGACTGTTGATCGTTCTGCGCATCGAGCTGCGTGATCACCTGGCCCCGTTTCAGGCCGGCAGTCGAGCTATCGGCGTAGAGCAGGGTTCCGGTTGGAGCCTTGACGATGATGCTGTGCCTCGCAGGCACGGTATAGCTGCGGCCGGCAACCTTTACATCCTGGAAGACGTTTGCATTGTTGTGCACGGTAAGCGTGACACGAGTGTCTGCGGCCGCCGTATGCGGGTGCATGTGCACCACGCGGGAGAGCGGCGAGACAGCAGCGGAGGCGGACAGAGCGAGGACGGCGAGGGACGTATAGATCATTGGATTTCCCCTTTACTTCATATGGTGTTGCGTGGGTTGTGGAAGCTCCTGTCCGCCATGGTTCAGTCAGGCTCTTCGTGAAAGCAGTTACGAGATCAGGTTGCGTTCAGTTCCGCTTATTTCGAAATTTTTCTGCGATGTCTGTTTCTTACTTCTGTGCTGGTTGCTCACGCATAGCCTTGTTGCATTCACCATGCCAAAGCGAGAAGGCGCCGAAACCCCCTAAATCACGCATTTTTACTCACTTCATGCCACGATGCAGAGCTTTGTACGTCCGAAAGCGCCAAGCAGTGTCCGGCACCGGACAGCATCCAGCTGAGTAAGTCGTCTAAGTCGTCCGATGTTAGTCGCAGCGCTCATTAATCATCAGAGAACACACTGTTACAACTCGGTTTCAACGCCGCAGCCTTTTCCCGCCGGGCACGTCCAACAGCGCCACAGATTGTTACCGGACGCCTACCACATCCCCCATCCAATAAACTGTTGATGGAGCTTTTTCGCGCACAATGGCATCGCACCTTCTCAACAACATGAACGCGCAGCAGCAGGACGGCATCCAGGCTGTCGACGGTCCCGTGCTTCTGCTCGCCGGCGCCGGCTCCGGCAAGACCCGCGTCGTAACGCATCGCATCGCCTACCTCATCGAAGAGCGCGGCGTCTCCGCCGACAACATCCTCGCCGTCACCTTCACCAACAAGGCCGCCAAGGAGATGGCAGAGCGCGTCGACAAGATCCTCGGCCACTCGTCACTTGCCAAGCCCACTCTCTCCACCTTCCACAGCTTCTGCGTGCGCGTTCTGCGCCGCGACATCGAAGCCCTGCAGGTAGGCGGCAAGGGCCTCACGCGCAGCTTCGCCATCTACGACGAGACCGATCAGCAGGCCGTCGTTAAGACCGCGCTCAAACGTCTTGGCATCGACGACAAGAGCCTCAAGCCACGCGTCGCGCTCGGCCGCATCTCCTGGGCCAAGAACCACATGATCGATCCACAGGAGTACTTCCTGGCATCGACCAACCCCATCGAAGAGAAGATCGCGCACATCTTCAAGATCTATAAAGAAGAGCTGATGAAGGCGAACGCCCTCGACTTCGACGACCTCCTCCTCGAGACCGTGCGCCTGCTGAAGACCGCCAAAGAAGTGCGCGAACGCTACAACCGCCGCTACCGCTACGTGATGATCGACGAGTACCAGGACACCAACAAGCCGCAGTACGAGTTGATGAAGCTGCTCGCCGGCGACCACAACAACATCTGCGTCGTCGGCGATGAAGACCAGTCCATCTACAGCTGGCGCGGCGCCGACATCAAGAACATCCTCGACTTCGAAAAGGACTTCCCCGGCGCACGCACCATCCGCCTCGAACAGAACTACCGCTCCACCCAGATGATCCTCGAAGGCGCGTCCGCGGTCGTCGCACAGAACACACAGCGCAAGGGCAAGAATCTCTGGACCGCCCGCGTAGGCGGCTCACTCATCGGTCTTTACGAAGCGCCCGACGGCGAAAACGAAGCACTCTTCATCGCCGACCGCATCAAGCGCTATATCCGCGAGGCCGGACAGACCGAGACCGACGAGCCCGCACGCTGCGCCGTCCTTTACCGCACCAACTCGCAGTCACGACTGGTCGAAGAGGCCCTGCGCCGTTACCAGATCCAGTACCACATGGTCGGCGGTTTCAGCTTCTATGACCGCGCAGAGATCAAAGACATCCTCAGTTACATGAAGCTCGTGCAGAATCCGCATGACTCCATCGCCCTCGGCCGCAGCGTCAACTCGCCCCCGCGTGGTATAGGCAAGACCACCATGGAGACGCTCGAGCGCATGGCCCTCACCACGGGCATCAGCACCTGGGATGCCATCGGCAGAGCCATCGAAGACCGCCTGCTCCCGGCTCGCGCGCTCCAGGCACTCTCCGGCTTCAAGCGCCTCATCGAAGACGCACGCGCCATGCTCGGCCCAGGCTTCGCAGACAAGCTCTCACACGATCTCGCCCCCGCAGACGAAACAGAATTGGTAAGCACTCAGGGGGAAGCAGACGATTCCTTCAACCCCGACGCATTCGGCACCGAAACAGTTACAGATGAAACTGGAACGGTTACAGATGGAGACACGTTGGATGCCGGAGCCGATGAAGCAGCCGGTTCCTCCTTCGACACCAGCTTCAACTTCGGCTTCGACTTCGGTCCCAGCGAGGAGATCTCGACCATCGCCGCCGAAAACTCCACCGACTCGGACGCCGCCCACGGCATCGACAGCGCAACCTTCAACCCGTTCGCTCCCGTACCGCTGAAGACCCCACGCAAGGACTCCGCAGCCTCATCCACCGAAGCCACGCGCCGCGAAGTAGCCGCCGAAGAGCGCGCCCTCGAGAGCAGCGCAGAACCGGCCCCCTTCCGCAAGCCCGGCGACGCCGCCACCCTCCCCGAGCTCATCAAGTTCCTCAACGACCGCTCCGGCTACATTCGCCCTCGAAGAAGAAGCCACCCCAGAATCTTTCTCACGCATCGAGAACCTGAAGGAACTGGCCAACGCCGCCCAAGACGCATCGTCACGCGGCGAAAGTCTCGCAGAGTTTCTCGACCATGCCGCCCTTGTCTCGGACGCCGACCAGTACTCGGCCGATGCCAGGGTTACCCTCATGACGCTCCACGCCGCCAAAGGCCTCGAGTTCCCGCTCGTCTTTCTCGCCGGAATGGAGGAAGGCCTCTTCCCCCATTCACGCACCTTTACCGACCCCACCGGCCTTGAAGAAGAACGCCGCCTCTGCTACGTTGGCATGACCCGCGCCATGGACACCCTCGTCATGACCCGGGCACGCTACCGCCGCCGCTACGGCAACGATATGCCCGAAGCCTCGATCCCTTCGCGCTTCCTCGAAGAGGTTCCCGGCCGCCTGGTCGAAGATCTCGGCAGCCCACCCCAGCAGCCGCAGTTCGGCGGCTCGCGCTACTCCACCCCCTATCCGCAGCGCAATGGTAACGGCGTCGGCAAACCCGGCTTCGAAGAAGGGGAACGACACTTCAGCTACGAGGACGAATCGCAGGATACCGGCGTCCGCGCCGCCGCGCGTGCAGCCGTCGGCGGCTCTCCCCGCCCGCAATCCGCCTCCGGCTCGCTCGACAACGTGGCCAGCTTCTTCGCCAGCCGTGGCCTCAAGCCGGGCGGCGCCGCACAGAAGTTTGCGCGGCCTAAACTCGACATCCCCACCCCCACCGGCAAGACAGGCCTGGCCAAGGGCGCGCGCGTCCGCCACCCCAAAT
>CAXTUS010000001.1:0-113741 GCA_964247475.1 uncultured Acidobacteriaceae bacterium | reverse complement strand
TGGTAGATGGTCTCGCCTCCCGTGCATCAGGCAAACTTCAGAACGCCGAACCGCCCCGCGGTAACTGGTATCTTCACGCTTCTAGTGTTGATCGTGCTCTTCTTCGCATGCCGTTTCTACAATCTTCGTCATCTCAGCTCAGGCGTGAAGCTAAGTCTTGCAGCCGCCATGAATCCGAGCAACACCGACGCCGATATCGCCACTTACCTGCATGAAGCGCGCATTGAGGTCGTAACCCGCAGGGACGCCGAAGAAGTTCGTCTGCTCGAGCGCCTGATCGACATCTCTCAATTTCAGGCTGACCACTATCACGCTTTCCTGCTCATGATGAGCGGCGATGACGAGGCGGGTAAAGCCGAAAGAAGTTTCAAGTTTGTTACTCACCTGGAAGCTCAATACCGCGAACAAGGCACACCCATCCCTGACAACCTCCGTCGGGAACGTAAGCAGAGTTTGGAAGATTGGAAGCACGCGATCGCGCAGCGAAGAGAGCAGCAGAAGGCTGATCAAAGACGGCTTGTCGAGGAAGAATGCGAAGCCAATCGCATCATCGAACAGCTTCAAGCTGACCTGAAGCTCCTACCGTCCGGAGCAAGCAAGCACCGGAATTGAACGATATCGAGCTTCTAAACGGGTGGGCTTAGAATCTCTGCAGCCATTCGTCGGCTAGTGAGAAGCCGTAGATCCCTTCGTTGCAGCAGGCGCGCCACCACCTACAAAGTGCACGATTTCAAGTTTGTCACCGTCGCGAACCTCGAGGCCGCCCCATGCCGACCTCCGGGCGATTTCGCCGTTATGTTCTACAGCAATTCGGTCCGGCTTCAGTCCGAGCGCGGCGACCACCTCGGCCAGGCAAGCCACATCGCCTGTCTCAAGCATCCGCTCCTGCCCATTCAGCACAACCATCAAGGCCATGACTCAAGCCTACCAACATGGAGATGACCGATCAACATTGGTAAAGCCCAGGCCGGCTCAGAAAGTTATTCAATGCTACATCGTGGATCCACGAAGTGACGCACTTCGCGGAAGATGATGAGCTGCCGGCGGTCTTGTACCTGTAGCCAGTTGGCTAGACCGAGCTTGCCTTGCTCGTCCTCGTGCTCCTGGCGAGATGGATAACTCTGCTCTCAAGCTCAACCGCCCCCAGGCTGCATCCCTCCGGCCCCGCGCAGATCTTCTCGACTGCCCTGCCTAGTCGCTCCCAAAGGCTCACCACCTCGCGGCACTCAGAGAATACAAGGCGGCTCATCTGCATCAGGATTTGGATCGCCTCCTGCCTGGCCTTCGCCGCCTGGCCATTCTCCTCGGTGACAAAAAGTCCCGAGTCAACCAGGTACTCCACCGCATGACCCAGCGTCTCAAGCGCCCGGCCCTGGTCGAAGCTCGCCCTGCGACGCGAAACCCGGTTCTCCGCCGGAAGAGCGATCTGTGAGCAAAGCCTTGTGGACCGCGGCGAAATAGGAACCACGTTGTTGTATGCGACGGCCAGAGCCGAGGCTCCGTTTTGCGCTTGTAAATATGTCATGGTGAAGCTCTCCTGCCGTTCTCATCGGCAGAAGGTTGAGTGAGGTTGACCGGTTTTCGAAGATTCAGTTCAGCCGGGAAGAATAACGAGTGAACCTGGCTTCGTCTGCCATGCAAGATTCATTGGTCCCTTGCCCTTGCCTAGGGGGATGGCATGACGAATCGCGCCGGCTACGTAGAGCTTAGCGCGACGCGCGGCCTCGAATGCATCCGCCCCGGCAGTCAGTTCCGAAGCCATCGCACTTGAAAAAGCGCACCCGGTTCCATGCGTGGAACGGCTCGTAATCCACTCCCCGGTCAGCCATTCGCAGTCTCCATTGGGAGCCATGACAAGGTCGGGAGCGGACACCTCGCCGCACGCCTCAAGGTGTCCACCCGTCACCACGATCCCAAGACCAAGAACGTTGCTGCAGATTTTCTTCGCGCCACGTTCCATATCAGTCCTGCTCCGAATCGGCAAATCGGTCAGAGCCTCTAACTCACTGAGGTTCGGGGTGACCCAGTCGACAAGCGGTAACACATCACGATAGAGCGCTTCCACTCCCTGCTCTTCGAGCAGCACGCTGCCCGTGCTTGAGCGCAAAACTGGGTCGAGCACCACGGGCAGCTTCGGATATTTCGCCCGTAAACCGCTTAGAAACTCAGCTACGACTCCGACTGCTGTCGAGGTGCCGAGCATGCCGATCTTGATCCCGTCTGGTGGGAGGTCGTCTCTGAGACAATCAAGTGTCTCCCGGAGCAGCTCGCCATCGACTGCCTTGACACGTCGCACACCAATGGTTGATTGAACCGTCAGCGCTGTGATGGCGGCCGTGCCGAAGAAGCCGTGAGCTGCGAAGACGGCGAGATCCGCCGTCACCCCTGCGCCAGAGGACGGATCGAAGCCTGCAATTGTCAGCATCGTCTGCAAGTTTGGTTGCCACCTCTAATTGGACCTGGAAAAAAAAGACTCCTCCAACGATCAAACCACAAGCGCTAAAAAGCCGCCGTGCCCCTTTGTAAGGTCGTCTCAGCGAGCAAATCGACTCCCAATGAGGCAGATAAGCTGGATGGAACGCGGCAAACTTATTACCATCTTTATGGCAGAATGACCACGGCACGGTCACCCGCACGTGCGATCACCGTCTTGACTTGCCCGTTTCAGGTCAAGACAATAGAAGTATGACGTGTGAATCAACTCCCAAGACCTCGGACGGCGGCATCTTCTCCGCACGGTCCGCAGAACTTCTCCGGGCAACCACACTCCGCATCGCGATCATCGCCACTGTTCTTGGATGCACAGCGAGCGCGATCGCAGGCAACAGCAAAGATCAGGCGGGCAAAGATAGCTCGGACCAGGCCAGCGCAAAGGCCTCTGCTCAGGCTGCGTCACCGCTCGCTACGGCAAGGCTCTCCGCCGCCACCCGGCTCCGCCAGTGGTTCCAAACCGGCCAGGCTTCCTGGTACGGACTCAGATTCCAGGGGCACAAGACGGCCACGGGCGAGAAATTCGACATGAACGCACTGACCTGTGCGCATCGCAGCCTCCCCCTGGGCACCTGGCTGCGCGTCACCAATCTGCGCAATCGTAAATCCGTCCTGGTGCGGGTGAACGACCGAGGTCCCATGGTCGAAAGTCGTATCATCGATCTCTCCTACGCCGCGGCCCGTGCCGTTGGCATCGGTGGCACCAGCAAGGTCAAGCTCGAACAGGTACCGGCCAATGACCCTGAAGTAGCTCGCGTTCTCATCGCCCAAGTCACGCCCTTTATCTTCCCGCGCCTTCTGCCTGCGCGTTAGACGTTCCCGTGCTTGAACTCACCGAAGGCTGCAAGAGGTGCCTTCAGTTGCAGGGCTCCAAAGTTTGTGAGTCTCGGCTTGGGGACAGAGTCGAGGGCGCGTAGTTCTAGATCGTCGCTCTGTTAGTCTCCTCAGGCGCGCTTCACCCTTCCTCGGAGGTCTTTTCTGCTCGCGCGAGCTCCTCGTACAATCGAGACAGCCTGATGACCCTCTCGACCGAATTTGACGCACGCCTCGTCGTCGCCCTTGATTACCCCACGACGGCAGCCGCACTCGCATTCATCGATCGCATTGAGGATGCAGCGGAAAGCAACCAGCTTTGGCTGAAGGTCGGTCTGGAGCTCTTCCTGGCTACTGGCCCGGCTATTGTCGAGACTCTCCGCAAGCGCGGTTACCGGGTCTTCCTCGATCTGAAGCTGCATGATATTCCGAATACTGTCGCCCGGGCCGTCCGGTCGCTCGCCGACAGCGGCGCCTCGCTGCTGACGATCCACGCCACCGGTGGTCCAGCGATGCTTGAAGCCGCTGCCGCCGCCCGCGTGCCCTCGGGTCCTCGGTTGCTTGCCGTCACAGTGCTCACCAGTATGAACTCGCAACAGCTTGTCGCGACGGGCATCACTGATTCGCCCGCCACCCAGGTGCTGCGACTTGCCCGTCTCGCTACGGCCGCCGGCATCGACGGCCTTGTGTGTTCACCCGAGGAGACGAGGCAACTCCGCCACGAGCTTCCACCCGCAACCCTGTTGGTAGTTCCCGGGATCCGACCAGCCGGATCGGATGCTGGCGACCAGAGCCGCGTCGCCACTCCAGCTGAAGCAATTGCTGCCGGAGCTTCGATGCTTGTCATCGGACGCCCGATCACTGGCGCGCCGGATCCAGCGAAAGCGATTCGTGCGATCTTTGAGGAGCTCCGCGCCTTCAGAGGTTAAGTCGCGGTGCGGCGCTGAAGCTCAGCATGCATCAGAAAGAGGAGCCTCTTTCGAGGCTCCTCTTTTCGTCTTCTCGACCTTGATGAAAATTATGACCTAAAGCTTCTCGAAGAAATCACACGCCGAGCACGAGATGTACACTCCGCCAGGGATACCCCGCTCCCGATCTTTGACCCGCTTCACGATGCGCGTCGGCTTTGAGCACTTCGGGCAATCCGTGCTGCGTGTTGTATCCATGACCTTCTTACGGTCGCCGGTCTTGGCAATCTTAGACATTGAATCGCTCTCCCTGTTCCTGTGCTGATGTGGCCTGCCTGCGTCTGCAAGATCGTGAAAGCGACCGATCTCCCTCTGGCTTCTCGAAGACAGAGTTCCGCGTGTCAGGGCCCAGCGATAAGTTTACAGCACGCGCGGCCGTCTTCTTCCTCGCAGAAACATGATCGCCGATCAGTCTGCTCCGGCTTGATACAGCGGAGTAGATTCCATTTACCGGCGGCTGCGACCTCTCAGCCCCAGCATCAAGTCTGTCCTGATCCACGTCTGCTTCCATACCTCGCAGAGGCTCTCATCGAAGGGAAGCTCGCAGAGCCGGGCGGCTTGCCCAGCTTCCTCCGGGCTCCAGCGCTCCGGAACCCGATCTTCGCGGTAGGTCGGCACGAACGCCGCGCCATCCACCCGCACCTCGCGTGCAGCATCCCACCAGCCCGCGCGCCATGACGTGGTTGCTGTCTGCAGTTCTGCAGCGCCGTCCAGATATGCCTGGTAACCGGCGTTGTATTCCTCCGAAACACAAACGGCCTGAGCTGCTCTATAGAAGTCTTCTGAATCGGGCATGGCAATCCTCCTGCGATCGATGGCCTTCGCCTCTTCTATCGGCGGGCGAGAGGTACCACAAGAAGCAGCGGCGGCGGGGAGGCTGTCAGGACAGGCAGCCACCCTCCCGTTCAGGGCCACAAGCCTGAATCAGGAACGAGCCCTTTAGGCTAGCCGCCGGCGTAAGTAACCCGACACGGCCAGGATGAGGACCCCAGCCTATGCCGTGTAAGTACGCCCCAGTCCCAGGCTGGCTAGCCCCTTTCGGTACGTGATTGAACTGCGGTCGGCAGCGAAGTGCGCCTCCGCGTGCAGATCAAGTGGCAGATCCTCGGGGTACTGCCTTTCCACAATAGCGATGTCTTCGGCGAATACCTGGTAGTTGAAGTCAAGCGTCGCCTCAAGCGGTGCATCCTGGTCAAAGTTCCTGCAGATCGGTACGAATAACCGCGTCTGCCGCGCGGATACAGGCGAAGCAGCATTCAGGATGTGCAGCAGCCCGCCGCCTGGAAAGGTTACGGTCAGCTTCGCCGTGAACGGGAGGTAGACTTCAAAGCGGCGGTGCCACTGAAATCCGGGCGGGTTCAGGTGCTTGGACCCGTGCGCATAGTTGCTTACAGAGCTGATGTAGTCCGCCACAAAGCCGTGGGCTGTCGTCGTCACCTTGTAATCCGGTACCTCCGGGTTATCCGGTTCACCAAAGCTCTCTGCATGCACAAACGCAAAGTGGCTCACGTCAAGAAAGCCTTCCACCTGGCGCCCGGCCGCCGCCTTGATCTCGATACTCTCAGGCAGCACGTTCAGGTAGCCGGCGTCTTCCCACTCCGGCATCTCCGGCAGCGGACGGGGCCCGTCATCGACCAGCCTTACCCACACCAGCCCGTAACGCTCTTGCGCCTGGTATAGATCCAGCCGCAGCCGCGGCGAGATCGCACCCCCGGGATGCGCCGGGATGCAGGTGCAACGCCCTGCGCTGTCATAGCGTAGCCCATGGTACCTGCAGACGATCTCGTCCCCCTCGACATACCCCAGGCTCAACGGCACCCCGCGATGGAAGCAGATGTCGCGCGCCGCCGACACCCTGCCATCAGAAAGCCGGTAAAGCACCACCCGCTCATCGAGCAGCCGCACGGCGTAGGGCTTATCCGTCACCTCTCGAGAGCAGGCAACTGGATACCAGAACGGCGCCAGGGCTTGCCAGTCCGCCTGTGAAAACGTGCAGTCACGAGGCAGCGCCGGAATTTTGGGAATCGCGGCTCCGGCATCCAAGAGCTCAGACGTA
The DNA here is from genome assembly GCA_964247475.1 of uncultured Acidobacteriaceae bacterium. GTDB lineage: Bacteria > Acidobacteriota > Terriglobia > Terriglobales > Acidobacteriaceae > Edaphobacter. The sequence continues at coordinate 107,414 of CAXTUS010000001.1, read as the reverse complement.
GGCACAAACGAAACGGAGGGCGGCATGCGCCATCATGAGCCCATCCCGCCCTCCGCGTCAATCAACAAACAAGTCGCCTACCTGGCCCGATTTATACCTTGATGAACTTCATTGCCGCAGAGTTCATGCAGTAGCGCAATCCCGTCGGTCGCGGGCCATCTTCAAATACATGGCCCAGATGCGCATCGCACTGCCTGCAGGCGACCTCGGTCCGGTCCATGCCCAGGCTGCCGTCGTTCTTGGTCAGGACATTTTCCTTGGCAATCGGCTGCCAGAAGCTTGGCCACCCCGTACCTGATTCGAACTTCGTCTCCGAACTGAAGAGCGCCAGGTCGCAGCACACGCAACGGAAGATTCCGCGCCCGTGCTCATCCCACGTCGCACCCGTGTAAGCGCGCTCGGTGCCGGCCTGGCGAGCTACGTCGTACTGGATCGGTGTCAGCTGCGCCTTCCACTCGGCATCGGTCTTCACCACGCGGTTGACCGTCGATTTACCCAGCGGCTTACCCGCCTGGTCGAAGTTCACGACCGTCACCATCGCCGGCATCCCTGCGCACGCGGCGGCGTTCACTGCCAGCGTCGGCCGATGCAGCGACCATAGCGCCACCGCTCCCGCAGCGCCTCCCGCGGTCCAGAGAAAAGCTCGCCGGCTTCGCAGCGGACGTGCCACTCCGGCATCCAGATCCTGCTTCCTGAACTCACTCATCATCTCTCCTTGTTCCTTCATCTTTAGACGCATTGTCCAGTAAGACGACGCTACCCGAAGGGGAACGCGTGCGCCCTTACGTCCTGTCCTTCAAACTGAATCCGCAAGGTCCTGTGTCGTACTTCGCCGGTCTGCCGAGACAGCTGGTACAGCCTGAAGCCGATCCCTGTGCGCCGTTCCCTTCGGCATCAATGTCGGCGCCATGGTCCGCCTCCGGCGCCTTGTCGTCGATCGTCAACTTCGACTTCTGCGGACGTCCATCATCAGACGGCCCGCGCAAGAGGTGGAAATCGCGCGCATGAAGCGGTTATACGATGCTCTTCCCCGATGCCAGCGCCGTCGCAATCTGACCTTCACGCTGCCACCTGCCGTTCAGCGCCTACCGGTTCAGACTACGCTCGGCCGGTGCCGGGTAGCTGTGCGCGACATTCCGCACCAACCCGCCCGGCGAAGCGAAGTTCGCTCACCGCTGGTAGCCGATGTAGGTTTCGAGCGACTTCACCGCGCCGGTGTCAGGCGGCGCCTCTACCCCGTGCGCCGCCACCTGCACCCCGGCTCCCCGGCGAGTCACACACCCCGCCTCTTCGAGCAGGCTCCGAAGCCAGTCCTCTGACTCCTCGTACCCGCTCTCGAAGGATTGATGAAACCGCACCCAGCCCATTCCTTTGCTGAAAGAGTCCGCCGGCAGATTGCTGAAGCCGCTCCACAGCGCAAAGTCGTTGTCCATTGCGACCATATAGGTTACGCCGGGAGCGGCCACTGCCTTGCGCACGTTCGCCTCGACAGTTCGAATGAAAGCCCGCGACTGCCGACCAACCACCGTCACGATATGCCTCAGCAGCGCCACCGTCACCGGCTCCACCCGGTCGACCAGCCTCTACTCAAGCCCTGCTGTCCTCGTCAGCGAAGCCCTTGTCGAAACACCGCGATCCAAGCCGAAGGCCATGACAATCACGGCAGCCTGCACGCCCACGCCAAGCGATCGCCGGATCCACTCTTCGGCGCCCAGCATTACGACTATCATCACATCAGGACGCCGACATGCCCACTCTGACCGATACCCGAAGCACCGCGCGCGCCACCGCCGACGTCTCGGTCGTACGCTTCAACGCCGCTACCTCAATCCCGGTCACCGACCATCTCGCCGTAGAAGAGCCCCTCGAGCTGCAGCTCGCCTACGGACCAGACGGCGCACGCCAGACCAAGTCCATCTCCGTCACCATGCGCACCCCCGGCCATGACTTCGAGCTCGTCGCCGGCTTCCTGCTCACCGAAGGCATCGTTCTCGACCCCACGGACATCGTCTCCATCGCCTACTCAAAAGGCCGTCCCGTGCCACATGGCTCCGAAGACCGCATCCTTCCCTACCAGCCCGAACGTAACGTCGTCCTCGTCTCTCTCGCGCCTGGTGTCAGCGTCAGCCTAGCCAACCTCGAACGTAACTTCTACACCACCTCCAGCTGCGGCATCTGCGGCAAGGCCTCCTTGCTTGCGCTGCGGACTGTCTGCCCGCCGCGCGCCGCCAACCAATTTCAGGTGTCGTCAGCGACCCTTTACTCCTTGCCCGGCCGGCTGCGCGACGCACAGAAGGTCTTTGACCGCACCGGCGGCCTGCATGCAGCGGGGCTCTTCGACCCCAACGGCCAACTCCTCTCGCTGCAGGAAGACGTAGGCCGCCACAACGCTGTCGACAAACTGCTCGGCGCCGAGTTTCTCGCCGACCGCACCCCGCTGCGCAATTGCATCCTCCTGCTCTCAGGGCGCGCCAGCTTCGAACTCCTACAAAAAGCGCTGATGGCCGGCATCCAGATGGTCGCATCCGTCGGCGCACCCTCGAGCCTCGCCGTCCAGGTCGCACGCGAGTTTGACATTACCCTTATCGGCTTCCTGCGCGACGATCACTGCAACGTCTATCAGGGCGCCGAACGAATCAACCCGGCAAAGGAACTGCAATGAAACTCCGCCTCACAAGTAACTCTGTCCGCCTTCGGCTGCTCCGCTCGGACGTCCAAAAGCTCGTCGAAAGCGGCCGCGTCGAAGAGACGATCGCCTTCGCCCCGGCTGCCGCGCTCACTTTCGCATTGGTCATCGACGCTGAAATCAATCAACCCTATTTACGCCATAGCACAGCGGAACTCGCCATCACGCTGCCGAAGGCCGCCGCCCGACATTGGGCCGAGACCGAAGAGGTCGGCATCTACGCGTCAGCCGACGTAGGCACCGGCACCCCCCTTGACCTCATTGTCGAGAAGGATTTCGCCTGCCTTGACCTTTCGGACGCCGAAAACATAGACACCTTTCCCCACCCTGAACCTGCGGCTAAGTGCTAAGGGCAGCCAGAAGCTTCCAGTGCTCTAGCTCCATCGTGCCCTAATACAGGCAGAGACCCCACGAGCCCGCGTAGCAGCGCGACACTAAGAGCGAGACGCTGCTGTATTCCTGCTCCTCTACAATCATCGAGTGCCCGCACGTCTCATCCTGAACGCCGACGACTTTGGCCTCACGCCCGGTATCAACCAGGCCGTCGAAGAACTCCACCAGGCTGGCGCCCTCACCTCCGCGACCCTCATGGCCACCGGGCCAGCCTTCGACGACGCTGCGGTCATCGCGCAGCGCAACCCGAACCTCGGCATCGGCTGCCACCTCGTCTTCGTCGATGGCATCCCTGCTGCCCCGCTGGCATCCATCCCCAGCCTGCTCGGTGCCAACCGCAAGGCCTTCCGTACCTCCTTGCTCGACTTCGTTCAAGCGACTCTGCGGGGCGCCATCGATCCCGAAGAACTCGCACGCGAGACCCAGGCCCAGCTGCAGATCCTCAAGCGCGCCGGCATCAATGTCACCCACATCGACAGCCATAAACACACTCATCTCTTCCCTGCTATCGCTGGCCCCGTCCTCGCTGCAGCCCGACGCTCCGGCGTTCACGCCTTCCGCTACCCGTACGAACCGAGATGGTCTCGCAGACTCTCCTCGGCAACACCTGGCATCCGCCGCCTCGAGCAGGCTGCACTCGACCTGTTCGAGCCACGCTTCCGCTCGACGATCAACCTCGAACCCGGCGCCCATACCACCCACGGCACGCTCGGTATCGCAGCCACCGGTTCGCTCAACGAGCAGACTCTTCACCGTACACTCGCCGAACTTGAGAAGCATCCCGAAGGCATTTACGAACTCTGCTGCCATCCTGGCTTCAATGACGCGGCACTCTCTCAACAGAGCACTCGCCTCCGCAGCTCCCGCGAGGTCGAGCTCCGCGCCCTGCTTCAGGTCATCCCCAAGATCGGTCGCAGCTTAGATTCACCGCAACTCATTCACTATGGCAGCCTTGGGAGATCCAGCATCAAACCCGCCCCCCAACCCTCCATACCAGCTACCGGATACGCAAAGGTCCTATGACGCAGCATGAGGCAAGCCCCGTCCTGAATCCACCGAGCGAAACTCGTCCCCTCCGCATCGGCATCACCTGCTATCCCACCTACGGCGGCTCGGGGGTTGTCGCCACCGAACTCGGTATTGAGCTGGCTGCACGCGGCCACGACATCCACTTCATCACCTCGTCCCAGCCCTTCCGCCTTACCGGACGTGAACACAATATCCACTTCCACCAGGTGGAAGTCTTCCACTATCCTCTGTTCGAACACCCGCCCTATGACCTGGCTCTGGCTACCCGTATGGCAGAGGTCGCTGAGTTTTACTCGCTCGACCTTCTCCACGTCCACTACGCCATCCCGCACTCGGTCTCCGCCTACCTTGCCAAGCAGATGCTCGCCGCCCGCGGCATTCAACTGCCCTTCATCACCACGCTCCACGGCACAGACATCACCCTCGTTGGCCTCGATCGCAGCTACCTGCCGATCACTCGGTTCGGTATCGAACAGTCAGACGGGGTGACGGCCATCTCCGCTCACCTGCGCGAACGCACCTTCGAGGCCTTCTCGCTTGGCGGCGAGATCGAAGTGATCCGTAATTTCGTCAACTGCGACGTCTATCTCAGAAGACCCGAACTCGTCGCCCAGATGCGCCCACTCTACGCCGGAGCGAACGAATGCCTGCTCGTCCACCTCTCCAACTTCCGCCCCGTGAAACGGGTGACGGACGTCATCGAGGTCTTCGCCCGGGTCGCCGCCGCCATGCCCGCGCGCCTGATGCTCATCGGCGACGGCCCCGACCGCTCAACCGCCGAGTACCTCGCGCGGCAGCTCGGAGTCTTCGAACGCATCCACTTCCTCGGCAAACAGGACAACGTCAATGAGCTCCTGCCCTGCGCCGACCTGATGCTGATGCCCTCCGAGATGGAGTCCTTTGGCCTGGCCGCGCTTGAGGCCATGGCTTCAGGTGTACCCGCCATTGCAACCCGCGTCGGCGGCGTCCCGGAGCTCATCGAGGACCGGGTCGATGGCTGCCTCTTCGAAGTGGGGGACGTGGAGTCGATGGCCAAGGCAGCCATCCATCTACTCAGCTCGCCCGAGCGACTCGCCAACATGGCCCAGGCCGCGCGCAGGAAAGCCCAGGATCAGTTCTGCGCATCGGGCATTATTACGCTCTACGAGCAGTATTACCGTCGCATTTTGGCCCGCTAACAACAGTTACCCTCGGCCTGTACCCTGTCGAACAAGACAAGCGTCAGATTAGATCAGGCGATCAAGGTTCGCAAGCAGTTCGTCCGGATGATAGCAGTGCGCCAACGCTGCCTCGCGCGTCACCTTGCGCGTCTTCACCAGTTCCGCCAGCGATTGATCCATGGTCATCATTCCGTCGTTCTTCCCGGTCGAGATATGCGAACGCATCTGGTGATCCTGCCCGGTACGGATGAGATTACGGATCGCGGTGGTCGCCACCATGACCTCCACTGCGGGATACCTGCCGACGACCCCGACCGCGGGGACCAGCTGCTGCGCGATCACTGCCAGCAGGGCAAGAGAAAGCTGCTGTCGGATCTGCGCCTGGTTGCTGGCCGGAAAGCTGTCAAGGATGCGGGACATCGTCTGCGCCGCATCGTTGGTGTGAAGCGACGACAATACCAGGTGCCCGGTCTCGGCCGCTGTCAGGGCCGCGGCCATCGTCTCCGCATCACGCATCTCGCCGATCAGGATCACATCCGGATTTTGCCTTAGCACCGCACGCACCGCATGATCGAACGACGGCGTGTCGCGGCCTACCTCGATCTGCTCGACGATTGAGCTGCGGTTCACATGCTGGTACTCGATCGGGTCCTCGATGGTGATGATGTGATCGCGCCGTCGCTGGTTGATCAGGTCGACAAGCGCAGCCATGGTCGATGTCTTGCCCGATCCTGTAGGCCCGGTCAGCAGCACCAGGCCCTGCCGCCGCTCCATAAGGCGCGCCAGCATGGGCGGCAGGTGCAGCGTTTCGATCGTCGGCACCTGCGCCGGCAGCAGCCGGATACTCGCTGCCAGCGTGCCGCGCTGGTAGTGGACGTTCGCCCGGAATCTACCCACTCCCTCACGTACGAAGCAGAAATCAAGCGCCCGCGCCGCCTCAAGCTCCTTAGCCTGCGAGGGCGCCAGCAGAGGCAGCAGCATGGCCCTCACGTCTTCCGCGGCCAACAGCCTGCCGGCCGCCGGGGCAAGCAGTCCGTTCACACGCATCGCTACACCTGAGCCTGCCACCAGGATCACGTCAGACGCACCCTCTGCCGCGGCCTGCGCGAGTACTGCCTCAAGCCCCCCGCGGCCAATCAGCCGGTCTACCGACCGTTCTGACCTTTGACCAGCACGACCAGCCATCGCAGACGACTGATTCAGCTCGTGCACAATCTGCGAAAGATCATCCTCGTAGACCGCCATTCCTCGCTCCTCTCACTCAACGTCCGAAGCCGCGCAGTGCCCCGGCGACCGCCTCGCGCATCTCCGCCCAACTGGCGCCCGAGCCCTCGATGACTGGCATCAACAGCTTCACCTTTGTCCCGCGCCCTGGCCGGCTTTCAATCTCCACCTCCGCCGACTCGCCATAAAGCACCTGCAAGCGCTCCCGCACATTTCTCATCCCGATTCCGGTCCCCGGGCGGACGATCTGTTCGCCCTGCGCCCTGCCCACTGGACGCTCAGGCGCCATCCCGACCCCGTCATCCTCCACCTCCACGAGTAGCCGTCCCTCCTCCGTAATCCGGCTGCGCAGCGTCACGGTACCTCCGTCGATACGCGGCTCAAGCCCGTGCTTGATCGAGTTCTCAAGCAACGGCTGCAGCAGCATGCTCGGCACCACCACGCCGAGCGTATCAGCGGCAATCTCCTTCACCACCCGCAACTTCTCACCGAAGCGAACCACTTCGATGTCCAAGTAATCATCGGTAAATGCAAGCTCTTCGGCAAACGGAACGAACGCCTCGCGATCCTTCAGCAGGATCCTCAGGATGTTCGCAAGCTTCACAATCATCTCGCGCGCGAGCTCTGGTTTTGAGCGCACGAGCGACGTAATCGAGTTCAGCGTATTGAACAGGAAGTGAGGATTGATCTGCCGCTGCAGCGCATCGAGCTTCGCCTCAAGCAGCAGCCGGGTCTGCTCCTCGAGTTTGCGCTCGATGCGGATCTGGTTCCATATCTTTAACGGGATACCGACCACTACCGGCGCCGTCAGGCAGATCATCAGTTCTACCCACCACGTCGTCGAGTACAGCTCAAAGAACAGCCGCGGTCGGATCCGCCCTAACTGGCTGCACACAAACTGCATGCCCGAAATCAATACAAGCAGCAGAATCTGTCGGTCAAGATGCGGGCGCTTCAGATTTCGCGTGACCCAACGGTACACGCTCAAATCAATCAGGGGTGAGAAGGACCAGACATCCTCGATCTCCGCAATCCGCCCGAATGAACCCGCCACCGCCCCCACCGCCAGGTTCACCGGCAGGCTCCAAAACTCGCCGTGCAAAAGCGCAGGCACGGCCAGCGCCGCGCCCCCTGCCATCGCGGCAAACGGCCCCAGCAGGATGCCCAGCAGGATCGTCGCCTCGAAGCTGATATCCGCCGCCAGAAAGTTCGGTACGCGCACCCGTACCCACACACCCAGCACCAGAGGAAAACAGATCAGGAAGACCAGCCTCGCTGTCTGCTTTGGCGTTCTTACCGTCAGCAGCAGCAACTCGCGAAACGCCTGCGACCGCGCCAGCGAACTCGACACCGCAGCCGCCACACCCAGCTCCACCAGCAGCGTGATCAGGATCAACGAGGTCGGAACGATCTTCACCCCACGAGTCTAACGCGGTGGGCTGGTTATAGAGAGTCACGGCAACTGCGCCCTGGTCGCGGGCGGCGACCACGTCGTGGGGTGGGAGCGCTGACGCACGGGAAAGCAGACATTAGATCTCGCCTGCCGACGCACAGGCGCTTCCACCCCACGAAGTGGCGTTAGGGCGCGCTTGCCGTTGCTTCTATAATCAACCCATGCCGTTTCTCTCAGTCCGCAAGATGGCCGATGCCGATTTTCCTACGCGTTGGGGGCACTTCCGCATCCTGGGCTTTGAAGGTTCTGTAGAAAACCCGATGCCCTGCAACGACTCGATTCCTGCGCCTGCGGTCCGCATCGAGTCCGCCGTGGCGCTTGTCATGGGCGACATCACTGCCGATCCCGCGCCCATCGTGCGCATCCACTCGCAATGCCTCACCGGCGACGTCTTCCACTCGCTCCGCTGCGACTGCCGCCAGCAGCTTGAGCTCGCGCTTGCCACCATCGCCGAAGAAGGCCGCGGCATCCTGCTCTACGAGAACCAGGAAGGCCGCGGTATCGGCCTCATGGCCAAGCTCCAGGCCTACGAACTGCAGGACCGTGGACGCGACACCATCGAAGCTAATCTCGAGCTGGGCTATGCGGCCGACTGCCGTCACTTCGAGCTTCCCGCCGAAGTCCTCAAGATGCTCGGTGTCAACGCCGTGCGGCTGATGACGAACAACCCCGAGAAGGTAGAGGCCCTCGAGCAGGCCGGCGTAAAGGTTGTCGAGCGCCTGAGCGCGATCGTTCCCTCCGAGCCGACGAACGAGTTCTACCTGAAGACCAAGCAGGACAAGATGGGCCACCTGGTCAGCTAACGAGCGATCAGCAAAAGCCACCGCAAGCGCGCCCCCATCGCGGGCGGCCAACACTTCGTGGGTGGGAGCGCTGCGTGCTCTTAGCAGTCTAGGCTCGACCTCAGCTTCTTAGGCGCTTAAGCGCTTCCATCCACGAATTCGAATTGGCGCTCATCTGGCGTTAGGATGCGGTTGCCGTTGCCTTTGCAATCTTCGCTGTCGTGATCGCCTGGCCCAGGTGTCTTTGCGTGTGTTCGGCGCAGTGCACCAGAAGGCCCGCTACGGTCGTCGGCAGGCTCTTCCGGCCCACGCCACGCCAGTCTTCATACTCGTGCGGATCAAAGGCGCGCACCCGCGTCGCAGCCGCAGCGATCCCCTCCCGGTACTCTGCCATCACGTCGGCCGCACGCTCGCTGCACCCTGCCTCCTCGTTCAGCAGGTGAAGCTGTGCATCCGATAACTGGCGCCCCTCGGCGTAGGTCAGCAGCCGGTCAAGCGATCGCACCATGTGCCGCAGGTGAAAGCACACGGATGCAAGTCCTAAGGGACGGGCGCTGATCTCCTCATCACTCAACGACGCGCACCACTTCTCCCCGTCCTCTGCCGCCATCTCGAGCGAGTGCAGCACCTGCCGCCGCACCGCGTCTAACTCCGTCAACGTGCCTCGCAACCATGGCTCTTGCATCACAATCCCTTCGCGGCTCTGAAATGACGTACGACCTCGCCTACATCCTCATGTTTGCCGTCAACGGCATCGTTCATCGCCTGCATCTCGGCTGCGTCCACCTTTCCTGCGAGCCTCGCAAACGCACGCTGCATTTCCGGGTGCAACTTCAACGAGTCTTCGCGCACCAGGGGTACCGCCTCGTACGGAGGAAAGTAGTGCCGGTCGTCCGCAAGGACGCGAAAGCCCAGCGCGCGAATCGGCCCGTCCGTCGAGTTTCCTGCAATGACATCGACCTGATTCGCCGAAAGCGCACGGTAGAGCAGCCCCAGATCCATCACTCGCGGCCGCGCAAACGCGAGACCGTAAGCCTTCTCGAGGCCTTCCAGTCCATCCGGCCGCGCCTGGAACTCATAGCCGACGCCAAGCCGGAGCGCCTGCCCTCGCAGGTCTGACACCTTCTTCAACCCCGCAGGCGCATCTCCTCGCACCACCATCGCGAACGTGTCTTCAAACCCCAGGCCCGGCTCCACCTTCACCTGGTAACGCCGGTCATACAGCCCGGCGATCGTCCGAAAGACTCCGGCAGCGTCATGGTTCGTGGCTAGCGGCTGCTTCAGGATCGCCGTAAGCGCCGTCCCGCTATATTCCACATAAGCATCGATGCGCCCGGACACGAGCGCCTGGTGACACAGATAGCTACCCGCGAGATAGAAGCGCCGCGCCACTTTCTCACCTGGCGCTTCCGCTTCGATCTCCTGCGCAACCAACTCACCAAGCACCACCTGTTCCGTGAAGTTCTTGGCCCCGATCACAATCTGCGATCCTCGAGGAGGTGCGCAAGCTGTCAGGAGCAGAGGCAGGAACACGCGAAGCGTAAAACATCTCACCAAGTTTCGCCTGGCCGGCGTAAGGACGTTCCCGTTAGGAGCAGGTACGCCCTTATCGCAAACGGCGACCACTTCGTGGGTTGTTGGATGACTCCGCCGGGGGTCGCCGCCGCTCATGAACGTCGTACCTCAACCCGTTTTTCGAGGTATCCCAACAGCCCATCCGCTGCCAGCGCCAGCAACGCCGCCGGGATGGCTCCCGCCAGCACCAGCCCGTTGTCGACCGACGCCACCCCGCGAAAGATCAGCTCCCCCAACCCGCCCGCGCCGATCGCGGCAGCAATCGTCGCAACCCCCACGCAGGTGACCGTAGCCGTCCGGATCCCAGCCAGGATCACGCTCGCTCCCAGCGGCAGCTCCACCTTCCAAAGCCTCTGCGCATCAGTCATCCCCATCGCCTCAGCCACATCGACCAGCGCCGGGTCCACGCTGCGAATTCCGGCATAGGTGTTCCGGACAATCGGAAGCAGGGCATACCCGGTCAGCGCCAGGATCGCGAGACGTGCCGCATTTTCACCAAGCCACGGCACCGGCAGCAGAAGCCCGAAGAGCGCCAGGCTCGGAATGACCTGGATCACGTTCGCCAGCGCAATCACCGGCTTTGCAGCCTGCTCGTACCGCGTGAGCAGGATCCCCAACGGCAGCCCGATCACAACCGCCAGCGCCAGCGCGAAGAACGTCAGCCACAGATGTTCAAACGTCAACCGCCCGATCTCCGCACCATGCAGCTTGAAAAAATTCATCCTCGATGTACCGCCGCAACGTACCGCCGAACCTTCTCGTTGGGAGAACCCATCACGTCACCGGAAGCCAGGTCCGCCACCACCGCGCCGGCTTCAAGAAATATGATCCGGCTGGCTAGGAACAGCGCCTCATCGAGGTCATGCGTCACCAGCAGCACCGTCTTGCGCACCTGCTTCAACAGGGCTCGCAGCATGTCCTGCATCTCGGCGCGTGTCATCGGGTCCAGCGCTCCGAACGGCTCGTCCATCAGCAGGATGCCAGGATCGGCCGCAAGCGCACGCGCCAGCCCGACCCGCTGCCTCTGCCCGCCGCTCAACTGCCATGGGTAGCGATTCTTGAGGTCAGCATCCAAGCCGGCGAGCTTCAACACCTCATCCACACGAGCCGAAGACGGCTTCCCGGCAAGCTCAAGCGCAAGCCCCACATTCCGCGCTACCGTCCAGTGCGGAAAGAGGCCGGAGTCCTGGATGACGTAGCCGATCCCGCGCCGCAGCTGAAGCTCATCCCACTCCGTCGTCTTCTTTCCGCTGACTGACACCGAACCGCCCGTCGGCATCACCAACCCGTTCACCGTCCGCATCAGCGTTGTCTTGCCTGACCCGCTCCGCCCCAGCAAAGCCGTCGTCGTGCCGGCCTCAAGCTTCAGCGAAACATCCTTCAGGATCAACCGCGGCGGCTCGACTGCACGCTGAGAGGCCGGTGCAAAGCTCACCTTCGCGAACTCCACACCGGCCTCACTCATCCGTCTCTCCTGCTTCTGAACCTAGCTCGGCGACTCAACCGGCTCATCCGCCTGCACCGGCGGCGCATGTACCTCGGGAGCCTGCTCTTCGGGCGCGTTCACCTCGGGAGCATTGCCGGCCGGTTCATCGACCGGCGCATCTCCCTGCATCGCACCAGCAGCCTCAGCACCAGTCGAAGCTCCGGCCTCGGGAGTAGCACCCTTAACCCGCACCACGGTTATCTTGTCAAAGCCTTCACGGAAGGCTGGCGGACGCAGGCGCTCGGCCATCTTGTGCATCACCTCATCCGTCACCTGGCGGTCGCGCTTCGAGTTGCGCTCGAGACAAACTGCCAGCGGCACATCAAAGAACACCGCCTGCACCTCGTAGCCGAAGCTCTTCGCCATCTTGATCCACTGCCTGCGCTCATGCGGACTCAGGTTTGTCGCATCCACATAGTTCCAAGGCATCTTTGCGATGAGCCGCGCCTTCAGCAGACTCCTGAGCGTAGAGAAAACAAGCCCTTGGTAGCGCTGGTCCGTAATGTCGTCGAACAGAATCGTCCGCAGCATGTCGCTCGACAGCGGCGATACCCCGCGGCGCTTGTACCAGGTCGTCTTGCCAGATCCAGGCAGCCCGATGGTCAGCACCACATAGCCCCTCGGGGACTTCGCTGGAACCTGCTCGGCGGGAGGCGTCGCCAGCGACTCGGGCTGGGTCTCGACCACCATCTTCTCGCCCGCCTCAGCCGGAGCGAAGCCCTCGGCCGGGGTTGGATCCCACTCAGGGAGATCCGACTGGTGCTCCGCCGGGGGCTCAACCGTCGGGCTTTCCGCACCAGCGGACTGCCTGAGACCGGATGCTGCAGAAGAGATCTCGGACGCACTCAGCGCAGGCGTGTCTGTCCGGAGCTCCTCCGACCGCGCAATTTCGGCCTTGCTCTCCCCTTTCGCCTGCGGCTCACGCGCTACAGGATCAGGGTAGGTTGGCCGCAAAGGAGCCATTTGACCGGTGGGAAGCTCCTGACCACTCTTGCCCGTTGACTCCGATTCATTCGGACCACGTCTCGAACGCCGTCTCATCTTGTCCAATATCCAATCGCGCATACCGCGCTTACTCTCTTTGCCACAATAAGTCGGCCGGGCTCTTCCCTGCGCGGTCTGCTCGCACGCCGAAGTCCCTGCCTCTAGTCACGCTTGTAACACACGCCTCTGGCCGCCGCAAACTGGCGGGTACCGAGATTGCACCCCCTCGCCGCCTTTGATAGCCTCCAACTAAGCCGGCAGGTGTCCTGCGTCACGGGTTCGCTGCGGCCTGCAGCGACAACATCCTGTTCCCGCAAATCCCGCTTCCCGGCAATTTAGGAGCTCGCGCACATGGCAGTTAAAGTAGGCATCAACGGTTTCGGCCGCATCGGTCGCAACGTCTTCCGTACCGCCCTCGGCAACCCAGACATCGAATTAGTCGCGGTCAACGATCTCACCACGCCCGCGACTCTTGCCCACCTGCTCAAGTACGACTCCATCCTCGGCAACCTGAAGAACGAGATCTCCGCTACTGAAGACAGCATCATCATTGATGGCAAGGCTATCAAGGTCTTCGCCGAGCGTGACCCTGCGAAGCTCGACTGGGCAAGCGCGGGCGCCCAGATCGTCGTTGAATCGACCGGCTTCTTCACCGACGCCACCAAGAGCAACGCTCACCTGGGGACCACGGTCAAAAAGGTGATCATCTCTGCTCCCGCAACCAACGAGGACATCACCCTCGTGCTCGGCGTAAACGACGACAAGTACGACGCCGCGCATCATCACATCATCTCGAACGCCTCCTGCACCACTAACTGCCTCGCGCCCGTCGTCAAGGTCCTGAATGACACCTTCGGGATTTCCAGCGGCATCATGACCACCATCCATAGCTACACCAACGACCAGGTCATCCTCGACACACCGCACAAGGACCTGCGCCGCGCACGTGCCGCTGCGCTTTCGATGATTCCCTCCTCGACCGGCGCCGCCAAGGCGCTCAAGCTCGTCATCCCTGCCATGGACGGCAAGCTGGACGGCTTCGCGATCCGCGTCCCGACGCCCAATGTCTCGGTCGTGGACCTTACCTTCACGTCAGAGAAGCCGATTACATCGGCAAGCGTCAACGAGGCTTTGAAGTCAGCCGCCGAAGGGCCGCTGAAAGGCATCCTCGGCTACACCACCGAAGAGCTCGTCTCGACCGACTTCCGCGGCAACGCTCTCTCGTCGATTGTCGATTCAAAGCTGACCAAGGTCGTCGGCGCGAACATGGGCAAGGTCATCTCCTGGTACGACAACGAGTGGGGCTACTCAAGCCGCGTCAAGGACCTCATCCTGTTCCTGGTCGCGAAGGGGCTCTAAGAACCACGGCAACCGCATCCTGACCGCGGCCGGGCGCTACTTCATGGGCTGGGAGCGCTTGCACCTCGGAGGTCGAGGCTGAACCTCAGCCTCAACCGCAAGCAGGCGCCTCCATCGCACGAAATGGTCGCCGTCCGCGATGAGGATGCATTTGCTGTTGCTTCTGGTGCCCATTCGCATCCAAGACACTATGAGCGAACGCCAGAACATCTCCGGCACGTCCCCCTTCGAGCCAGTCATCGGCTACTCCCGCGCCGTCCGCGTTGGGCGTCACGTTATGGTTTCGGGCACCGGCCCGGTCGGTTGTGATGACGCTGACGTAGCCGGACAGGCCGATCAGTGCCTCACCATCATTGCCAGCGTCCTCAAAGAGGCTGGTACCAGCTTCGAACACATCGTTCGAACCCGGATCTACCTGACCGACGTCTGCGACTGGGAGGCGGTCGGACGAGTTCACGGAAAGTTCTTCTCGCTGGTACGGCCAGCCTCCACCATGGTTGTCGTTCAGGCTCTTATCGATCCGCGTTGGAAGGTCGAGATCGAAGTCGACGCGCTTATCCCGGAAGTCGCTGAGTAGTCAGCGGAATTCCCTTTCGCAGCTGCGAAAACCGTCCGTTTGCGTAGCCACAGCGAGCCTCGGATGCTATAAACGAGACCGATGCCAAAGCTCTCCATACGCAACCTCGATCTCACCGGCAAACGTGTCCTCATCCGCGTCGACTTTAACGTGCCCCTTTCGAAGGACACCGGTGAGGGGATTCGGATCCTCGATGACACGCGCATTCGCGAGACCGTTCCCACAATCGAGTACGCCCTGCGCCGCAAGGCTCGCGTCATCCTCTGCTCGCACCTCGGCCGACCCAAGGGCGAGCGCATCCCCGCCATGAGTCTGCGTCCGGTCGTCGACCGTCTGCGCAAGCTGCTCGACCACGTGCTGGGCGAAGATGAAAACGTCGCTTTTTCGCCCGACTGCATCGGCAAAGTCACCCGCGAGCTGGTCGACAACCTCGAACCAGGTCAGACCCTGCTGCTCGAGAACCTCCGCTTCCACAAAGGTGAAGAGGTCAATGAGCCGGGCTTTGCGAAAGAACTCGCGGGCCTCTGCGACATCTACATTAACGACGCCTTCGGCAGCGCGCATCGGGCGCACGCCTCGACCGAAGGCATCACGCACTTTGTGGAGCAGTCAGCCGCAGGGCTCCTTATGGAGTCCGAACTGCAGCATCTGGGCAAGGCGCTGAACGATCCCAATCGTCCGTTCGTTGCTATCATCGGTGGCGCAAAGGTATCGGACAAGATCGACGTCATCGAATCGCTTATCAACAAGGCAGATTCGATCCTGATCGGCGGTGGCATGGCCTACACCTTCCTCCGCGCCCGCGGCCAGGAGACCGGCAAGTCACTGGTTGAAGTCGACAAGATCGACATCGCGAAAGCTGCACTTGAGCAGGCCGACGCGAAAGGCGTCCGCTTCCTTCTCCCGGTCGACCATATCCTTGCCGACCGCTTCCACGCACACGCCACCGCGACCACCTTTGAAGGCGACGGCGCCTTCCCCGCAGACCTCATGGCCCTCGACATCGGTCCCAAGACCGTCAAACTCTTCGCCTCGGTCATTGCCGATGCCGAGACGGTCCTGTGGAATGGCCCGATGGGCGTCTTCGAGTTCCCCGCCTTCGCGCATGGCACCAACGCCATCGCGAAGGCCGTTGCGAAGAATGAAGACGCAACCACCATCGTCGGGGGCGGTGACTCGGTGTCGGCTATCCAGAAGTCCGGCTTCGCCGACAAGATCACGCACATCTCAACCGGGGGCGGTGCCTCGCTCGAATTTCTTGAAGGCAAGGTCCTGCCCGGGGTCGAAGCCCTTACCAACAAGCCCTAGCACGCGAAGCGTCCAGCATCATCCGGAGCACCGCCCGTGCGGAGTAAGGACGCGGTTGCTGTTGCTTCTTTCAAAATGAAAGAATAGTCAGAACATGCGCAAGCCACTCATCGCCGGCAACTGGAAGATGTACAAGACACCCCGCGAGTCGCTCGCCTTCCTTGACGCCTTCCTTCCTCTGGTCGAAGACCATACCCGCGACGAGATCGCCATCTTCCCCACCATGTCGTCGCTCGGCTATGTGCTCGACCGCATTCAGGGGACCAATGTCCACGCCGGCGCACAGACCATGCACTGGATGAACGAGGGACCCTACACCGGTCAAACCTCGCCCACCATGCTCGCCAGCATCCGCTGCACGCATGTCCTGCTCGGCCACTCCGAACGCCGCATCTACGCGCATGAAACGGACGACATGGTCAACTGGAAGCTCAAAGCCGCCATCGGCCACGACCTCACCCCCATTGTCTGCGTCGGCGAAACCCTCGACAAGCGACAGACCGGCCTCACCGAAGCCGTGCTCCGCTGGCAGATAGCATGCGCGCTGAACGGCGTCGAACCCGAAGGCTGCGGCAAGCTCATCATCGCCTACGAGCCTGTCTGGGCGATCGGCACCGGGTCGACCGCGACGCCCAGCCAGGTCCAGGAAGCCCACCTCATCATCCGAAGGGAGGTGGGCGAACGTATCGGCAAAGAACGCGCCGACACCGTGCGCATCCTCTACGGGGGCAGCGTCAAGCCCGAAAACACCGCACGCCTCATGGCCCAGCCCGACATCGACGGAGCCCTGGTAGGAGGGGGCAGCCTCGACCCCGAAACCTTCTCGAAGATCGTGAAGTATCCGGCGTAGCAGCGACCGCGATTGCGTCCCGTGGCGAGGGCGACCACTTTGTAGCGTGGGAGCGCTGACGTGCGGTTGCTGTTGCTTCTAGCGACTGATCCTTACCGCGAACTGTGCAACGCGTTGTTCGGTGGTGGTGCTGGTAATGGTGCCAAAGGCAGCTGAGCCGAAGCTGCCATTTGGTTGCGAGAAGGCCGGTGTGTTTGACACATTGAAGATCTCTGCGCGGAACTCAAGGTCTGTGTTTTCGCCAGCCCGGGTGTGTTTTACCAGTGCGGCATCAAGGTCGCGGAAGGCTGGGCCCCGCACCGGGTTGCGCGAAGCACTCCCAAGCGTAAACTGAGGCGCCGTCGCGAAGGCCGCGGTGTTGAAGTATTGCTTCACCGAGCGCTGGTTCGATGGCAGCCGGGGATTTGTAACCAGATTGGGTCGCTGCAGCGAAAACCCCGCAAAGGCATTGTTGTTAGTTGCTTGCGTCACCGTGACCGGCATCCCTGACTGCATTGAGTAGATGCCATTCAGCGTCCATCCGCCAAGCGCCGCCGCGGCCATGCCATGCGATGCGAAGCTGTGTCCACGGCCTGCGGGTAGTTCGTAGACTCCGGCGAGCGAAAGCACGTTCGGCATGTCGCCGCTTGAGGAGTCACGTTCGAGCAGTGGATTGAATGCATCCGCAGCGATCAGAGAACTTGTGTTCGGAGACGAAAGAACGGTGGATGAAAAGACGGAAGAGGCATCATCGATCAGCTTCGAGTGCGTGTAGGAGGCAAGCAGGTACATGCCATGGCTCAGACGCTGCTCGGCCTTGGCTTCAAACGCGTTGTAATTCGACTGCCCCGAGTTGTTGCGGTACGTGGCGATGTTCTGAAAGCGCGGATATGGCTTCAGCAGCTGCGCGGCGGACACTGTCTTGCCGCCGATGGTCGACGACACCGGGATCTGTCCATAGTACGGGTTCGGCACCTTGGCAGTCAGCGCGGTCGGGTTATTCAGGCCTTCACGTAACTGATCAACAGTAAGCTGGTTCAGGTTCGAATCCGGGATGCCGACGTGTACGATGTGCGAGCCAACATACGCGACATCAACGGACAGGTTCTTCGTGATCGCACGCTCGAACGCAAGGTTCCACTGCTGGCTGTAGCCCGAGCCCGCCTTTCGGTTCACCGTGTAGACGCTCTGGCCGAGACCCGCATCGGCGGTCAACGCGATCGGCGCGACCGACGGTCCGGTTGATAACCGGAAGGCCGAGTTGATGCTGTCCTGGGTCCTCTGCTGCACGTTCTGGATGAAAGGAAACTGCGGCGTCGTGAATGGCGTCGTGATGCCGGACTGATCGATGAAGACGATGCCGTATCCAGCTCGAGCCACCGTCTTCGGCGTCACCTGGTAGGTGAGCCCGATGCGAGGCGCCACATTGCCGAAGTGCAGTTCACGTGCCGACTTCGAGTTGCCATCGACACCCAGGTAATCGAGCTGCTGAGTGGCAAGATTGAAGACCGCACCCTGGTTGTTCTTCTCGGTCGATGGAAAATGCAGCGTGTAACGCGCACCCAGGTTCAGCGTAAGCCGGTCGGTGACGCGCCAGTCATCTTCACCGAAATACTCCTGAATATGGTCGCGAGGACGGAGTTTGTTTACCTGCAAATCGATCGAGAAAGTATCGACCTGGCCCAGCAGGAAGCTCGCCAGTGCGTTGCCTCCAGTGGTCGTCGCTCCGGAGATCGTCTGCGTGTTGGTGCCTGTCGTCGTGAAGGCGAAGGAGCCAGTAGGATTGGACGGCGCGATGGTGTTCAGCTGATACCAGCGGAAGTCGAGCCCCGCCTTCAACGCGTGGCGTCCCCTGGTGTAGACGACCGTATCGACCGTCTGCCACACCGCCGTCTGGTACTGCGCGAAGGTGCTCGCGGCCGGGCCAAGTTGCTCGAAGCCGGTCAGCGTAAATAATGGCAGCGCATTGTTGAAGGCGGCGTTCGTCGGGATTCCAGGGATGCCAAGCGCGGCGCTCGCCGTGTTGCCAAGAGTAGGACCATCAACCGTATTGCCGCGGCGCGTGTAGCCGGCGCGAAAGTCATTCAGCAGTCGCGGCGAGAAGGTATGGGTCTCGTTCGCGACAGCCTGCTGACCCAGCACATGCGACAACCCGGAAGCGCCCGTCGTGCTGAAGACCGTTGGCGGGGCGGGCCCCGAGCCGTCAGGCAGGTAGGTGACCGGTGCTTCGATCTCGTTGTAGTAGGTGTAGCGTCCGAAGGCACGATCCTTCTGGTGGTACGCGCCGTCTACACGGAAGTCGAACTGGTTCTGATGGTCCGCATCGTTCGCGGTCCGAGAGTAGTTGTTGGCTGCGCCGGCGGCGGTCGGGAGCGGGAAGCGCGACAGCAACGCCACGGCCGTAGGATCAAGTGGCACGTTGATCACATCATCTGTGAACTCTGGACGGATGTACTTGCCACCAACGACCGCTGTCTTCGTCGGGTCATAGATCTTCGAGACGCCGGTGAAGATGCCCTGCCGCTCAGCGACGTTCGGCACGGTTGAAATGAGCGTCTTGCCGATCAGTTGCTTGATGCCCTGGTAGTCGCCGAAGAAGAACAGGCGATCGTAGAAGACCGGACCACCGAGGGTCGCACCGTACAGGTTTCGCCGGTACTCGGGCTTACGGCCCGCCGGCGAAAAGTAGTTGCGTGCGTTCAGGTTTTCGTTGCGGAAGAACTCGAAGAGGCTGCCGTGGAAATGATTCGTACCCGACCGTGTCGCCAGGTTGACCACGCCGCCGTTGAAACGGCCAAACTCCGCGGGCACGTTATCGGCTTCAATCGTGAACTCCTCAATGCTGTCGAGGATGGGAAAGTAGGCGACCTGGCCAGGCTCCGGCTGCAGCGCAGAGATGCCGTCGTAGAGGTACTCGTTAGTCCGAGGACGCCCGCCGTTGATGCGTGGCAAGAGCGTTCCCGGCGGCAGCTCGACTCCGGGCGCAAGCGTTGCAAGCTGGATGAAGTTGCGCGAGTTAAGCGGGATCGCAAGCACCGCGGCGCCCGCGATGTTGGTCTGGATGTTGCTCGTTTCGGTCTGCAGCAGAGGCGCATCGCCCGACACCTCCACCACGTCGGAGCTTCCACCCACGGTAAGCGCGAGATCGACGTTGACGGTGGTCCCGAGAACGATCGTGACGCCGGAGCGGCTCAGTCGCTCAAAGCCTGACGCTTCGGCCTCAAGCCGGTAGCTTCCGGGCGTGAGGTGCGAGAAGCTGAACTCACCTGCGCTGGTCGAGACCGTCGCCCTTCGAATGTTGGTCGCCGTCTCAAGTAACCCAACCTGTGCGTGGGCAATGATGGCGCCTGAGGCATCGGTAACGCGTCCCTTCAGGTCCGCCGATACCTGGGCCGAAGCGATCGCAGCTGAAGCGAGTAAAAGGGCGACCGTGGCCGCTGCAGCGTGTCTCATGGATAACTGATTTTATACGACCTGATCCGTAGGTTCAATCAGCATCTGACGGGCAACACCGAGCGCGTCCTCATCGCGGACGTAGACTAGTTCGTGCGTAGGAAGCACTTGCACGCGCAAGCTGTCCCGAGTCGTCCGCTGCCCCGAGTCGTCCGCAGCCTCTAGCGCGCACAGCGATTCCCGAAGTGACACCTGCCGGCATTAGGAGGCTGTTGCTGATGTCGTTGTCTCTATAACCGCTCAATCATTACATCTGTGGATTTGATGAGCGCCGCGGCCGAATCACCCTTTTTCAAACCGAGTTCCTTGATCGCACCGGCCGTGATGATGGCCGTGATATGCATCTCGCCGGCAGCGATCACCACCTCGGCCAGCAGCCCCTCAACCCGAATAGAAACGACCTTTCCCGCAATCTGGTTGCGTCCACTCACGCGGCGGAAACGCTCGCGCGATTCATTGGCAGGCTTCGCCTGGTCTCTGGCGAGGAACGGTTTCAGAACCGATTCGGCAATCCGATGATGGCCGCCGGGCGTTACCGAGGTCTGGAGCTTGCCGGTCAGGATCCACTGCTTGATTGTCGGGTAACTGATCCCGAGCATGCGCGCAGCTTCGCGCGGGGTCAGCATGGATTCATCGCTCGCCATGCAACAGGTGTAGCACAGAGGAAGGGGCAAGCGACAGCAGCCACGGCCTGATCGCGGATGGCTACCACTTCAGGGGGTAGCGGAGCCGACGCGCGTAGGAGATTGTCGCCCGCAGGGGGCTGTAGCGCGTAGATAGTAGAGGTTCAGTGTCGGCTTCTTGCATGAGCCAGCGCCTCCACCCCGCGGATTGGTGCGCACCCTGCGTTGGGACACGGCTGCGGTCGCTTCTGCCCCGCGCGGGTTAGCCCGCTTGTCATGCAGAACGTCTAAACTCTAGTCATGGCCAAGTTCTCCCTTCGATGCTTGCTGCCGGTAGCATCTTTGCTGATCTTCTGCTGCCCTTCTGAGTTGTTGCACGCCCAGGCACGTTTTGATCTTGCAGGTCCGAAGATCGACGTGCGCGTCACACGTGGCGACGTCACCCTGCCAATCGCGGCGGTACCTAATCTTCTGCCCGGCGATCAGGTGTGGCTGCACCCAGCTTTTCCGCCGTCGCAGTCCGTCAAGTACCTGCTGATCGTCGTCTTCCTGCGCGGCACCACCAATCCCCCGCCCGACAGCTGGTTCACCCGGATCGAGACCTGGCAGAAGAACGTACGCGAAGAAGGCGTCTATGTCACCGTTCCCAAGGATGCGCAGCAGGCCATTCTCTTCCTCGCTCCCGAAACGGGCGGCGACTTCGGCACATTGCGTTCCGCGGTAAAGGGAAGTCCCGGGATCTTTGTGCGTGCGTCACAGGATTTAGCCGAAGCAGGCTTCGAGCAGGCGCGCATCGAGCGCTACCTGGCCGAGATCAAGCAGGTGCCGGCTGGCGATTCGGTAGCTCTGCAGCAGCACTCCGACCTGCTGGCGAGGACGCTCAACCTTAAACCAAATCCGGACTGCTTCAAGAAGACTCCCGATCAGCAGTACACCTGCCTCACCCAGACCGGAACCCAGACACTGCTCGACGATGGCCACGGTCAAACAGTTGTGGCGGCCCTTTCAAACGGATCAGCGTCCGACTTCATCCAGGCCGCCAGCGCGACCAGCGCAGCCGGTGGGGGGCTCTACTCGGCATACGTAGGCGCGATCGTCGACCTGGTGAGGCTTACCAGCAACCTGCACACAGCGCAATACCGTTACATCCCAGCCATCGCTTTTCCCGATTCGGAACAGCGCGTGAGCGAGACCCTGAACCTGCGCCTCAATACCCCGCCGTCCTTCCATAACCCTAAATCGGTGATTGTCATCGGCCTCCCAGCCGTGCAGCCAGCAACCCTGCCGCCCCTCCGGCCCGCAGACCCGAGCCATATCTCGTGCCTGCTTGACCCGCACATGGTGCTACCGATCGAAGGCGCGCCGTTGGTCTTCTCGACCTCCTACGCGCACGACCTGGTGCTGCACCTGAACCTGCCAGCTGCCACGGCGAAGGGCGATCGAAGATCCGACGGCAGGCAGTCAGCTCCGCTGCCGAAGCCGGATGCCAACGTGAGCAGCCCAAAGGAGCAGATGCCTCAGCCGCAGGCGCAAAAGCCCGACCTGACGGTCGAAGCGCAGAAACTGGATCTGCCGATCATGGCCGACCCTTATCAGGGCGGCCTGACGCTCGACCCGAACCCCAGCCTGCGCAAGGAACTGCCGCTGCCGGCGGAGATCAAGCCCGTGACGACGGGCACTGCTGCCTCATTAGCTCAGGGCACCAAGAACCCTAAACCGGCTACTAACGCCGCACCCCACGTCCCCGGCGAGCCCATCACGGGAACTATCGAGGGCTACTGGGGCTTTGACCACTACACTGGCCCAACGCTTCCCTTGCAGAACGTCGCTGGCCAGGGCTGGAAGATCGTCACCTCACCAGAGACCCCAGAGGTGCTGATCGCCGGTCAGCCTAATCACCTGCAGCTTACTGCTACGGGAACCGCCTGCGTCGAGTCGATCGCGCTTGAGCCCGGCGAGACCAAGGTCGACTGGAAGCTACCCCCTGCAGCCGCCTCGCCGAAGTCGCCGGTGACGGCAGAAGGCCCCCCAACCGCAGCCCCGGTCATCCCACCCGTGCGGCCGATCGAGGTCACCCTCAACCTGCAGAAGGCGACCACGCCCGGTGACGTCCATCTGTCCATCCAGCAGTTCGGGGAAAAGCAACCGGATCAGCTGGGCACCAAGTCGTTCGCGGAGCCGGCCAAGATTGAGTCCTTCCGCATCCACGCCGGCGACCTTACAGCCGCACTCACCGGCAACAGCCTCGACCAGGTCAAGTCGCTCACCTTCAGTGCCGGCGGCAGAGATCTTGTCTTCACGCCAACCGAGCAGGGTCCAGGCGACGCGGGTGAAACGCCAAAGAACACTCTTGCCCTCGCTTTGCCCAAGGACACGAAAGCGCCAAACCTTAAGGTGAATGAAAAGATCGTGGCCACCGTCCGCCTGCAGGATGGGCGCATGCTTCAAACCTCGACCCTCGTGATGCCGTCGCGGCCTTCGGTCACCATCCTGAGCCGCCGAGTCACCCAGCCGCAGCCCTCGCCCATCCAGCTGAACTCACTCGAGGATCTTCCGCTCGGCGCCCAGCTTACCTTCTTTCTGAAGTCGCAGGACAAGTTCCCGCGCAATGGGCAGGTCGAGATCGCGAGCAAAGACATGGGTGATGGAGCACCTGCGAACCAGCCGGATACTCCGCTTAAGACGACGCTTTCGATCGCTGCCGGAACCCTCGTGATGCAGGACAGTCACACCATCCTCGCGACCTTCGATCCCCTGAAAACCTTCGGGCCCTCTACCTTCGGCCAGTTTCATGTCCGCGCCATCGCTGCTGACGGCACACACGGCGAATGGCTTCCGCTCGCCACCATCGTCCGGCTGCCCACCCTGACGGAACTGCACTGCCCCCCGGTGAAGGACCAGGCGTGCCAGCTCTCAGGCTCCGCCCTCTACCTCATCGATTCCATCTCGACCGACGCGGCCTTCACCGCGCCCACCGCGGTTCCCGAAGGCTTTGTTGACGCCAGTGTTGCGATGCCGCGGCCTCAGGTCGCCTCGAACGCCCACCAGGCACCTGCAACTTTCTACATCAGGCTGCGCGACGACCCCACTGCATCAGACACCGTCACCCTGCCGCTGCAGGTAGAACCCTCACCTGCCAGCGCTAAGCCGAAGACGGCGTCAGCAGCGCCCACGGAGTAAGGCAACACAACGGCACCGTATCCTAGTCGCGAACAGGGACCACGCCGTGGGTTAGGGGCGCTACGCGCGTAGATTTCAGGGATAAGACTCGAACATCTTGGCGCGTGGCGCTTCCACTCCGCGAAGTGGCACCAGTCCGGCATCAGGACGCGTTTGCAGGTGCTGCTGGCTTTACTTCCCCAGCAGCGCCTGCTGCACGCGGCTATGTTTGCGGCTGTAGGCGAAGTAGACGACCAGGCCGATCAGCAGCCAGACGATGAGGCGTATCCAGTTGGCAGCTCCGAGTTCGATCATCATGTAACCGTTGAAGCAGATACCAAGAATCGGCACCAGCGGCACCAGCGGCGTTTTGAAAGGGCGGATCCGGTGTGGATCTTTGCGGCGGAGGATGATGACCGCAATGCAGACGATGACGAATGCGAAGAGTGTGCCGATGTTGACCATCTTGCCGATGGTGTCGATCGGGGTCACCGACCCGACGATCGCCGCCAACATACCGGCGAGGATGGTGCCCTTCCAGGGCGTACGGAAGCGCGGATGGATAGCAGCAAAGAAGCCTTTGGGGAGCAGCCCGTCCTTGGCCATCGAGTAGAGTACGCGGCTCTGGCCGAGCAGCATGACCAGCATGACAGAGGTAAGGCCGGCGAGCGCGCCGATCGTGATCACGTTGGCAGCGGTGTTGAGACCACGGTCGAGGAAAGCGCGCGAAATCGGCGCTTCAATGTTGATCTCGGGCCAGTAGACCATACCGGTCAGAACAGCAGCGACGCCGATATAGAGCAGCGTGCAGATGGCGAGCGAGGCGATGATGCCGATGGGCATATCGCGCTGCGGATTCTTGGCCTCCTGCGCGGTGGTTGATACCGCGTCAAAGCCGATGTAGGAGAAGAAGACCAGCCCGGCGGCCAGACCGATGCCGCCTACGCCAAAGGGCGCGAACGTATGCCAGTCTGTGCCCCAGTTTGCCTTGTTGACATAGTGCGAGCCGAGACCCAGCACGAAGAGCACGACTGCGACCTTGAGGACGACGATCCCGGCATTGAAGTTGGCTGACTCCTTAATACCAATGACGAGCACGGTCGTGATCAGCAGGGCGATGAGGAAGGCGGGCAGATTGAAGCCGACCTCCACGCCGAAGATATGTGGCGCCCCGAGCAAAGCGTGGGCCTGCGCGGTCAGGGCCGCGGAGGGATTGGCTAGCAAGGTTAGCAGGGCGTCAGAGAATGGCTTGGTACCAGGAATGAGGTCGGGATAAGCGGCCGTCACGGTCTGCCGGCCCACGATATCAAAGGCGCGCTTGAGCCCCGTCCAGTGATCGTATGCGAGCCAAAGTGGGAACTTCAAGCCGAAGATTGCGAGGAACTCGACGAAGGTGTTCGACCAGCCGGAGCTCACCGTTGAGGCACCCATCGCGTACTCAAGCGTCAAGTCCCAGCCGATGATCCAGGCAAAGAGCTCACCGAGCGTGGCATAGGCATAGGTGTAGGCGGAGCCGGCAAGCGGGATCATGGCAGCGAACTCCGCGTAGCAGAGACCCGCAAAAGCGCAGCCCAGGCCGGACAGGATGAAGGCAAGCATGAGCGCAGGGCCGGCAGTCTTGGCGCCCAGACCCGAGAGAACGAAGATGCCGGCGCCGATCACCGCTCCTATACCGAGTGCGGTAAGAGCAAATGGACCGAGCGAACGTTCCAGCGTCTGCGAACCCTCTTCGTTCGCCTCGGCCATGAGGACATCCATCGTCTTTTTTGCAAAAAGGTTCGCCATTCGTCCCTACATCTCCCCAAAAACTGCCTAGCTGATGAGCTCATGGGCGCGTGCGCCGGAGCTTCTTTTCCAAAATAGATATACAGGTACGCCCAGCACCACCAGGATCAATCCCGGCCACGTGTATTGGGGTTTGTAACGCAAGAGTACCAAACAAATCCAAAGCGCCATGATGATGTAGACCGCCGGCAGCACAGGATAGCCGATGGCTTTATAGGGGCGAGGCAGGTCGGGCCGGGTGCGCCGCAGGACGAAGAGCCCGAAGATGGTGAGGATGTAGAAGATGAGCACGGCGAAGATCACGTAGTCGAGCAGGTCGCCATAGCTTCCGCTGAGGCAGAGCAGGCACGTCCAGCCCCACTGCAGCCAGAGCGAGTTCACCGGGGCGCTGGTCTTGGGGCTGAGACGGCCAACAGCCCTGAAGAAGAGGCCGTCCTGGCTCATCGCGTAATAGACGCGAGCGCCCGCCAGCAGCAGGCCGTTCACGCAGCCAAACGTGGAGATGAGGATGACGCCGGCCATGAGCTTCGCACCCAAGGCACCGAAGACCTGCTCCATGACAGCGGTCGCGACCCTGTCCTCAGCAGCGAACTGGATGCCACGTCCGCCCAGCGTGGTCGAATCGGCCGCACCGGCAAGCGGCAGCACGCTTAGATAGACGAAGTTGCAAGCTATGTAGAGCAGCAGCACGACGCCGGTGCCTATGACGAGCGAGAGCGGCAGGTTGCGCTTTGGGTTCTCGATCTCGCCGGCGGTAAAGGTTACGTTGTTCCATGAGTCGGACGAGAAGAGCGACCCGACCTGAACCACCGCGACCACGGTAAGGAGGCCAACCATCGCGGTCGGCCCATGCGCGCCCACACGCACCGCGTGCAGCGTGCTGAAGCCCGAGCCCGACCAGAAGCCGTGCCAGCCCACGCCGAAATTGGCTGCGAGAGCCGTGCCGTTCCTAGCAACGAGCCCTACGCCGACCACACCCGCAAGCGCGACCACCTTGGCTGAGGTGAAGATGTTCTGGACGAGCGCGCCCAGTCTGACGCCGAAGGTGTTGAGCAGCGTCAGCAGCGTGATGACGGTAATGGCGACCAGGTTCGCCGTATTGAGACCGATGTTGCCGGCGCCCAGGTGCCAGATCCAGTTATTCTTGCTGACCGCGGGGAAGAAGACGCCGAGGAACTTGCCGAACGCTACGCCTACCGCAGCCACTGTGCCGGTCTGAATGACAAGGAAGAGCGTCCAGCCGTATAGAAACCCCCAGATTGGTCCCAGCGCCTCGCGCAGATAGACGTACTGGCCGCCTGCCTTCGGCATCATCGCCGCGAGTTCGCCATAGCTGAGCGCACCGATGATTGTCATTGCGGCGGTCAACAGCCAGGCCCCGATCAGCAGCGCCGGCGATCCCAGCGTCCGGCTCATATCGGCCGAGACGATAAAGATACCCGACCCGATCATCGAGCCCATGACGATGGCTGTCGCCGAGAACAGGCCCATTCCCTGGACGAAGCGCGGCGCGGTGCGTTGCTGATCTGCAACCGCATCGCCCGGTTCCAGGAAGTCTTTTGTTGAACGATTCACGTTCCCTTGTTCTACCGGAAAAGTGCGTTAAAGTCGCGTGCCACCTTCTCGACCCGCTCTCCCTTGACCAGCAGGCCAGAGATCACAGCCACTGAATCTGCTCCGGCTGCGATCACCGGCGACGCATTTGCTCGCGTGATGCCCCCGATCGCCACCAGCGGTTTGGTCGTCGCTTCCCGCGCGCGCCGGACGAAGTCCAGGCCGACTACAGGCGACGCGTCGAGCTTGGTGCTGGTCGCAAAGACCGGCCCGATCGCAAGGTAGTCTGCAACTCCCTGCTCCGCCTCCCAAACCTGCTCCATGGTGTGGCAGGAGACGCCAATGACCCGACCATCGCCAGCGATCACACGTGCGTCCTCGGCCGCGGTATCCTCCTGGCCGACGTGCACTCCGTCCCACCCTGCAAGCAACATCGTGTCCAGGCGGTCGTTGACGATCAGCACCGTCCCTGAGCCTTCGAAGACAGAGCCGATCTCCTCCGCACGGTAAAGTGCGACGTCATCATCCGCCGCCTTGTCGCGGTATTGCAGGATGCCAATGTCCGCCGCGCGAAGCTCCTCGGCAAATGCTCGAAGCGTAAATTCCCGAGCCGCCAAGGTCCCTTGATCCACAATGGCGTAGAGCCCGGAAACCTGCATAGAACGATCGTACAAGAGCAAGTGCGTCCAAGCGCCGGACAGGCACAACTTCGTGGGTACATGACGCAGATGCCGTTCTTCGTTCTTCCAGGGAACTTCGGCGCGCAGCCAGGCGTACCGGAGAATATGGGTGGATGGTCGAGTTGCGTTCTGTTGTTTCTAGCTGTGCCACTGGTCGCGCAGGATGCTGCCGGGATCATGGCGCGCGTGGCGGCGAATCAGGATCGATCGCAGGCCGAGCGGACGCACTATGTTTACGTGCAGCATGCACGTGTGCTCTCGCGTAAAGGCAAGACCGTGCGCTGTGAAGAGGTGACCGAGACGCGCGTCACTCCCACGCCCGACGGCTCGAATCGGCAGCTCCTGAAGCTCGATGGCCGCCTGCTCGTGAAGCATGCCTACGTCTCATACGAGCACCTGCCGAGCCAGCACGTGGAGGAGATCGACAATGATGAATTCATGGATCGCGATCTGGTCGAAAACATGCGCGAAAATCTAACACAGGAGAAGTCGAAAGACGGGCTCAATTCAAAGCTGTTCCCGCTAACCTCTAAGACCCAAGGGGATTACGACTTCAAGCTGCTGGGCAGTGAAAAGATGAACGGCCGCGACGTCTTTCATGTCACCTTCAAACCGAAAGACAAAGAAGACTTCGGCTGGAAGGGTGACGCGTACATCGATCGTACTGCGTACCAGCCGGTGCTGGTACAAACGACCATGGCGCGCAGGATCCCGTTCGCCGTTCGCACCCTGCTGGGCACCAGCTTGCCGAACCTCGGCTTTACCGTCACCTACGAGCCGCAGGCCGGCGGCGTCTGGTTCCCGGTCAGCTTCGGTACCGAGTTCAAGCTGCACGTGCTCTTCTTCCTGAACCGCGAGATCCTTATCAGCGCCCAGAACCGCAGCTTCGAGCAGACCCACGTCACGTCAACGATTCTTCCAGCGCCAGGCGACAGGTAAAGCAACAGCAACCGTTTGCTGACGCAGAACGGCGTCAGGACGCGGCTACCGTTCGCTCTATTTGCTACCCTGCCGCTCGAAGAAGCGTTCCATGAACTTCGTGTCGAACGCACCTGAGCGGAACTCCTCGTCGGCGAAGATCTTCTGGTGCAACGGGATCGTGGTGTGGATGCCCTGGACGACGAACTGGCTCAGTGCCCGCTGCATCTTGTTCATGGCTTCTTCGCGGTCTTTGCCGTGGCAGATAAGTTTCGCGATCAGCGAGTCGTAATAAGGCGGAACCACCCCTTCGGCGTACTGCGCCGTATCCACGCGCACGCCGTTACCGCCGGGAACGTTGAAGGCCGTGATCTTGCCTGCGCTGGGTGTGAACTTCTCCGGATGCTCCGCATTGATGCGGCACTCGATCGCGTGCCCGCGGATCTCAGGCTGCCGGGGTACGATGTCTGCGAGCTTCTCGCCGGCCGCGATCCGCAACTGAGCCTTGACCAGGTCAACGCCGGTCACCATCTCGGTGACGCAATGCTCGACCTGGATTCGCGTGTTCATTTCGATGAAGTAGATCTTGCCGTCTTCATCCATCAGGAACTCGATCGTGCCTGCGTTCCAGTAGCCGATGTCCTTGAGCGAACGCTGGATCACCTTGCCGAGGTCCTCGCGCTGCTTCTGCGTCACCTGGAGCGAAGGCGCTTCTTCGATCAGCTTCTGATGCCGGCGTTGGATGGAGCACTCGCGCTCGCCGAGGCTCATCACATTGCCGTGCTCATCGGCGAGCACCTGAAACTCAATGTGGCGCGGCCGTTCAATAAATTTCTCCATGTACATGTCGCCGTTGCCAAAGGCGTTGGCGGCCTCGGTCGAAGCCTGGTGATACATGGTTGGCAGCTCATCAGCCGAGCGCACGATGCGCATGCCGCGTCCACCGCCGCCGGCGACTGCCTTGAGGATGACTGGATAGCCGACGGTCTTCGCCCATGCGAGCGCCTCGTCCTCTCCCGCAATCACACCATCCGAACCTGGCAGGATCGGCACCTTCGCCTTCTTCATGGTCTGACGTGCGGTGGACTTCTCCCCCATCATGCGGGTCACTTCAGGCGGCGGTCCGATGAACTTGATGTTTGAAGCGCGGCAGACCTCGGCGAAGTTCGCATTCTCACTCAAAAGCCCATATCCCGGATGAATGGCGTCGACGTCGGCGATCTCTGCGGCGGCGATGACGGCGGGGACGTTAAGGTAGCTCTCGCTCGAGCGCGGCGGCCCGATGCAGATCGCCTCGTCGGCAAAGCGAACATGGAGTGAGTTGCGATCCGCCTCGCTGTAGACGGCGACGGTGCGGATGCCGAGTTCTTTGCAGGCAGAGATGACGCGCAGTGCGATCTCTCCACGATTTGCAATCAATACCTTACGAAACATGCTGCGGACCTTCCTCGAAGCGTGGGGGTGTGACGCTACTGCTCCGGTGCTTGAGATCAAAGATGACGGCGCCTTTCGGCCGTGATGACCGTGCGGTGCAACTCAACCGTGAGGGGCGGCTCAACTGTCCGGTCAGATGCTTGGGCCTCCAGAGCTCCATCGATCCGCTCACTGGCCTATTTGGCACGGATGCTGAACAGAGGCTGACCATATTCCACCGGCTGACCGCTTTGCGCGATGCGCTCGACGATCTCACCCGAGGCATCGGCTTCAATCTCGTTCATCAGCTTCATGGCCTCGACGATGCAGAGCACCTGGCCAACTTCAACGGTGTCGCCAACCTTCACAAACGCTGACGCGCCCGGCGAAGGTGACTCGTAGAAGGTTCCCACGATGGGCGACTTCACGGTGTGCAGCTTCTCAGCAGCAGCAGCTGGCGATGTTGGCGCTGATCCTTCAAGCCGGTCCGCAGCCTCGTGCATTGGCGCAACCTGAGCTGCGGTAACCGCAGCCGGAGCCGACGCCATCAGCCTCGCCAGCTGGCCCATGTCGATGCTGGAGGCAACTGGCGCTGCCTCTGCCTTCACAGCACCCATGAATTTGAGCCGTACCTTCAGCTCGCCCTTTTCCAGATCGAACTCCGCGATGTCGTTGGCCTTCAAGAACTCGACCAGCTCTCGCAACTCACTCAACTCATTTGAATCCATTACCAACTCTTCCTGTGCCCGCTCCGGAGCACTCCGTATTCAAATCCAAAGCTTGGAACGCTGCAGATGCGTTTTGCCGTCGCAGGGGCCTGGCTACAACTCGATCCAGGCCTTGGTTGTCGGCGTCAGGATCTCGCACCCTGTTGCCGTGACCAGGACAGTATCCTCAATCCGCACGCCGTACCTGCCCGGCATGTAGACACCGGGTTCAATTGTAACCACCATTCCCGCCTTCAGTTTGCCTTCTGCGATACCTTGCCTGCGCCTACCCAGCCGCGGCGCCTCATGAATCTCCAAACCTACCCCGTGCCCGGTCGAGTGGGTGAAGTACTCGGCGAGGTTGGCAGCCTCGAGCACACCCCTGGTGGCAGCGTCGACGTCGGCCCCGGTCACACCCGCGCGGACCGCCGCCAAGCCTGCGAGCTGAGCATCGAGCACGGCATCGTAGACTTCGCGCTCGCCTCTTCGTGCCGCTCCCATGTGCACCGTGCGCGTCATGTCGGAGCAGTAGCCATCGAGCACCACGCCGAAGTCAAGGGTCACAAAGCCGCGCCGAGGCAGCTTCTGGTTGGTAGCCTTGCCGTGCGGCAGCGCACTGCGTTCACCGCCTGCGACGATCGTTTCAAACGACATGCGCTCAGCGCCGGCAAGCCTCGCCATGAACTCCAGCGCCAGCGCGACTTCCATCTCGGTCGCCCCGGGGTGTATCTCCTCAAGCACCTGGTCGAAGAGCCGGCAGCCAAGGGCCGCGGCTTCACGCATCCTGTCCTGCTCCACCTCGTCTTTCACCTCGCGCAGGCCGGCAACCAGCCCGTTCTGCGGAACGAAGAAGCTCTTGCGCAACCTGGCTGGGAGCGCCATCTTCAAGGAGTCGAGCGCAGCCACCGTGGTTTGCCCCGCATCGAAGACACAGGCGGCGACGCCAGCTTCGAGCGCGAGATCAACTGCAGCTAAAGCGGCCGCCTTCTCGGCTATGGTCACCTTCGCGCCATCCACTTCCGCTGCTGCCTGCGTCGTATACCTACCGTCGGTGACCAGATGAAGACGCGTCCCCATCGCCAGCAGTGCCGCGCTCGATCCGGTGAAGCCGGTCAGGTATCTTACATCCGGCAGGTGCGTCACCAGGAGGGCATCGCCGCCGGCCTTCTTCACTGCCGCGGCTACTCGCCGGCGACGTTCCGCCGGGATCACTGCTGTTTGAGCCATGCGCCCATCTTACCCAAATCAGGCGGCTTACTTCAGGCCCGGTGCGATCGCGGGCACCGAACAGGGTGCCTGTATCATCGGGCTATGCCCACAAGCCAGCCGGTCGCCGAGCAGAACGCGTCCAGGATGCTCAGCCGGCGCAACTTTCTTGTGGCCTCTGCCGCCGCCGCAGCGGGCTTCGTTTTCTACTCCAACGACATCGCACGACACGAGCTTGAAGTGACCTACCCGGTCTTCTTCATACGCGATCTACCACCTGCCTTCCACGGCTTTCGCATCGTGCAGATCTCTGACCTGCACCTCGAGGAGTACACGGAAGACCACTTCCTGCGTCGCGTCATCCGGCGGGTTAATGCGTTGCATGCGGATATGGTGCTTGTCACCGGAGACTTTATCTCCCGCGGGCCGCTCTCCCCCAGCGTCTCGCTCTCTGCTGCCGGGCGCTGCGCGGAGATGCTCGCCACGCTCACCTGTCCACTGCGCTTTGGCATCCTCGGCAACCACGACGCAGCCGTCGGCTCCCGGATCGTGCGCGGGCATATGGAGGCAAATGGCCTGCCCATCCTCGTCAACCAGCACCTTTCCATCGAGCGCGGCGGACAACAGATCTACTTAGCCGGAGTGGACGACATTGCCTACGGCAATCCCGATCTCGACCTTGCCCTTCCCGCTCGACCCGGCGCACCGGTCATCCTGATGGCGCATGAGCCTGACTACGCCGACGAAGTCGTCTCGCATCCCCGGGGCAGATACGTGGACCTCATCCTCTCCGGGCACTCCCACGGCGGACAGGTCCGGCTGCCCGGCATCGGCCCTCTTGCCCTGCCGCCGCTTGCACGCAACTACGTCCAGGGTGCCTTCCGTCTGGGGGAAGCGCAGCTCTACGTGAATCGGGGAATCGGAACCGTTGGCGTGCCCTTCCGCCTCAACTGCATGCCGGAGATTACAGTTGCGACCCTGCAGAGACCGCCCGGGAATTCATAGCGGCCAATCTGGTTACTGGGCCCGCCGCACTGGCTTCTTCTGCTTCGGCATCACCGCCACGCCTGTCGCTTCGTGCGATGCGCGGCTGCCGCTCTTCTCGATCATCCAGGCGTCCAGCAGGCTGCGCTTGAAACGCCAACGGTTCCCCAGCTTGAAGGCAGGGATAAAGCCTTCACTTGCATAGCGATAGAGGGTGTCGCCAGAGATGCCCAGATACTCCGAAGCCTGCCGGATATCCATCACCTCTCGCAACATCTGGTGCACCGCATTCGCCATCGCTTCAGCCTCTCTGTACGGCAGGGTTCAGTGCTACCTTTCTACTCAACTCCGCGGGCTCACGCAATAACTTCTTTGGCTTCTTAACCACCTTGCCAACAGCCAGCTGGGACAAGCTCCACCTCCGAGCTTCGGATGGTGGAACCACATCGCGCGCTCCCATCGGGTCTACACCTTGCGCTGCCACCAGGTCGCGCGGTGTTCCTCCAGCCTCCGGAACTCCCGCGGGTCCCCCGGTTCCGGCGAAAAGAGCTTCAGCCTGCGCTCATCTGCAAGCGCGTAGACGCGCTCGATTGGCTGGCGCCATCCGTGCATCGCCAGGTTGAACAGGCCCCAGTGGATCGGCATGAACACACCGCCGCCAAGCTCCTCGAAGCTTTGGACCGCGCCGTCCGGGCCCATGTGTATGTCACTCCACATAGGATGATAGGCCCCAATCTCCAGCATCGTCAGGTCGAAGGGCCCATATTGTTCGGCGATTGACTCGAAGCCATCCCAGCGTCCCGAATCGGCACCGTAATAGACCCTGTGCTTCGCACCGGCGAGCACGTAGCTCGCCCAAAGTGTCTCGAAGCGATTCGAGATGCTACGTCCGGAGAAGTGTCGCGCAGGCAGCGCAGTGATCTCAAGCCCCCCTGCGACATCGGCAGATTGAGTCCAGTCGAGTTCCGTGATCTGCGCCGACGGCACGCCGAATCCATGCAGAACGGCCCCGACAGCAAGCGGGCATATCCAAGCGAGCCCAGGTCTCTGCCGGGCAAGCGCCCGGATCGTCTTCGCGCCCAGATGGTCGTAGTGATCGTGCGACAAGAGGACCGCATCGAGCCTTGGAAGCTGGTCGAGTGCGATGGTTGGAGGAAAGAAGCGCTTCGGCCCCATGAAGCTGACCGGCGCCGCGCGTTTGTCCCACACCGGATCGATCAGCAGATTCGCACCGTCGATCTCGATCAGCAGCGAAGAGTGTCCAAACCAGGTGATTCGCAGACCACTCGCGGGCGGTGCATCGTAGATGCGAGGGTCGGTCGTAAAGGGACCAAGCTGCTGTTTCGGCTCCGTCTCTTCCTTGTTCGACAGGTACAGCGGCAGCAGCTTGAAGGCCATCGTAAAGCCGCCCACACCAGTCTCGATGGGGTTCAAGAACTTAGCCCCATCCTTCTTCGCCCGCTGCAGCTTTTGCATGAATCTATTGTTGCATTGCCAGCTCGGTGGCAACCCCAAGTGCACCCTCATGGTGAGGCTGAAACGCAAGAGCCTTGCGAAGCCGACCACCGCGCGAGGGGTGTGCTTTGCATGTCAGGGGTGGAACGCTTCGCTACTCGACCCGAACGGAGGTGAACCCGCTCTTCTCGAGCATCTTCTGAATTCCATCGGGTCCCGCCAGATGCGCTGCCCCCACAGCCACAAAGACCGTCCCGGTCGCGGGATCCTTCAACATCGTCACCAGCGCACCCGCGATCTTCTCATTGCGAGCCACGAGCAATCTCTGGTAGAGCTCTGGATGCTTCCTCTTCAGCTCGCTGTTGTCGGTCGCTGCGATCTTCTCGACGTCCCCACGCTCCCAGTCCTCGACGATCTCGTTGGTCAGCGCGACACTCTTCGGCAGGTCGACCAGGGTCTCGTGCAGAAGCGCCGTCTGGTCTTGGACTGGGAAATCCGCGATGAAGTGCATCTGCTCCTCCGACGTCTCAAAGCCCTTGACCGGCTTGCCCGCCTGCTTCGCCTCATCCTGCAGAACACGGTCGATGCCGCTCGCCGGGTCGTACCCTGCCTGGATTGAAGGCAGCACCGAAAGCGTCAGGTACACCAGCCAAGGCTGCATCGGCTCAACCGCTGACTCTCCCGGCGCGCCCATCTGTTTCATCGCCGCATCCAGCAGGCCAACATCTTCCTTCGAGATCTTCGTCGAGAGCGGATGCTCAGGATCCGTCCCCAGCTTCATGATCAAGGGCTGCATCTGCTTGACGGCATCATCACTCACATCCGCCACCTCGGTATAGAGCAGCCCGCTTGCCCGAAAAGCCGCCTTCACCGTTGGCGTCTCCCAGTTCACATCCCGCTTCATGACGTGCACCGAGCCGAAAAGGTACACCGTGCCATGAGCTCCTTGCACCTTCCAAAGCGCGGGATGAGCCGGGACGCCGGCAGCGGCGTTGCTGGTGACTCCTGCCGGGCGAGCAGGTGCCATGGTCGGAACCTGGGCTACAGTGACCCCAGCCAGCAAACCAGCAGACAGAAGAGTCAGGAAGGAAACTTTCCAGGGCGGCATTCTCAGCGGCATCATCCCTCTAATCTAACTGTCTGTGACCCGATCTCGCTGCGACCTTCAGGGCACTCAACATCAGGCTTCCTTGCTGGTCGCCTCATCCTTGTAGAACTCACTAATTTCGCCTTTGTATTTCTCCTCAACCACCCGCCGCTTGAGCTTCAGGCTAGGAGTCAATTCGCCCGACTCGATCGTCCACTCCTCGGCCACCAGCTTCATTCGCTTCATCGTCTCCCAGTGCGCAAGTCCCATGTTTACCTCATCGACGATGCGCTGGTATTCGGCGATCACCTTCTGGTCCCTCACCAGCTCAGCTCCCTTCGCCCCCACCCCGTTGCTTCTCGCCCAGCTCTCGAGCGCAATCAGATTAGGCGAGATCAGCACGCAGGCAAACTTGTGCTTGTCCCCGACCAACGCTGCACTGCCCACCAGCGCATTTGCCTTCAGCCGGTTCTCAATCGGCTGCGGCGCAATCATCTTGCCGCCGCTGGTCTTCATGATCTCCTTCTTGCGGTCGGTAATCGAGAGGTATCCATCGCTGTCGATGGTCGCGATGTCCCCGGTCTTGAACCAGCCGTCTGGCGTCAGCGCCTCTGCAGTCTCCTCCGGCTTCTTCCAGTAGCGGTGGAAGACCGAAGGCCCCCTCACCTCAAGCTCGCCATCTGCCGCAAGCCTCACCTCGAGATTCGCAAGGGGCTTCCCGATGGTCCCGATCTTGTGGAACTGCGGATTGTTGACCGACACCACAGGCGACGTCTCGGTCAGCCCGTAGCCTTCGAACACACGGATCCCCGCATCGGCGAACCAGCCCGCCGTGTCCATACCGAGCGCCGCGCTGCCCGAGGTAAACACCGTTACCGCACCGCCAAAAGCCTGGCGAATCTTCGAATACACCAACCTATCCGCAAGCTTCCAGGCAAACGCCGTAGGAGTTCTCCCAGCAAGGATCTCGTCCCGGTGCTTCGAACCGGTTTTCAATGCCCAGGCCAGGATCCTGCGCTTGACCGGCGAAGCCGCGCTCTTGGCCTCGACACCCTGCCGCACCTTCTCATAAATGCGCGGCACCCCGACAAACATTGTGGGATTGAGCGCCTTCATTGCCGTCGGAAGCTGGTCGTGCTTTGCAAGGTGCGCCACCGCCGTGCCAAAGTACATGACCGCGTAATCCACATTGCGCGCATAGACATGCGATAACGGCAGGAACTCAATCAGACGGCCAGGCTTCACCAGCTCGAGCGGTGCCACCGAAGGCACGATATTGCTCGCCAGGTTGCCGTGGGTCAGTTCGACTCCCTTCGGCTCGCCGGTGGTGCCGGAGGTATAGATGATGGTCGCAAGATCATCGGGCTTGGCTGCAGCCACCAACGCGTCGAAGGCGGCATCCGGCTGCTCTTTCGCAGAAGCACCGGCGAGCAGCCTTGTGAAGCTCTCGTCACTTCCCTGTTCGCCCTCGTTCATCACGATCACGTGTTCAAGCGAAGGCATCTCGCCCGCCGACGCCAGCTTTTCACGCTGCTCGGCGCTCGACACGATCACGATCTTCGCTCCGGAGTCGCGCAGCATGTAGCCCACCTGCTCTGCAGTATTGGTAGCGTAGAGCGGGACATCTACCGCACCCAGCGCAAGCGTCGCAAGGTCCGAGACAGTCCACTCCCAGCGATTCTCGCTCAGGATCGCGACCCGGTCACCCTTACCGATGCCCCAACTGGCGAGAGCCTCCGCCAGCGCACGAATACGTCCGTAGAGCTGCGCGGAAGAGATCGGCTTCCACGCGCCAGCCGCATCCTGGACGAGCAGAATCGTCTCGGCGCCGCGGCTGGTGATCGCAGCCAGCACCTCGTTCACCGTTTGCACACCAGCGGTACGAAACCCCGATCCGGGTGCGCTCGCGCCCCTCGGGGCAGCGCCTCGGTTTGAAATCTGCTCTGCCACGCTCATACTCCCTCGCTCCCCGGCCGCGCCGGCTGACCGCACCGGCATCAATCCCATTCAACAATACGTCCGAAAGCTGCTTTGCCGTCGTCTGCGCGTTATATAGCCGATGGGTGAAGACGGCGGAGCATCTCGTTCGGATCCGTGGCTGTTCGGCACTTCAATCGGAGCCTACCTGGCTCCGGAACTCCAGTGCCGCAACTCTAATGAAGGGCCGGTGGCTTTGCCAAATCAGTGGCAACAGCAATCGCCGACTCATGCGAGACGTTCGCCACTTTCTGGATAGATCCGCTTGCGCGCAAGGAGCGGAACTTGATCCGCTACAGCTTACGCGCACAGGCGCCTCCACTCCACGAAGTGGGCGCCACCCACGATGAAGGGCGCCTTGCCGTTGGTCTAGACCTGCGGCTTGGGTGAAAGGCGCACGAACAGTTTCGCCTGGTCTGTCCATTCTGCCAAGAGCGCGGCGGCGAGCGAGCTCTGCGCCTCTGTCGCATGACGCTCAAGCAGTTGCTTGAGCTCTTCCTGCGACTCGGCAGAGACACTGCTAAACGGTTCAGGGGTAACGAAGGCCTTATGGAAGCGCTCGTCCTCGACGAAGCTGCCATCCGCGTCATAGATCCACGCCAGGCCGCCGGTCATGCCCGCCGCGAAGTTGATGCCCGAGTGCCCCAGCACAATGACGGTGCCGCCGGTCATGTACTCACAGCCATGGTCACCAACGCCTTCGACTACCGCCGTAACCCCGGAGTTCCGCACCGCAAACCGTTCCCCTGCCACGCCCGCAGCGAACAGCGTTCCGGCAGTGGCCCCGTAAAGCGCCACGTTCCCGAGGATCACGTGCTGGCCGCTATTAGTTGCAGCCCGCCCGCGTGCCCTGATCACCAGCGAGCCTCCAGAGAGTCCCTTCCCGACAAAGTCATTCGCCTGGCCGTCGAGGATCAACTTCATCCCTGCAACCGCAAACGCGCCGAAACTTTGGCCGGCCGTCCCGGTCAATCGGAAGGTGACATCAGCAGGCGTTGCAGCCTGAGCACGCAGCAGAGCGATCTCGCCCGCCAGGTGCGCGCCCGTGGCACGGTCCTTATTAGCGATGACTGCCGATGCCTCGAACGGCTTGCCCTGTGCGATGGCGTCGAGCGCGGCCGCAGTCCAAACTTCGTCAAGCGCCGGCTCGTCCTCAGGCTGGTTGTTGCGCAGACCCTGCCAGCTTCGCGGCCCGTCATTCTCCACCCGCAGCATGGGCGACAGGTTCAGCCCTCCATCGCGACGCACCTGCTCAAGCAGATCAGTGCGCCCGATAGCCTCTTCGATGGTGCGGAAGCCATAGCGCGCCAGCAGGTGCCGCAGATCAGACGAGATCTCCTCAAAGAAGCGAACGATGTGCTCCGGCTTGCCGCGGAACTTTGCACGCAGCTCCGGGCGTTGTGTCGCGATACCCGTCGGACACGTGTTGAGATGACACTGCCTCGCCATATCGCAGCCGATCGCGACCAGCACCGCAGTCCCGAAGGCGTACTCGTCAGCACCCAGCAGAGCGGCAATCAGCACATCCTGCGCCGTCGCCAGGCCGCCATCCGTGCGCAGCCGCACTCGTCCGCGCATGCCGTTATGCATCAACACCTGCTGCGCCTCAGCCAGCCCAAGCTCCCACGGATTTCCCGCGTACTTGATGCTCGACAATGCCGCTGCACCCGTACCACCGGTGTTACCGGCGATTACGATGAAGTCCGCGTAAGCCTTCGCGACACCCGCCGCGACGGTGCCTACCCCGCAGCTCGAGACCAGCTTCACCCCCACCGCGGCGCGCGGGTTCACGCGCTTCAGGTCATAGATGAGTTGAGCAAGATCTTCGATTGAATAGATATCGTGATGCGGCGGAGGCGAGATCAGGGACACGCCAGGCTGAGCATGCCGCAAGCGCGCAATCAGCCCCGACACCTTGTGCCCTGGCAGTTGCCCGCCTTCGCCTGGCTTCGCACCCTGCGCCACCTTGATCTCGATCTCGTCTGCATGCGCCAGGTACGCGGCAGTGACGCCGAAACGCCCCGAAGCCACCTGCTTGATGCGGTTGTTCTTCAGTTGCGGAGCCTCGGGTGCAAGCGCTACCAGCTCGGCAACTGCAAGCCCGCCTGCAGCTTGCTCACGCCCTCCAGAAGGTGAAGCTGGCGCTGGTACAGGCGCCGCCACGCGATAGACATCCGGGTCTTCGCCGCCTTCTCCGGTGTTCGAGCGGCCTCCCAGCATATTCATCGCGATGGTGATGCACTCATGCGCCTCTGGGCTTAGCGAGCCAAGCGACATCGCGCTCGAAACAAAACGTTTGCACAGGCTCTTCGCCGACTCCACTTCGCTCACATCGATCGGTGCACCAACCGGGTTGATCGCCAGCAGGTTGCGTAACACCGCCGGCTCGCGCGAGGTTAGGTCGTTGGTGAAGATGGCAAAGGCCGCCGCGGTGTCGGCCGGAACCACGCCTGCCCGCGTGCTGCCCATAGCCGTCTGCAGTGCTTTTACATTGCCCGGCTGCCATGCATGCGGCTCTGACACGTCAGCCTTGCGGAAGCGCACCCAGCCGTAGTCCGGGAGCTCGGCTGCCGGTGCGGCGGCCGCCTCCTTTGGCACCCAGGTCTCGCGCAGATGCGCGTCGATGACGTCGAACCCAATCCCCGACAACGGCGCCGGGGTGCCCGAGAAACATCGTGCGACGACATCCTCATGCAGACCGAGGATGTCGAACAGGTGCGTGCTGCGGTAGCTGTCAACCACCGAGATCCCCATCTTCGACATCACCTTCGCAAGGCCGGCATCGAAGGACTTCAGCATCCGCTCCTCAGCGTTGATCGCATCGACTCCACCCTGCAGGCGCGCTGTCTCAAGCGCCAGCCAAGGGCACACCGCACCCGCGCCGTAGCTGATCAGGATGGCTCCGTGGTGAATATCGCGGCAATCGCCGGCCTCGACCAGCAGCCCTGCCTGGGTGCGCAGTCCAGCCACGACGAGCGCCTGGTGCACGGCGCCCGTCGCCATTGCCATCGGCACCGGGATTTTCGATCCAAGGGCCTCGCTGCCGGTTACCGCCGCACGGTCCGAGATCATCAGGATCTGGGCTCCGCCACGCACCCGCTCAACCGCCTCCGTGCAGATGGCGTCGAGCGCGGCCTCGAGCGTCGTCATGGGCGAGTAGACGCAGTGAACCTCCTCCACCTTCAGTTCATCAGCGTGTGGATGCAGGCCCTTCCTCAGTCCCGCCACCTGGGCCAGAGACAGGTAAGGTGACGCGAGCGCGACTCCCGGCAGGGGCGCATTTTTATCCAGCATGTGCGACCAAGGCCCCAAGCGGGTGTGAAGTGACACCACAACGGCCTCACGAAGCGGATCAATCGCTGGGTTGGTCACCTGTGCAAATCTCTGGCGAAAGTAGGCGTAGAGCGGACGCGGCGCTTTGGCCAAAAAGGCGAGAGGGGTGTCGTCACCCATCGACCAGACGCTGTCCTTGCCCTCGGCCGCCATCGGCGCAAGCACCATCTTTACGTCTTCGCGCGTGTAGCCAAAGCCACGCTGCCAGGCGAGCACATTGTCGGGAGAACAGCTTTCTACCTCGTCATCAGGGTCAAACTCTTTCAACTCGAGACGGGTCGCATACGGCGCGCCGTGGTCGAAGATGTCGAGCAGTTCGTCGTTCTCGTAGACGCGCCCATCGATCAGGTCGACCACCAGCATCTGGCCAGGACCAAGCCGACCGCTGTGCGTCACCTTGTCGGGATCGAGATCGACCAGTCCAGCCTCTGAACCCGCAACGACAAGGCCATCTTCGGTCATGGCAAAGCGGGATGGACGAAGCCCGTTGCGATCGAGCGCCGCACCCACCACGCGGCCATCCGAGAACGCAATCGCCGCCGGCCCGTCCCATGGCTCGATCACGTCGGCGTGATACTTAAGGAAGCTTGAGACGCGGTTGCCGAGCGTAGCCGGAGGTATGAGCATACGCACAGCCTCAGACAGCGAGCGGCCGTTTTTTGAGATCAACTCGATCGCCTCGTCCAGCGATGTAGAGTCCGTGCCCGTCTTCGTCAGAATCGGCTTGCACTCATCAGGCAGCGTGCTATCGCGTGCAGCCATGCGTGCCCGGTTTCCCCAGACGGTATTGATCTCGCCGTTATGTGCGAACATGCGGCCCGGTTGCGCACGATCCCACGACGGCGCTGTATTGGTGGCGTAGCGCTG
This sequence comes from uncultured Acidobacteriaceae bacterium, assembly GCA_964247475.1. Classification (GTDB taxonomy): domain Bacteria; phylum Acidobacteriota; class Terriglobia; order Terriglobales; family Acidobacteriaceae; genus Edaphobacter. The sequence continues at coordinate 65,368 of CAXTUS010000001.1, read as the reverse complement.
GTGGAAGATAGCGAAGGTGGTCACGAACCTCGGGTCGCTGAGATCCGGGTAGAAGGTGCTCAGCAACGCACCTGAACACATGGCCTTGTAGACGATAGTGCGCGGCGATAACGAGCAAATGTAGCCGGTCGTCTCGCCCGCGTCATGCGCGCGCTCAAACTGCTTACGCGCAAGATACATCCGGCGCCCCAGCGACTTATCCCGGTCATCCGCAGGATCGCGTTTGTCCGCCACCAACACCTGGCGTATGCGCGGCATCGCGCTCAGCGCGATCTCGCCGAGGGCTTCGGGGCGAGTCGGCACATCGCGCCAGCAAAGCACCTCGAGATCCTGCCCGGCGAGGCTCGATTCGAGAACCTGCTCGGCCCGCGTCTCTTCGAACGGCAGGAAGACCATGCCTACCCCGAGCGGCCGGTCTGCTGCGAGCGTGATGCCCGTCTCGGCCAGCAGAATGTCGCGCGGCACCGCAGCCATGATGCCCACGCCGTCGCTGCTCTTTCCATCGGCTGCTGTGGCGCCGCGGTGCGCCAGGCGACCGAGCGCGATCAGCGCATCCTCGAGGATCACGTGCGAGGCGACCCGAGTGGTGGTCGCAACAAAGCCAACGCCACAGGAGTCTGAGTCAAACATTGGATCAACCAGCGAGGTCCTCTGCGCAGGCGTAGAACCAGCAAGCACGGCACCGGAGCGTGAAGGCTCAACGGAGATCGAGCCAACGCGCAAGCTGGGTGCAGAAGCGACAGGTGTGCCGGGGCGGTAATCTGCTGAAATGTGGTCCATAGCTCACTATACGGTGGATTTCCGATACGTACTTGCAGGCGCCACAGCCGAGGAGAGACAGTTCTGCACTTGACATGGCCGGCATGGATATTTATACATGAAGATGTATTTTTATGCACCGTTCACGACTGCTTCATTTGGTTGAGGCATTCTCGCAGGAGAAGCAAAGAGGGCCATGAAGCAGCAACGTCACGCCAGCATCCGGGAGATTCTTGAGCATACATCCGTCGCCAGCCAGGATGAACTGCGCACGAAGCTTGCTGCGCGCGGCTTCCATGTCACCCAGGCCACGCTCTCGCGCGACGTGCATGCGCTTAAGCTGTACAAGGGCCCGCGCGGCTACGCGTCGGCACTGGCTTCAAACGGCAGCGGAGAAGAGGATGGGCCTGGCGTGCGGGAGGTGCTCCGCAGCTTCGGTCTCGAGGTGCGACGGGCGCTCAACCAGCTGATCGTCATTACCACCACCGGTGGCGCACAACCGGTTGCGGCAGGAATCGACTATGAGGACTGGCCGGAGGTGGTGGGAACCATCGCCGGAGATGACACAGTGCTTGTCATCTGCCCCGACCCTGAACAGGCCGCCTTGCTGAAGTCGAGGATCGAGGAACAGATTGGTTGACCAGCAGAACACAGCCACCAGCCCGATCAAGGCCAGCGCGAATCCCACCAGGCTGACGCTGCGCACAGCTGTCGCCGGTGTTGGCGGATACGCGGGCGGTGAACTCGCGCGGCTGCTGCTCGCCCACCCCAGGCTGAAAGAGTGCGCGCCGGTCTTCTTCGGACGCATCGCCGACGATGCTCCCGGCGGGCAGGTGCCGCTTGAGCACCTGCACCCCCAACTTGGGCTCGGCGCGAACCAGCATCAGCCTGGAGTCGTCAGCTTTAGCTGGGACGCGGTGGCCGATGCCGGTGTCGAACTCGTCTTCCTCGCCCTGCCGCATGAGAACTCGCGCGAGTGGGCGCCCCAGTGGTTGGAACGCGGCATCAAGGTCATCGACCTAAGCGGTGCATGGCGCTTGAACGAAGCCGCCAACGCCGCCGTATATGGGTTGCATGATGCCAACCCCTTGCTCGCCTCCAGCCTACAGCAGCAGACTGTGTACGGTTGCCCAGAGCTTCACCGCACTGAGATCATCCACGCTCGCCAGGTCGCAAACCCCGGCTGCTATGCCACCTCGATCATCCTGGCCCTTGCTCCGCTGCTGCGCGCGGGCCTCGTCGATCTCGACCACGGCATCATCTGCGATGCAAAGAGCGGCGTCAGCGGAGCCGGCAAAGCCGCGACCGCAAAGACCCACTTCATGTACGCAGCCGATAACCTCTCCGCGTACTCGGTCTTCGGCCATCGTCATACGGGCGAGTTGCTCGAGCAGCTTGGGCTGTCGGATGATCAGATCCAGTTCACCCCGCACCTGCTGCCAATACCACGCGGCATCCTCTCGACCATCTACCTGCGGCTCAATGGAAAGTCCGAGTCCGAGACCATCGAAGCTTGCCTGCGCGCATTCTATGGAACCAGCCCGATGGTTCGTGTCCACAAGGCCGGCGCCTTGCCCCAGATCCAGCACGTCATACGAACCAGCTTCTGCGACCTTGGCTTCGTCCTGGGACCCGATCACAAACGCCTGGTCTTGGTAAGTTGCCTCGATAATCTACTCAAGGGCGCATCCGGCCAGGCCGTGCAGAATATGAATCTGATGTGCGGTTGGAAGGAAGAGGAGGGCCTGCTATGAAGTTCGTTGTGAAGCTTGGAGGCGTCGCCCTTGAAGATCCTGCGGTGCTCCACCTGTGCGCAAAGGCCATCTTCGACCTTACCAGTGACGGCAACCAGGTCGCGGTCGTACATGGCGGCGGCGTACAACTCACGCGCACGCTCGCGCTGATGGGCAAAAAGAGTGAGTTCATCTCAGGCCTCCGCGTCACCGATGCCGAAACCCGCGACACCGCCCTCATGGTCCTAGCCGGTCGCGTCAACAAGACTCTTGTAGCAACTCTTGGCCAGGTCGGCCAGCAGGCAATCGGGCTGGCGGGTGGAGACGGTTACGTCTTCCGTGCGCGCAAGAAGAAGACAACACCTGACCTCGGCTTTGTCGGCGAGATCGCATCCACTGATCCAAAGTGGCTTGAAGCGATCTGGAAGATGGGCGCCGTGCCCGTCATCTCGTCGATCGCCCTTGGCTTTGATGGCGAGTACTACAACATCAATGCCGACGAGATGGCCTCAGCCTGCGCCATCGCGACCAAGGCGGATGCACTGGTCTTCCTCACCGATGTCCCTGGAGTAAAAGGTCCGGACGGCAACGTGATGCGCTGGCTTTCACTGAAGGAGATCCCTGAGCTCGAACGCGCGATGGTCGTCTCAGGCGGCATGCTGCCTAAGCTGAACGCATGTCGCGATGCCCTGAATCACGGCGTCAAACGTGTACGGATTCTGCCTGCTGCCGCAGCCGCTTCCCTGCCTGATCTCATCACAACAAAGGTAAACGACGGTACGGAGGTCATGGTCGCATGAAGCCCGAGACGATTCCAGAACCAGAGCTCAATTCCAAAAACGAAAGCAGGCTTGAAACCCTTCAGGCCGCGGAGCAGAAGCTGCTGCTCAACACCTATGAGCGCAATCCGCTGCTCTTCGTTTCGGGTCATGATGTCTACCTGACTGACGAAGGTGGCAACGACTACCTCGACCTGCTGAGCGGCATCGGCGTGTCTGCTCTCGGCTACTCGCACCCTGTGCTTGAACAGGCAATCGCCACACAATCAAAGCAGCTGCTCCATACCTCGAACCTCTTCTTCCACGAGCACACCGCGGAGCTCGCGCTGCGTCTTACCGAAATCAGCGGCTTGGATCGCGTCTTCTTCTGCAACTCCGGCACCGAAGCCTGGGAAGCAGCGCTGAAGCTTGCACGCGCCTACTCCGAGCACGTGCGCGGAACGGGCCGCAAACTCGGCACGAAATTCCTCGCACTCGAGCACAGCTTTCATGGGCGCACCATTGGTTCCGTCGCAACCACCCACAAGCTGCGTTACCGCACGCCTTTCGCACCCGTTATGCCGGATGTTGAATTCGTCCGCTTCAACGATGTCGAAGACCTGCGCGCTCACTTCTCGGACGAAGTCTGCGGCATTTGCATCGAGACCATACAGGGTGAAGGCGGCATTCACCCGATCAGCCAGGAGTTCTTCGCCGCCGCACGTGGGCTTTGTGATTCGACCGGTGCCCTGCTTATCGCCGACGAGATTCAGTGCGGCTTTGGACGCACCGGTACCTGGTTCGGCTACCAGCAATTCGGTATTGTGCCCGACGTCACCACAGTCGCGAAGCCCCTCGCCGGCGGTCTGCCGATCGGCGCCATGCTTGCGAACGAACGTGCCGCGGCAGCCATCACGCCCGGCATGCACGGAACGACATTTGGCGGTAATCCACTCATCTCAGCCGTGGCGATTGCCGTTATCGATGAGTTGCGCAGAAGCAACATGCTCGCACACATCACGGATGTCGGTGGCTTCTTCCTCGATCAGCTTCGCACTCTTCAACAGAAGCATCCAGCCATCACTGACGTTCGCGGCAAGGGCCTGATGATTGGTGTCGAACTTGAGTCCGAAGAGCTCGCGAAACAAGTGGCGGCAGCCATGTTCGCCCAACGCATCCTCCTTAATCGCACTAGCGAAACCGTTCTCCGATTCCTGCCGCCCTACATCCTGGAACGTAAGCACGTCGAGATCGCGGTCAACGCACTCGATACTATCCTCACCTCCCTCACCGCGTATGCCGGGCAGGCTGCGCACAAAGGAAATGCCCATGGGTAGCAAGACCATCGTTCTCAACCCGAAGCAGAATGACGAACAATCGCGCAGCCACGGTACACTTGGTATCCAGTCGGATGTGGCGTTCAATGAAGCCGCCAAGCGTCTCGCAGGCCGCGATCTCTGCTCGATCGCAGACCTCACCGTCGGTGAGATGGCCGCCATCATGGAGTTGGCGCATGCCGTCAAGGCGCAGCCTCAGGAGTTCCGTCACGCGCTCGATGCAAAGCAGATGGTCATGTTTTTTGAAAAGGCATCGTTGCGCACACGGCTCACCTTCGAGGCCGGCATCAATACGCTCGGCGGCAATGCCATCTTCGTCGATCAGACCCAGTCGCCGCTCGGCGAACGCGAATCGATCCCCGACATGGCACATAACGTTGAGCGTTGGATGAGCATCATGGTCCTGCGTACCTACTCGCACGACACCATCACCGAAATGGCTGCAAGCTCGAAGGTGCCGGTCATCAACGCGCTCTCCGACCTTGAGCATCCCTGCCAGGCGATCGCTGACTTCCTCACCCTCGAAGAGCGCTTCGGCTCGGCCGAAGGCCTTCACTTCGCCTATGTGGGTGACGGCAATAACGTCTGCCACTCGCTGATGCTGGCCGCCGCGCAGCTTGGAGCGCACTGCTACGTCGCCACGCCTAAGGGCTTCGCACCCAAGCTCGACATCATCCACAAGGCCATCGAGATCGCGGAGCAGACCGGCGGCAGCATCACCCTGCTCAATGATCCGATCAAGGCCGTTACCGGTGCCGATGCGGTCTACACCGACGTCTGTACCAGCATGGGCTTTGAACACGAAGCCACTCGCCGCGCGCCGATCTTCAAGCCCTATCAAGTCAACGAGGAACTGATGTCGCATGCGCAGCCGCACGCAGTCTTCATGCACTGTCTGCCCGCACACCGTAATGCAGAGGTCACCGACGCGATACTCGATGGTCCACAGTCTGTCGTCTTCGACCAGGCAGAAAATCGCCTGCATGCGCAGAAGGCCATCCTGCTCACCCTGCTTGGCGGAGCAAGACGCACACCGAACAGCCGCGACCGTGGCCTGCAGGCACGCAAACGCACCAACAGCTAAGGCACTCCAGGCCACGACAGCTTCACGAGGTAAGTATCCGCATGTCCGTCATTCTTGAAAGTTTGCCGCTTGGCGAAAGGGTCGGCATCGCCTTCTCGGGCGGCCTTGACACCAGTGCCGCACTGCACTGGATGAAGCAGAAGGGCGCCCAGCCCTACGCTTACACGGCTCATCTTGGCCAGCCGGACGAACCTGACTACGACGAAATTCCGCGCAAGGCGCTGGAGTACGGTGCGCAGAAGGCACGGCTGATCGATTGCCGCGAACCCTTGGTGCGCGAAGGCATCGCCGCACTCCAAGCCGCGGCCTTCCACATTACGACAGCCGGTGTTACGTACTTCAACACCACCCCCATCGGTCGCGCAGTCACCGGGACGATGCTGGTGACGGCGATGAAGGAAGACGACGTCAATATCTGGGGCGACGGCTCAACCTTCAAAGGCAATGATATCGAGCGTTTTTATCGCTATGGCCTGCTCGTGAATCCGAACCTGCGCGTCTACAAGCCCTGGCTCGATGCCACCTTTATCGAAGAACTCGGCGGCCGGGCCGAGATGTCAGCCTTCATGCAGAAGTCCGGTTTCGGTTACAAGATGGCAGCGGAAAAAGCCTACTCGACCGATTCGAACATTCTCGGCGCCACCCACGAAGCCAAAGACCTTGAACTCCTTTCAACCAACGTCAAGATCGTTGTCCCCATCATGGGCACGGCCTTCTGGCGCGATGATGTGGAGATCAAACGCGAAGAGATCACCGTCCGCTTTGAAGAGGGCTTCCCTGTCGCGCTCAACGGCTCCGAGTACGTCAACCCCGTCGAACTCATGCTCGAGGCAAACCGCATCGGCGGACGTCACGGCCTCGGGATGAGCGATCAGATCGAAAACCGCATCATCGAAGCCAAGAGCCGCGGCATCTATGAATCGCCCGGACTCGCCCTGCTCTTCATCGCCTACGAACGCCTGATCACCGGCATCCATAACGAGGACACCATCGAGCAGTACCGCGACGGCGGACGCAGGCTCGGGCGCCTGCTCTACCAGGGCCGCTGGTTTGATCCACAGGCCATCATGCTGCGCGAAGCCGCCCAGCGCTGGGTCGCCAAGCCTGTAACCGGTTCGGTTACGATCGAACTGCGCCGTGGCAACGACTACAGCATCCTCAACACCGAATCGCCGAACCTCACCTTCCATCCCGAGCGCCTGACCATGGAGAAGGGCGAGTCCACCTTCTCACCGCGCGACCGCATCGGCCAGCTCACCATGCGCAATCTCGACATCACCGACACCCGCGCCAAGCTGCTTACCTACGCACAAACCGGCCTGCTGACCCTCAGCAAAGGCACCGAGATGCCGCAGCTCTCAAGCTCAGACGACAAAGATTAGCGCCGAAGGCAAGCCGAGACAGAAAGAGTTACGCATGTCCCCAGAACCCGCAACCAAGATGTGGTCCGGCCGTTTCCGTGAACCGCTTGACCCCGCCTTCGAGCAGTGGCAACGGTCCTTCCCCTTCGACGTCAGGTTGCTGGCTCACGAGATTGTCGCCTCAAAGGCACACGCAGCCACCATTGCAGCCGCGGGCATTCTTAACGAAGCGGAACTCGAGACCATGGTCGAAGGCCTGGACGGTGTCGTACAGCTCACCTTCGAACATGCCAATCGCTTCGTCAATCTAGACGTTCTCCGCGAGGCTTACAACCTGCACCGGCCAAACGCCGGCCTGGTTCTTTCAAGCCTGCCTTACGTCGCCACACTCAACCCGCAGGCGGAAGACATCCACCACTTCGTCGAGCTGCAGTTGACCAAACTCATAGGACCACTCGCTCTCAAGCTGCACACCGGACGCTCGCGCAACGAGCAGATTGCCACCGACATGCGCCTCTTCGTGCGCCAGTCAATCGATGCCACCATGACGGGCCTCAATGACTGGGCGCTCGCCCTCACTGACCTCGCCGAAGACGCAGGCGAGGCAGTGATGCCCTCCTACACTCATCTGCAGCGGGCCGAACCCGTGCTCATCGCACACTGGCTGCTGGCTTACGTTGCCATGATCGAACGCGACCTTTCACGCCTCTTCGATGCCCGTGAGCGCATGAACTTCTGTCCACTTGGATCAGGCGCCATCGCTGGCGCAACCCTCGCACTTGACCGCAACATCGCCGCCAGGATGCTTGAATTCGACGGCCCCACACGCAACAGCATGGACGCGACCAGCGACCGCGACTTCGCACTCGAGTTCACCCAGGTGCTTAGCACCATTGGGCTGCACATCTCGCGATTCGCCGAAGAGATCACGCTTCATGCGACCGCAGAGTTCGGCTTCATCGATCTTCCGGAGCCGTTCTCTACCGGATCCAGTGCCATGCCGCAGAAGAAAAATCCCGATCTGACGGAGCTGATCCGCGGCAAATCCGCAAGGCTTCTAGGCGCAGCTACGACGCTGTCGATGCTCATCAAAAGCCTGCCACTCGCCTACAACAAAGATCTGCAGGAGGGCCAGGAGCCCGTCTTCGATGCGGCCGATACGATCGCAGGCATGTTGAGCGTCTTGCCAAGCTTTACGCGCTCGCTGCGCTTCCGGCGAGACTGCATGCAGACCGCTGCCACCACTGGCTATCTGAACGCCATGGCGGCCGCTACTTACCTCTCGAACAAGGGTGTGCCTTTTCGCAAGGCGCACGAGATCATCGGCAACGCGGTTCGTCTGGGGCTTGAAACCAAGCGCGAGCTGGCTGCGCTCTCACTCGAGGAGCTGCAACAGCTCAGCCCCGCCTTCCGAGACGACTTCTATACAGCCATCACGGTTGAAGCCACGCTCGACTGCCATGATGTCATCGGCGGTACTGCACGGCGGCGTGTCATGGAAGCGCTCGCATCGGCGAAGGTCAGATTGGCGTCTAACACGCTGTGAGGAAGAACGTCTTGAGCACGCTGGGAGCCTTACAAGCCGTCGAAGAGATCAGCGACTCCACGTCGACCTCATCGTCGCGGCCGCGCGTCATCGGCTCTACCGTTCGGCCCGCAAAGCTGCAGGACGCAGTGCACATCTTCGAGCTGGTGAACTCACTTTCGGGCGATGGCACCCTGCTACGTCGCAACTATGCAGAGATCTGTGAAAACGTCCGCGACTTCGCCGTAGCAGAGAGCGAAGCCGGTGTCTTCCTCGGCTGTGGGGCGCTGCATCTCTACGGCCCTCACCTTGCAGAGGTGCGCTCGATCGTTGTGAAGCCCGAGGCTAAAGGCCAGGGCGCCGGAGGCAAGCTGCTGCGTGCGTTGCTTGAAGATGCGGACTACCAGGGGGTCGTCTCGGTGTGCCTCTTCACGCGCATCCCCGACTTCTTCTTTCACTTCGGATTTCGAGTTGCAGACCGTACCGCGCTGCCTGATAAGATCTACAAGGACTGCCAGACCTGCCCAAGGCTCTATGCCTGCGACGAAGTTGCGATGGTACGTGGACCGCTGCCAAAGGTCGCGGTTCTTGGCCCGCCGCGCATCGCCGGTGAAGAACTGGTCAAGCTACAAACCGGCGTCGTTCCACTCAAGTGACGAAGCAGCAACGCCGAGCAATCACCTCACGAAGAGTTCGCCGACCTCGTTGAGGATGGTGTCGCCGTCGCCGAGGCCTTTTACCAGGCATTGAAAAAGCCGTCATGCGAGGCAAGGCGCACTCGCGTCTGGAACAGTTCACTCAGCACGTCTTCGTGCAGCAGGCTCTCCCTCGCACCATCAGCAACAATCCGGCCATCGCTCATCATCACGACGCGCCGCATCTCGGGGATGATATCCGCCACCTGGTGCGTGATCAGGATCATCGTCGTTCCCTGGCTCGCAAGCTTCTGCATCAACTGCCGGAGCTCGCGCTGCGCGAACAGGTCGAGCGTATTCGACGGCTCATCGAGCAGCAGGCACCCGGCCGACGCAACCAGCGCACGTCCAATCAGGATGCGACGCTGCTGCCCTGAAGACATCTCGCCAAAAGTTCGATTACGCAGCGATCGAGCTCCAACCGTATCCAGCATGGCCTCAGCCCGCGCGCGCATCTCGTCGGTCACGTCAAGATTCGGCCAAAGCTTCGAGCTTGAGAAGAACCCCGTTAGCACCGCCTCAAAGCCGCTGATCGCGAGCATGGGCTTTCCTGGCAGCTCGCTCTGGACAAACCCAAGCCGCTTCTTCAACTCGGTCACATCCCAGCGTTCGCGACCGAACAGGCTCACCCGCAAACCAGGCTCAGCCAGCGGATACAGTTCGCAGGTCAGCGTCTTCAGCAGCGTCGACTTGCCACAGCCATTCGGCCCCAGCAGAGCAATCTGCTCCCCCTGCTTGATCGAAAGCGACAGGTCGTGCAGCACCGTACGCAAGCCGCGGACGACGTTGACATGCTCCAGCTCGACGAAGCTCTCTGCCATCTCTGCTCGCTAAGCCTCGGGCCATGCGAGCGGGTGCTCGAGTCGCCGTTCCAGAATCTTGAAGCCTGGCTCGAAGTCAGGGATCTGCCTGGTCCAGCTTGCGCCCGGCTCGCACGCCGCCTCCGGCACTAGACCAATCAGTTCTCCCTCGGCAATGCTTGTGCCATGGTCCATAGCTAGCCTCTCTACCTGTGCATGCACCTGCGCCATTGGGGTCAGGCGGAAGTCCGTGATGTTCATCGTCACCTGTGCTCTGCCGTTCACGGTCACGCCAAGAGCCTTCACGCCGTGCATGCCTCCGCTCGATGCACGAATGTCTCGAGCGATGGCACGAGCATGGGTAATCTCTGCCTTCGGCGCAAGGTACACGTTGTAAGCGATCAGGAAGTTGCGCGCACCCACCACGCTCGCCCCCGCGGTTGAATGAAGCTCCGGCCCGCCCACATCGGGTCGGCGCGCGGCATCCTTCAGGGCGGCCTCGCGAAGCCCCTCGAATTGGCCGCGTCGTACGTCTTCGAGCTGGATACGGTCAGGCCTCACCGCGGCCGCTCCATAGAAGTAAACCGGAATCCCGAACCTCCGCCAGATCTGCATCCCGGCCTGCCGCGCAAGCAGCGCCGCCTCCGCTAGCGAGATGCCTGCCACCGGCACAAACGGGATCACATCGGCAGCCCCGATGCGAGGGTGCACACCCGCCTGCTGGGTCAGATCAATCAGGTGAGCAGCACGCCCGGCACCGGCAATCGCCGCCTCCATGACCGCCGCAGGCTGACCTGCGATCGTCACTACCGAACGGTTATGATCCGGATCAAGCGAGAAGTCGAGCAGACGCACTCCGTCCACGCGCATCGCGGCGACGATCTGGCGAACAATCTCTGCGCTCACCCCTTCAGAGAAGTTCGGGACGCACTCGAGAATGGGACCCGCGTTCAACCTGCTACTTCCACCAGGAATATCCCACTGAAAACTGTACGCCTGCATTGACCCCGGGGTTGCGGTCTCCAAGTGACGCCGAGGAAGTATGCACCCCATTCGCGCTGAAGTCCACCGACCGGTTCGCCCGCGTGAAGTAGTGAAAGCCGATACCGCCCTGCGGCGTGAAGTTCCACACGCTGGTCTCTCCGTTAGGACCATTGACGTTATAGTTCACCGCAGTGTTTCCATACGCAGGAAACTTGTGGTTGGTCCACAGCAGTCCGCCGGCGGCCTGCGCCCATGGCACCACACGTCCATGCCGCGCAAAGTTCCAGCGCAGAATTACCGGGACCGCGCTAACGCCGCTGTACGTGCCTCCCACCGTGTATGGGTTCGTGCACTCAAGCACGGTCGTGCTGCCGTCGACCGGGATACAACTGATGCGCTCAAAAGTAGGCGTAAACGCCTGCCAGTATGGATAGAGCTGCACCGCATACTCGAAGTTTCCACGCAGGATACCTTTGCCGAAGTTACTAGTCAGCACACGACCCGCCTCGAAGCCAGCCATCGCGAAGTGAAAGCCCCCACGATTATCCGTCAGGCCATTGCCACCCTGCGCGATCACACCATAGTGGAAGGGCTGATGCGAGGATACGGTTTCCAGAACATTGCTGATCGCCGGTGCGCTTTGCGCGTACAACGATATTGAAGCGGACGCTGAGGACACGCACACGGACGCAAGGCAAATCATCGCCGTGCGCAGAAGAAGTTTCTTTCGCAAATTCATAATGGGTCAGGATCTCGGAGTTTAGACGCCTGCACAATTCAGCAGGACGCAAAGATACAGGGCAGGAATCAATCCTGCCCTTATCTTTCTACCCTACGTGCTGGTGACGAATCACAGTGCGCTGGCTTACTGCATAGAAGCTTCGTCGAAGTCGAAGTTAGAGTAGACATTCTGCGTATCATCCAGGTCTTCGATTGTTTCGAGCAGGCGCATCATCGCGTTCGCCTGCGAGCCCTCAAGCTTGGTATACGTGCTGGCGATCTTCGTGACCTCGGCGGTCTGAGTGGGGATTTTTGCGGCTTTCAAAGCGTCCGTTACAGCCTCGAAGTCAGTCGGCGCACACAGGATCTCCCAGTGCTCGCCCTCATCGTTCAGATCCTCGGCGCCAGATTCAAGCACAATTTCCATCAGCTTGTCTTCAGAAGCCGCGTCTTTCTCGATCGAGATCACGCCCTTCTTCGAAAACATCCAGGCCACCGCACCCTCGGCGCCCAGGTTACCGCCATTCTTCGAGAACGCATGCCGAACCTCGCTTACTGCGCGGTTCTTGTTATCGGTCAGCACATCAACGATGATGGCGACGCCGCCCGGCCCGTACCCCTCGTAGGTAATCTCATCGTACGAGAGCCCCTCCAGCTCACCCGTGCCGCGCTGGATCGCACGCTTGATGTTATCGGCTGGCATGTTCTCCGCCTTGGCCGCGAGGATCGCTGTCCTCAGCCGCGGGTTGCCGTCCGGATCGCCGCCGCCGGACTTGGCCGCGATGGTGATTTCCTTAATCAGGCGGGTAAAGACCTTACCGCGTTTGGCGTCAGCGGCACCCTTCTTGTGTTTGATGGTTGCCCATTTACTATGGCCGGACATTTCTGGAGTCACCTCGAGTGAAGATGGCGTGGGCTGAGGCCTCGCGCGACTTACGGATTTTAGCACTTTGCAGGGTGCCCCGCCGTGCGCCAGCCCGTCAGCCAGCCTGCGCGAGCCGTCTCAAGCCAGCTCCGGAGCAAACAGGTCCCGGTAAGTCTCACGCCGTCGGATAAGTCGCGCCGAGGCCCCCGAGATCAGCATCTCCGCAGGCCTCAGTCGCGTGTTGTAGTTCGAGCTCAGGCTCATCCCGTAAGCTCCCGCATCAAGGATCGCCAACAAGTCCCCGGGCTTCACTGCAGCAAGCTGCCGATCGCGCGCGAAGAAGTCGCCGGATTCACAAACCGGTCCAACGATGTCAACCAACTTCCCGGCTCCCGGACGCTTCCGTAACGGCAGGATCTCGTGATGAGCCTGGTAGAGGGCAGGCCGAATCAGGTCGTTCATGCCAGCATCGGTGATCACGAACGTCTTCTCGCCGTTCTTCTTCACATTCAGCACTGTCGTGACCAGTGCTCCCGCCTGCGCCACCAGGAAGCGTCCGGGCTCTAGCAGCAGGTGAAGCCCAAGCCCACTCGTCGCCTCCAGCACCTGCCTCGCATAACTCTCAACAGCCGCGGCCGGATCAAAGTCAGCGTTTGTATACTCCACGCCCAGGCCGCCCCCGGCGTCGATATGCGTTAGCGCAACACCATCCGCACGCAGTTGCAACACAAGCTTCCGAACCCTTGTGAGCGCGGCGCCGAATGGCTCCACCGCCCGTATCTGCGATCCGATATGCACACTGATGCCGCGCGGGATCAGCCACTTTGACTTTGCTGCACGGCGATAAAGCGCACGCGCAGCGTTGATGTCGATGCCAAACTTGTGCGCCGAGAGACCGGTTGAGATATAAGGATGCGTCTCGGCAAAAACATCCGGATTGACCCGCAGCGAGATCGCCGCAGGCTTGCCCAGCGCCTGCGCCCGCGCCGCAATGAGGTCAAGTTCCTGCGGAGACTCCACGTTGAACAGCAGGACCTCCGCCTTGATTGCTGCCTCAATCTCTGCGGCCTGCTTCCCCACTCCCGCGAACACGGTGTGTGCGGCCGCCGCCCTCGCCACCTTCAGCACGCGCGCCAGCTCGCCACCCGACACGATATCGAAGCCGGAGCCATGCGCCGCAAGCATCTTCAGAATGGCAAGCGCGGAGTTCGCCTTTACCGCGTAGCAGATCGTGTGCGGCGCCGCGGCAAATGCCTGTGCGAACAGCGAAAGGCGATCGAGGATGTGGTCTTCCGAATAAACGTAAAGCGGTGTGCCATGCTCGCCGGCAAGCTCAGACAGCAATACGGATCCACATTGAAGAGAAGGCCCGCGGTAGGCGAAAGGACGTGATGGGTGCTGCTGCGGCAAAGACTGATCCCCCGGGGTCGATATGTCCCTCTCCCTTAGGATAGTGCCTCGCACGCAAATGTTTGTTACGGCCGTGCGGCTCGCTCGCTGGCTACGCTCTGGATCACAGCCGAGGCACCTGTGTAGATTAGCTGCTAGACCGTCGGCTGACAGGCGGAAGAGAGCAGGCGGGATTGAAGAATCGGTGGGCAAATACCAGCAGCACACTTGCGCTCTTGGCAGCGTTCACGACCGGCTGCAGCAAGCCGCCGGCTCAGCCACCGTCCGCACCGGTTACGCAACCGGCCTTGAAGGCAGCGCCAGCCACCCCGATCGCTGAAAAGAAGGAAGAGCTCGGTGGGCGAACGTGGGATCCTGACTGGGACCGGCTGGTTGAGCAGGCCCTGCCGACCGAGTTACTGTCGTCATCCGCAGCCCGCGCCGTCCGCAGCTTCTGCCCCAACTTCGCTCATGAGCCGGAAGCCGACCGCCGCGCCTTCTGGGCCTATCTTTTCCAGGCGCTCGCTGGCGCCGAGGCAGGGCTTGATCCCACCACGAACGTCCGCCATACCCAGCCTGCCGTTGCAGTCATTGACAAAGTGACGAAGCGGACCGTCCGGCAGGAAGGCCTGCTCCAGCTCACCTACCAGGACGCCGACCGCTACGGCTGCAGCTTCGACTGGCAGAGCGACCGCACCCTTGCCGAACATGATCCACGGCGGACTATCCTCGACCCCGGCCGCAACCTAACCTGCGGAATCAGGATCATGACCAACCAGATCATCACCCAGGGCAAACCGCTGGTATCGAAAACCAGCTACTGGTCCACCCTGCAGCCAGGAACCATCAGCTACCGCGTCTTCCAGAAGCAGATGGCCAATGTTCCTCAAGCCTGCCGCATACCAGGTCGTCGAGCGCACCGGTAGGGCCGCCGATTCACTTCTACGCTCCTTGGTTCAGGCAGATCTTGTGAGGATCTTGACCGAATCGGCCTGTGGCTTGCCAGTCTCCCCTTGAACGACCGCGAACTCAACCTGGTCACCCTCCTTAAGGCTCTTGTATCCGTCCGTCTGAATCGCTGTGTAATGGACGAACACGTCTGGCCCACCCTCGCGCCCCAGAAATCCAAAGCCTTTTGCATTGTTGAACCACTTGACTGTGCCCTCGTACGTGGACATGACGGACCTCGCTTGATTCAAGATGGGTTCAATATAGAGGGAGTACAGGGCCTTCGTGTGTTCGCGCGGGAACGTTTTGTTCAGAAATGAGATCAATCTTTCAAGCTGTTGAGCAAATTGATCCAGCGATTGTTTCTGTCGCGCTATAAAGCCTTCTGGGCTAGAGGTGATCACACTGCCACCCTTAGCCACTCCGTTAGAAGCTAAGGCCGCTGGGTAGCCCGCACGCTGGCTGAGCTCAGTCTGGAGGAAGGCTCCCCGCTAGGGTAAAGATGCATCGCAGCCGGAACCGCAGTTCTCTTCCAGGCGGCAAGGTATACGAGCGGGTTGTTGACGCTATCGCCTGGATTGTCTTCGTTCTGCACGATGAAAGCCTAGCGCGTCTGACGGATCGATGCACGGCCGGGTTGAGCTCGAAGCAGACTGTAGTGGATACAGAGATGTCTGGGGCACACAGGTGATGCGCTTCCCCGACAGCCTGTCGCCCACCTCGTTGCTGTCAAGCTTCATGCCAAGGAGCTCAATGCTGGGTAGATCTAGCACCCTTGGTTATCTGGGGCAAAGATGGCAGCAAGGTGCCTCATCGACGAACCAGTCATGGCACCCATTTCCACCTAGGAAGTCAATAAACTAAGCGGATGGACAAGTTTGTAGTACGCGGCGGTAATCCTCTTCTCGGCACGATCAAGGTCTCAGGAGCCAAGAACTCCGCGCTCCCCTGCATGGCCGCCGCCATCCTCACCGAAGACGAAGTCATCCTCGAGAACATCCCGCAGGTGCAGGACATCGAGACGGAACGCAAGCTGCTGGTATCGATGGGCGCCGAAGTGCAGCTTGGCTACGGCCGCGCACAACACCGGACGCACATCAAGTGTGCCGTGCTCTCAGACCCAGTCGCGAAGTACGAGATTGTTAAGACGATGCGTGCCAGCTCACTCGTTCTTGGCCCCCTGATCGCTCGAACCGGGATCGCACGCGTTGCAATGCCAGGTGGCTGCGCCATCGGTGGCCGGCCGATCGACCTGCACCTGAAGGCCCTAGAAGCCATGGGGGCCGTCATCACGCAGGACCACGGCTACCTCGAAGCCAGGGTCGACCGCTTGAAAGGCGCGCACATCGTCTTCGACAAGATCACCGTGACCGGGACGGAAGACATCCTGATGGCGGCTGTGCTTGCCGATGGGCGGACAATCCTTGAGAACTGTGCGCGTGAGCCAGAGGTTACCGACCTCGCGGCACTGCTCGTCGCGATGGGTGCGCAGATCGAAGGCGCAGGCACTTCAACCATCACCGTGGAAGGTGTCCCGAAGCTGCACGGAGCACGCCACAAGATCAACCCGGACCGTATTGAGGCCGGCACGTTTCTGCTGGCCGGTGCAATCACCGGCGGCGATCTGAACGTGGATTGCTGCAATCCTCAGCACCTGGGATCGCTGCTGTCGAAGCTTGAGCAGTGTGGAGTGAAGCTTGAGGTGGGCACCGACAATGTTCGCGTCAAATCTGGAGGCCAGTTGAAGGCAGCCGATATTTCCACCGAGGAGTACCCGGGCTTCCCTACCGACATGCAGGCGCAGTTCATGGCGCTTGCCACGCAGTGCGAGGGCACGACGACGGTGACCGAGAACATCTTTGAGAATCGCTTCATGCACGTGAACGAGCTGAACCGAATGGGAGCCAACATCTCGGTTCAGGGCAGGACAGCGACAGTTCGCGGCAAATCGCAGCTGCAATCAGCCGCCGTCATGTGCTCCGATCTTCGCGCGTCCGCGTCGCTGGTGCTGGCAGCGCTGGTCGCGGATGGTGAAAGCATCCTTGACCGCGTCTACCATATTGACCGCGGCTACGAACGAATTGAGGAAAAGCTGCGCGGCGTCGGCGCGCAGATACGCCGGATGGGGAACGTCTTTCCGAACCGGTAAGTGCGTTCACTTCCCTGCCCAGAAACGCGCTAAGTGGGCGAGTACGAGCACGGAAGATTACAGGCCGCCCTGACGAGTGGTTCTTTCAGAACGAACTTCTAGCGATGCTCGCGTTGTAGCTGAGCTGCACTCCGGTAACAAAGTGAAGCGTCCGGGTCCCGGACCTGAGCTGGCTCCAGCGTGAGGCACGAAGAGAGGGGGTTGCCCCCAGCAACGAGTTATGTGTCTAGACCTTCTCTGAAGACTGTCTTCCGCATGTCGTCAAGCGCCTCGATGACTCCTCCGGATGGAGGTGGAGGATGTCTAGTGTTGGACCGGATCGAAGGTGGACCTGGACCTAAACAGCGCAGCACCTCCAGAAGCTGGTCAGAAAAGCTCAGCGTTTCGGCGGTCTGATCTTCGTAGACCTGCACCCACTCCCTTCTGCACTTGATCGGGAAGAAGCCCAGAGAAACCAGAATCCGCGCGAGGTTACACTCTTGAGCGAGGCGCGAGGCGGCCATTCTCCTGTAGGCTGTCCCGCATGATGCTCCGGGTAAGAAGTCGTCGCGTTCGATGGTTGCTCCTGCTCCACGCTGTGTGGCTGACCAACACCGTATACGGGATCTCGCAGGCTGCGCCGTCCGCCGAGAAAGCTCGTCTGATCGTCATCACGGACATCGGCAACGAGCCGGATGACCAGATGTCGCTGGTGAGGCTGCTGCTTTACTCCAACGAGATCGATATCGAAGGTCTCATCGCAGCAACTTCGACCTGGCAGAGGGCGAAGACGCATCCGGAGACGATCCATTCATTGATTCAGGCTTATGCCACGGTGCGGCCAAACCTGCAGCTGAACGCCTCGGGCTGGCCGGAGGAGGCGGCGCTCGACCGGGTGGTGACGACCGGGCAGCCAGCATACGGGCTGGCAGCGACCGGGGCAGGCCAGGATTCAGCGGGCGCTGACCTGATCGTCGCAGCTCTTGACAAGCCGGATTTGCGGCCATTATGGATTGCCCTCTGGGGCGGTCCGAACACGCTCTACCAGGCCTTGCTGCACCTGCGGGCAACACGACAGCCGGCGGAGGTAGAGAGATTGGTGCGGAAGCTGCGAATCTCCTCGATCTCTGATCAGGACGATACCGGGCCAATGATCCGACGTGAGTTTCCCGGGCTCTTCTACGTCGTGAGCCCTTCGACGCCAACCTCCGGCGAATACCGGTACGCGACCTGGACGGGCATCTCAGGCGACCTCTACTATCGGAATGGCGAGGGTGCGGATACGTCGCTGGTGACGAACGAGTGGCTCGAGAAGCACATACGCCGCGGACCACTGGGAAAGCTGTATCCGCGCTTCATGTTCATCATGGAAGGCGACACGCCGTCGTTCCTGAACCTGATCCCGAACGGGCTGGCTTCTGTGACTCGCCCGGATTTCGGAGGCTGGGGAGGCCGGTATGTCTACCGGCAGCCTTATGGTGAGAGCCGTCCGGTGTGGACACAGGGCGGCGACGAGTTCGAGCGCGTGACATCGGAAGACACTGTCGTCGGGGTGGACGGCAGACAGCACGTCTCCGACCAGGCGACGATCTGGCGTTGGCGAGCGGCCTACCAGAATGACTTTGCGGCACGCATCGCATGGACACTTGGCGACTTTGCACATGCGAACCATGCCCCGGTGGCGGTCGTAAACGGCGTGGGAGGAACCGGCCCTATCGTAGTTGAGGCGACGGTGGGTGAAGCTGTCACTTTGGACGCGAGCCTCAGTCGCGATCCCGACAACGATCCAATGCACTTCCTCTGGTATCACTACCCAGAGGCTGGAGGCTCAGCTTCTGAAATGAAGAAGCCGGCGAGCCTGGCGGCTGTGACGCTGAAGGGCGCTGACATGGCCCGGCTAAGCGTAACGGCAACAGCAACCTGCCGCGAGGCGTGGCTGCCCGGGTATTTGGCGTGCCCAAAATCGGGTGTGGCTCACCTGATCCTGGCAGTCACGGATGAGGGAACGCCGCAGATGACGAGCTACCGCCGGGTCATCTTGAACGTGCACGAAAGAACGAAGGTCCCTCCGCGCAAATAGCTTGACAAGCCCGATACGTGGGCGGAAAATCCTGTTCGTTCCGGGACGGGGCAGTCTCCCGTTTCTAAAGATCAATGCGGCCGGCGCCTCAGGTGCCAGGCTTCTATCTCTTCACTTCAGCGCACGTCCTCTCCTGTAATTGCTGTAGGGCCTTCTGCAAGATGACGCAAGGAGGAATGATGAAGCTTTCTTCAGGAAAGTTGGGAACTTTCGTGCTCGCAGGTCTCGCGAGCTTGTCGCTGCTGGCCCTGAACCAGAAGCCGGCGCAGGCGGATCATGACGATGGGCATCACTACACAGAGCGCGAGCGCATCGAGCAGGGCTTCAGAATTGCACCTGTTCCCTTGAAGTGCGAGCGCCGAGACGAGGACCTGGTGGGGTTGGGCAGCTATCTGGTGAACGCAGTCGGAGGTTGCAATGACTGTCACACCAACCCGAGCTACACGCCTGCCGGCGACCCGTTCATGGGCAAGCCGAAGCAGGTCAATGTAGCGCACTACCTCGCTGGCGGCCAATTGTTTGGACCCTTCATCTCGCGCAACCTGACGCCCGAGCACGGACTGCCGGCTGGTCATACTCTTGTGGAGTTCAAGAAGATCTTGCGTACAGGCATTGACTACGACAAGCTTCATCCGCAGATCAGTCCTCTGCTGCAGGTAATGCCGTGGCCGACGTACCAGAACATGTCCGATCACGATATTGAAGCCATCTACGCGTATTTGAAGGCCATCCCGCCCGCGAAGCCGGGCACATAGAGCCGACTTCAGTGCTGGACGCGTCTCCGGAAGATGAGCGCGTCGCGCCCGGCACCGTAAAAGCCAGCCTCGAGGGATTGCGGCTCAAATCCGTTCCGCTCGTAAAAGCAGATGGCGCCCTCGTTGCCTCTGAAGACGTGAAGCGTGAGCGACTCGAGGTCGACCTGGGCTTGGTCCAGCAGCGCCCGTGCGACTCCCTGCCGACGCCAGGCGGGCGCGACATCCAGGGTCACGAGATAGCCCTGGCGGCGCTTCACGTGGACGATGACGAAGCCAGCGAGCGACTGAAGAGGGGCTTGGTCTACGCCGTCTGCATGCGAGATCTCGGCGAGCCAGACGGTGGCTCGAGGATGCAGGGCGAACTCCCGCATGGCGCGGAAGCTGAAGCGAAACGACTCGTCGAAGCAGACGACGTCCAGCGCGTGCATAGAAGAAAGGTCTGAGGCGGTGCCAGGACGGAGTGTCCATGCAGGCATCGGGGCTGCAAGGCTCATACGGCTGCGCGCGTCAAGCGGAGACGGTAAAGGTGTCTTCAGAGCGGGTGACAGCGCGGTAAAGTGTGTCGCGTTCAAACGGGACACGCCCGGCCTCGATGATGAGACGGATGAGGTCGGTTCGGCGCATACCCTGGGGGGTGGTGGCTCCGGCATCGTGGTAGATCTTCTCCTCGATCACGGTCCCGTCAATGTCGTCGGCGCCGAAGCGGAGCGAAATCTGAGCCATCTTGGGCGTGACCATCTGCCAATAGCTCTTGATATGGGCGAAGTTGTCGAGCAGCAGGCGTGAAACTGCAATCTGCCGGATGTCGAGCATGCCGGAGGACTTCGGCACATGCGAGAGCATGGTGTTATCCGGGTGGAAGGAGAGCGGAATGAAGGTCTGGAAGCCCCCCGTCTCGTCCTGGACTGCACGCAGCTTCAGCAGGTGGTCGACGCGGTCTTCGTCTGACTCGACATGACCGTACAGCATGGTGGCGTTCGAGCGGAACCCGACCTGATGAGCGAGCCGGGCAGTCTCAAGCCACTCGCCCCCGTCAATCTTGTGGTCGCAGATGATATGTCGGATGCGGTCGGCAAAGATTTCGGCGCCGCCGCCCGGCATGGAGTCGACACCAGCTTCCTTCATCTTCAGGAGAGTCTCAAGGATGGTAAGCTTCGCGCGTTTGGCGAGGAACGAGACCTCGACCATGGTGAACGCCTTCACGTGAGTCTTGGGAAAGCGAACTTTGAGGCCGCGAACAAGGTCGAGGAAGTATTCGAACGGAAGGTCAGGGTGGAGCCCACCAACAATGTGAAACTCGGTGACTGCTTCGGTGTAGCCGGTAGCTGCTGTCTCCCAAGCCTCTTCGAGCGCCATGGTATAGGTACCCGCCTCTCCTTTTTTGCGGCCAAAGGCACAAAGGCGGCAGGAGGCTACGCAGACATTGGTCGGGTTGATGTGCCGGTTCACGTTGAAGTAGGCGGTGTCTCCATGCAGTCGCTCGCGGACGAAGTTAGCGAGCCATCCGACTGCCAGAATGTCGCCTGAGCGATATAGCGCGACGCCATCATCGAAGTTCAGCCGCTGCCCGGCCTGCACCTTGTCGGCAATGGGCAGGAGTTCCGGGTCGTCAGTCTGGAAAGAGTGCCGCGGCCGTGCGGTGGACTTCGCGAGCGGAACCGAGGTGATCATAAAAGTAATTCTATTCCTCTCAGTGCAGGGCTTCTACTGGTTCGGGGGAGCAGGGTTCGCGCCACGAACAGCGGGCGGGCCAGGGTTCGATCCGTTCTTGCTTTCTGTCTTGCTCTCGGTGCCCATGGGGCTGGCGATCATCCTGGGCTGTATGACGAGGCCGTCAAACTGCGTGGCCGCGATAAAGTGATCTCCGATCGGGCGTGCCTCGCGCAGGTTCCAGCCGGTGTCGATGAAGCTGACGGCAAGGTCCGGCAGGTGCACGGTAAAGAGGATGCTGGTATAACCCGAGGTCGTCACGAGCATACGGCTGGTGGTGTCGTCGTAGAAGAGGCTATTTACCAAGTGGAGGAAGAGGTTCTTGGGGGTGGACCAGTGGTGGCCAGCGTCCTGCGAAGTGAAGACGCCTTCCCGGCCACCGACCCAGATCCGGCCCGAGGGCTCAACCGAGACCGCACCAACCTGAGTGAGTCCATCCGGAAGCTGCATGGTTCCCCAGGTCCTGCCTGCGTCCGCCGAGAAGGCGACGCTGTGCAGCGAGGCTGCAACGACATCTTCCTTTGCTGCAGCAAGATAGCGCCAGTCGCTGCTGCCGTCAGCGGCTACGAGCCTCCACGTGAGGCCGTTATCGTCGCTAGCGAGCAGACCGATCGAGGTGCTGGCGAGAACGGTGTTTTCTGTCGTGGCTAACGCGTAGACGCTGCCGTCAAAGGTTTTGCTGGAAGCAGGCGACGGGTCGGGAACAGCAAGCGGCAAGGAGGCAGCGGTATTGCTGGGGGGCGGCGCACTACCCGAGGGCTGAGCCTTGTGCGTGGTAATCCTGGCTGCGGGTTTGTGCGTGGCCACGGTGGGGCCAGGGCCAGACACCTTCTTGCCAGTCGCGACCGGCTTCCGAGGGGTTGCCGCGGCCAAATGCGCGCCTGCAATCCCCTTTCCGGCGACAGCGGCCGGATGCGACGTTCTATGTGCTCCAACCGGGATTCCGGCCTGGTTAGCATACTTGTTCCGACCGACAGGTACTGGCGGCCTCGTCTTGGTCACAGCCGCCCGGGCCACCTCCGGTGGTGCAAAGCCAGTTGGCGCGGAATCGACGCGGGCCCAGATGCTGGCCTGCGCGTCCCAGCGGAACAGTCCGTGCGCTGTACCTGCAATGAAGGTGCCGTCCGGCGCTTGAGTCATCGAGAAGACGTCTCGTCCCTGCAGGCCGTCGCTCTGCTGTTTCCAGCTCAGACCGCCATTCTCCGAAAGAAAGATACCACCCCACTCCTTATCATTGACGACGCCTGCAAGGACGATACCCGGACGCCTGCGGTCGCGCTGGAGCGCGGTGATCTGGCGTGCCGAGAAGCCCGCGTTCGAAGAGTGGAAGGAGTCGCCCCCGTCCTCAGACGAGAGCACACCACCTCGATCGGTCGCGATCAGGACATGCTTTGAGTCGGTCTTGTCGATGATGACGTCGTTGACGATGATCTCAGGCCCGGTGGTGCGATTCCAGGTCTTGCCCGAGTCGTTCGAGCGCCATAAGCCTTCGGTGGTGCCGGCAAAGACGATCTTGAGGTCGTTGGGATCCTGAAAGAGCACTCGCGTACGCCGCGCGGTCGAAGGAATCCCCTGAATTTTGTGGAAGAGTGCGCCGGCGTTCTCGCTTTTGTAAATTCCTGAGCAGGCGCTCGCGTAGACGTTCGCCGCATTCTCAGGGTCGATGATGATCGAGAAGACGTCCGAATCATCAATAATGCCCTGCTTGATGTTCTCCCAGTGCTCTCCTCCGTCGGTTGTCTTCCACGGCAGATGCCATGTGCCGACGTAGATAATCTTGGGATCGGCGGGGTCGATGGCAACTGAGGCTATGTTGTGAATTTCAGTTGAGTCTGGCGGGCTGATCCGGGTCCAGTGGGCGCCGGCATCTGCAGAACGGAAGACACCTTTGAGGGTGCCGGCGACGAGCAGATTGGAGTCGCTCGAGGAGGCGCGCAGCGACTGGACGGACTCGCCTTTCATGTCGGGCTGGCTGGTCCAGGTGCGTCCGCCGTCAGGACTCGTGTAAATGCCTCCATCTGAAGAGCCGATGACGCGTGCACCCACAATAAGATGCTTCGCATTCTTCGCGTCCACTACGAGCGAGTCGAGGACGAGGTCGTCACGCCTGTCGATGCGAGCCAAACGGCGCCACGTGTTGCCGGAGGTGCGCGACTCGTAGAGCCAACCATTGGTCGTTCCGAGATAGAGATGGGTATGGTCGGCAGGGTCGGGTACGACACGGCGGGCGTCGCCGCCATCGGGGCCAAACGGGAGCCAGTTCACGGCGGCCAGCGCCGCTCGATCGGCTGCGGCAACGAGGCAGAAGATGAAGCAGAAAGATTTCAAGTGAAACAACCCGCGAACTTTCAACAAATCCTCCGACAACTATGCTATCTGATGATGAAAACGCGGGTCGGGGCATCAGCAGATTGGTGTGAAAGCACAAAGGCCGACTGAGTACAAACTCAGTCGGCCTTTGCACTTCAGTGCAGAAGAGGGTTAGCTCTTCTTGTGGTGACGCTTGCCGTGGTGACGGCCTGCGGGAAGTGCCTTGCGGGGTTGAGCCTTGACAGTAGACTCATCAACCGGGGTCGCGGTGACGGCAGTTGCGCCGCTCGGAACCAGGGTGGTAGTGACTGTCTTAGCGTCCTCGGTGCCGGTAAAGACTGCAACGCGGGATGCGTCGATGCCCTTCTCCTTCACGAGGTAGTCCTTGGTATTGACAGCGCGCTCAGCGGCGATCGCTGGTCCGTTCTTCTCAGCAGATGCAGCATTACCAACCAGGTCGAGAGTTGCGTCGGTCGAGCGCTGCAGGTTGAGTGCGAGGTCATCGAGGCAGGCCTTACCCTCGTTGTCTACGCGAGCTGGACGACGATGGTCGCGATCGAAGCTGATCGAGCAGAGGCTGGTCGACTGGGGCTTCGGCGGCGGCGGAGGCGCGACGACGGTAACGGTTGTGGTCGAGGTTGCGGTCTGACCCTTGTCGTCTACAACGTTGCAAGTAACGGTGATCGGACCAGGCGCTGCGCCGGTCGTGGCGAGCGTTGCGGTGCCGGTGGAGCCGCTGATGGTACCAGCTGAGGTGCTGTAGCTGTAGGTCAGCGGACGGTTCTGCGGGCTGACGCCGGTTGAGGTGATGGTGGATGAATCGCCGGGATTGACGGTCGAAGGATTGGCTGAGCAGCTCAGGGTCGGCGGCTCAAACTGCTTCACAGTGAAATCAGCCGAGCAATCTGCCATCTGGCCGGGCTTGTTTCCTTCGGAGACGTGACCCTTGGCGGAGTAGGTGCCGGGCTGAGCATCCTTGGTGTCAATGGTCGCGACGTTCGTAGTGCCCGAAATCGCGCCGCCGGTCGAGGTCCAGGTGTAGGTGGCGGTCTTCTTCGGGTTCAGGTTGAGAGCGGTGCCGGTCACCGTTATGGGGTCACCCGGGTAGCCGGTCGAAGGTGCAGCGACGCAGGAATAGGTTACCGGCGGCGGCGGGATGATGTGGCCGAAGTGCATCACGATGCCGGTTGAAAGATCGACGCCGGAAAGATTTGCACGTCCACCAAGCACACCGCCCGTCGGAATCTGGGTGTATGGGCCGTAGTCCTCGTGGATGTAGCGATAGTCAGCCTGGAAGAGGCGGAGCGAGAACTTGTTGTTGAAGAAGGGGAGGTCGTAGTCCATACCACCACCGGCCGTCAGCGTGGGCCCCCACATATAGGGCTCATGCTCAAAGGTTGCTGGATTGTCGTCGTTCGGGCCGCCAAGACGTGCGCCACCTGCGAGGCCGTGGGCGAAGAGGGTGAAGTTCTGCATCGGGGCGCGCACGATCAGACCTGCGCTCGCGGTGTAGAGACCATCGTTCTTGCCGTCGGGATGGGCCACCACGACGACTTCGCCTCCAACGTACTTGTTGAAGTAATAGGCACCGCTACCGATGGCGCCTAGATCAACCGAAGAGTAAGGGATGTAACCTGGCTTGACTTGGCCGTGCGCACCGAAGTAGGAGTAGCCAAGGAATACGTCGACTCTCGAGGGGTTTGGCCCCATCGGGGCAGGGGTGCTGGGTGCAGTCTGCGCACTCAGGCTCGCGACTCCAAGGCTGACTGCACATGCAGCCAGTCCGAACCGGCCAATAGAACGAAAAGGGCGATAAACCATTCGACTTCCTCCGCTAATAAGTGAAACTCAGTATCTTTAATGCGAGCATTTTCTTACTACGCGCTCTTGTGTATCCGTGTGGGTTACGAAAGTCTACAGCAGATGCTTCGGCGCGTTACAACAAAATGCGGTTTTGCTAAGCACTAGTGAAACCTAACAGCGTTCTTCAAAGTTCCATACTTCTAAAATTCTTCCGAACCAACCAAGTAAATCGGCAGTGGTTATGCCGGCAGAGGATGCAAGTCGTCCCCTAGCAAGGGACGAGTGCTTATAGAAGGGACAGGACTCGATCTCCCGCCCCAGGACTGCAGGCGTTCAACCCAAGTTGAGCGTACGGCGGATGGTGCCGCGTTCGGTCTGGATCTTTTCCTGCAGAAGCGTGATGGCGTACAGAAGCTGCTCTGGACGCGGAGGACATCCCGGAACGTAGATATCGACCGGGATGATCTGGTTAACACCCTGAAGTAGAGCGTAGTTATTGAACACACCACCTGAGGTGGCGCAGGCTCCCATTGAGATGACCCACTTGGGCTCCGGCATCTGCTCATAGAGCCGCCGAATCACCGGTGCCATCTTTTGTGAGACGCGACCAGCAATGATCATCAGGTCACTCTGGCGAGGAGAGGGGCGAAAGACTTCGGCGCCAAAACGTGCGATGTCATAGCGCGAACCGCCCATCGACATCATTTCGATGGCGCAGCAGGCAAGGCCGAAGGTCATGGGCCACACAGAATTCTTACGAACCCAGTTGATGGCCGCATCTAGCGAAGCCAGTACGATGCCTTCCGGCTGATCGTAGCCCCAGCTCACTTCCTTCAGCTTGTCCTGATTCTGGCGTGAGCTGTCAAGGGCTCCAAAGAAGTAGCGGTCTGCTGCGTGTTGGGACGCCTCGTGCGCGCCAGCCCTGCCCGTACCTGTCGTCTCTGAGTTGAAGCTTGTCATGTCTAGATCATAAGCCGCTTTGACGGTGTTATCCCTCGAACCGAGCAGGAGGAGCGAACAGGCATACAAGGCAGTCAGCTAGAGAGATGCTCGGGGGTGGGGTAGGGTTGGTTACAGACTGCCACAAACATGGGGCACTACAACGTTCGTGGGATCCGCCTTGAAGTGGTCGGGAAGAAGGAACTCGACACGAAATCGAATCGATTCCAGATGGCCGAGTGGCATTGGCTTGCCTCCGGGCGGAGGCAGGAGAATGTGCGCGGTCTGGGTGAACCGTTCGGACACGGCGGCGGCCATCTTCCACTGGTCAGCTGCGCCGGGAACCAGGCTTGCGTCAAGGATGGTGAGCTTACCCTCGCCTGCCTTGGCGATCTGGTCTGAGAGTTCAAGTTCAAGGGGCGGGGGCGGTGTGGCTCCGGCCTGCATGAAGCGGGTGTAGACCTCATTCAGCGCGTCGTAGGCGGCAGGGGAAGTGGCGTAGTGAAATCGGCGCGGATTCCAGCCGACGGCGTCCTGGGCACGAAAGGAGAAGTCGGTCGAGAGCGACAGCGGGTTGACGGATTGGTAAGGGGGTGTGGCAAGTTCGGCATAATCGTGTGCCGGGAGGGGGCCGGCGGTGGGCACGACACGCAGGATCCAGCCCGCTGCGATCGGCTCGAACCAGAGGCGCAGGCCATTGCCTATGACGTGTGAGAACGGCTTGCCGGCGTTCAGTTCGCCTTCGATCGCGATGACGTGGCACGGTGGCGGCTTTGGGGGGAGAGTGGGCGGCATAGGGACGGCTTGGTTACTCCTTTCTTCGGGGAAGGCGGTCGACGTCAACAGGCGTTGGCCTCAATCGCACGAAGCAGCGCCTGGCTGAGAGCCTCCTGCAACGCGGGCACCAGCTTGCCCTCCGCCTGGGTGAGATAGAAGACATCGATGGCGGTTTCGCCCTCGGTGTCGATGAGGGCGACTTCTATATTGCAGGAGTGGTCTGCAAGGGTGAGCGAGAGCGCGCGCAGCAGGCCGGGGGTGTTCTGGGCGACCACCTGGAGCAGGGTGCTGTGGCTTGAGACCGAGTCGTCGAAGTCGATGCGCGCCTCGATCTGCATCTTGGCCTGCTTGCGACGTGCACGTTTGCGCGAGGCAAGCAGGGCTTCGAGATCGGCACGGCCGAGCATGATGTCGCGCACACTGTCGAGAAAGCGGCCACGTTCCGACTCGTTCAGCTCGAGCGTGCGAAAGGTGTCGAGGAAGCGGAAGGTGTCTACGGCGAGATCTTCCGAATTTGAAAAGGCGTCGGCGGTGATGATGTTCATGCCCCATCCGGCGAGGATGCCTGCCATGGTGGCGAAGAGCTTCGGCCGGTCGCGTGTGATCAGCGTGAGTTCGCTGACGCCGGGTGCGTAGCGAAAATCGAGCTCGATGGCTTCGTTCGCGATCGCGCGCTGGCCGCCCTGCTCCACTTCAAGGCGCGAGGCCATTTCGATGTGGGTGCGGATGATCTCGGGGGTGCGGGTCTGCAGATAACGGTGGGGAAAGCCTTCAAGGTACGCGTTCACCTTGGCCCTTGCGTTCGGCAGCAGCGCATGGATTCTCAGCAGAAGCTCGCTCAGTTCACTTGACGCCTCTGATGCGACGCGCTCGTCGTCGACGTTGCGGTCCAGGAAGTTGGCGGTGGCGTTGTAGAGGCGCCACAGGTTCTCCGCCTTCCAGGGCGTGAGTGCGTCGGGGTGAACGGCAGTGATGTCGGCGAAGGTGAAGAGTGCGAGCATCCGCAGGGCTTCAGGATTGGGCACGCGGGCGGCGAAGGTGCGGATGGTCTCCTGGTCGAAGACATCGCGGCGCAGGGTGGCAGACATCTCGAGATGGTCGCGAATGAGGCCGAGGACGAGTCCTGTCTCGTAGCCATCGAGTTCGAGGCGGGCAAGCACGTTGGCAGCCATGCGCGCGGATTCGCCGGCATGTTCAAGCGCGGCATGTCCTTTGCCGGTGTCGTGCAGGAGCGATGCGAGCAGAAGCAGCTCCGGGTGCGGAAGATCGCGAAAAAGGACGCTGAAGCGCGCGGCCCAGGGAGCGAGCGCGGTTTCGGCGGGGGTCGAGTTCTGCTTCTGCGGCCTGCCGAGTGCATGCAGGGTATCGATGACGACAAAGGTGTGTTCATCGACCGTGTAGCGGTGGTAGGCGTCGCGGATTACCAGCGCGTCGATGCCGTGGAACTCGGGGATGACGAGTTCGAGGACGCCGAGAGCATGCATGGCACGTAGGGCGGATCCAGCGGAACTGCCGGTGAGCACGGCCTGCAGGCGTCGCCAAAGAATGGGACCGTCCTCAAGGTGGGAGGAGAGCAGGGGCAGGGCCTGCTCGATGCGGCGCTCGGTGATGCCATCGAGCGAGGCACCGGTTGCCGCCATCGCGGCGAACACGGCGAGCACGATCTCCGGATCGTGTGCCGGGTCTGAGGACTGGTGCGTGAAGCTGATGCGGTTCTGTCGAATTTCAAAGCCAGAGCGGGTCTGGTCGCGGCTGCCGCGTGCGGTAAAGCTGGCCAGGCGGAGGCGCGAGGGTTTGGCTGGCAGAGGCTGATCGAGAATCTGGGTGACGGCGCGGGCAACAACACGTGCGTGGCGAAAGTAGATGCGCATCCAGTAAGCGGCATGGACGCCATCTTCGAGCCGATGTCCCATGCCGAGCGATGCCGCGGCCGCAGCGTCCTGGGCAAGCCAGTCGAGCGTGTTATCGTCGCGGCCGTGGCGGAGATGCAGGAAGCTTCGGACGAGTTGAAGGAAGTCGCGTGCTTCCATGAACTCCGGTGCTGCTGCGGGGACCTCGGCTGAGGCTTCTGCTGAAGAATCCAGCCGGCGAAGCCACTCGCAGACGTGCACATCGCGCAGGCCGCCCGGGCATTCCTTGATGTTTGGCTCCAGATGAAAGAGGGTGCCGCCGTAGCGTGCGTGACGTGCGCGGGTGACCTCGAGCAGGCGTGCAACGACCTTCTTCCGATCACGTGCAAGCAGCTTCGGCAGACACTTTTCAAGCAGGCGAGTGGCAAGTGCATGTTCGCCGACGACGAGACGGGCATCGAGGAGCGAAAGGGTGAACTCGACGTTCTCCGGGTTGTACCTTTCGCACTCGGCGAGGGTGCGGGTCATGGCGGAAACGCGAAGTCCGGCATCCCACAGCAGCTGATTGAGCCTGCGGACGGGCTCCTTGATGGACTTTTCAGAGGTGGAGGCGTCGGTGAGGATCATCAGATCGACGTCCGAGTAGGGGAAGAGTTCGCCACGGCCGTAACCGCCGACGGCAACCAGGGCGACGTTCGCAGTGAGGGCGGCCCAGGTTGTTTCAACCTCGTTCCAGGCGGAGAGGACGAGGGCGTCAACGGCCTTCGAACGCGCATGGATCGCTTCGGCGCCGGCTGCGAGCTGTTCAGACGTCTGATCGTAGCGGGAGCGGATGGTGAGCACCTGCTCCTCGTAGCGAAGCCGGTGTTCGGCGAGCCAGGGAGTGGCGGCGGCGGCGTGGAACGGAATGCCCTGCTTTTCCATCTGCAATGACTCCGTCACCGGTTAGGTAGAAGCAAGGCCTCTGCGCGCAGCGTATCACCTGTGCGCCGGGAGCCCAAGAGCGGAGAGCGGCTGAGTGCGGAAGAAAGCGGAAACGCAGGTCCCTACGCTTGGAAGTCAGTAGGTCCTGCGCCTCCAAGCCAGGTGGAACGGGCGGTTAGAGAGCGATCTCGCCGCGCTCATCGTTACGAATCCGGATTGCCTCGTCGATCTTCGACACGAAGATCTTGCCATCGCCGATCTTGCCGGTACGTGCGGATCTGAGGATGGCCTGGACTGCGGGTTCGAGCATGGCGTCAGTCACGACGAGCTCGAGCTTGACCTTGGGCAGGAGGTCTACCGCGTACTCACGTCCGCGGTAGAACTCGGTATGGCCCTTCTGCCGTCCGTGGCCGCGGGCCTCAAGCACCGTGATGCCCTCGATGCCAATCTCGATCAGCGCATCTTTTACCTCGTCCAGCTTCGACGGTTGGATGACTGCCTCAATCTTCTGCATAGTGCTGACAACCTCTCTGATGCGGTTCGGAACAGGCGGTTTGGGTAGACGTGGAAGGACCGCGAAGCCTGCCTAGTGGGCCCAGTCGTAGCCCTCTTCGCCGTGCTGCGACAGGTCGAGACCTTCGCGTTCGTCATCTTCGCTGACCCGCATGCCGATTGTCTTGTCGACTACGAACAAAATGACGGTGGTTCCCACGATGGACAACGCCCAGGCGATCGCGATGCCGACCACTTGATTGACGAGTTGGTGTGGGTTGCCCTCGAAGAGGCCGGTCGGCTTCCCTGCTCCGAAGATCGGGTTGATGGCGGAGCGTGCGAAGAGGCCGGTGAGGATGGCGCCCATGGTGCCGCCTGCGCCGTGCACGCCGAACGCGTCGAGTGAGTCGTCGTAGCCGAAGATCGCCTTGACCGTGAAGACCATGAAGAAGCAGAAGACGCCGACGATGAGGCCGATCCAGAGAGCGGCGAGCGGAGTGACGAAGCCGGCCGCGGGGGTGATGCTGACGAGACCTGCGACTGCGCCCGAGATGGCGCCGAGGGCGGAGGGTTTGCCGTCGCGAATCCACTCCGCGGCCGACCACCCGCAGGCCGCCGCGGCGGCACCGAAGTGGGTTGCGACGAAGGCGGAGGTGGCGAGTGCGCCCGCGCCGAGCGCCGAGCCTGCGTTGAAGCCGAACCAGCCGACCCAGAGCAGCGCGGCACCGATGAAGCTGAGCACCATGGAGTGGGGCGGCATGGCGACCTTCGGGTATCCGATGCGTTTGCCGAGAAAGAGCGCGGTCACCAGCGCCGACACGCCCGAGGTGACGTGGACAACCGTGCCACCGGCGAAGTCGAGGGTCGGAAACCGGCCGCCAAGCGTTGCGTTCAGCAGACCTCCCTTGCCCCAGACCATGTGCGCCATGGGGCTGTAGACGCAGAGCGCCCAAAGCACCATGAAGACCAGCATGGCCGAGAACTTGACGCGTTCGGCGAAGGCGCCTGTGATGAGCGCAGGCGTGATGATGGCGAACATGAGCTGATAGATCATGTACGTCTGAAGCGGGATCGTGGCCGCATAGGCAGTGTCGGGAACAAGCCCGACGCCGTGGAGAAGGGCGTTTTGGAAGCCGCCGATGAAGGCGTTGCCCTGGCCGAAGGCGAGCGAGTATCCGATCAGCGCCCACAGCACCGTGACGACGCCCATCATGGCGAAGGTCTGCATCATGGTGCCGAGAATGTTCTTTTTGCGGACAAGGCCGCCGTAAAAGAGAGCAAGGCCGGGCGCGGACATCATCAGTACGAGTGCGGAAGAAACGAGCATCCAGCCGTTATCGCCCGCGGTCTGCGCGGCTGCGGCGGCAGCGGTGGCGTCGGCTACCTGCTTTTCGAGCGTGGCAATGCGCTGCGTCTCAGCCTGGCTCTGGCTTTGGTTGAGTGTGAAGGGGGCGGTAGTCTGGGCGTGTAGCGGTGTTGCGTTCAGCAACATCGAGCCGGGCAACAGGGCCACGGCACAGAACGCACTTCTCGTAAGCTTGAGGAACTTAGAACGCATGAGAAACCTGGAACGCATCAATCGATAACCCCTCGCGGCGACGTGAGAACGGGATGCAACATGAGTAACGGAGTTTCGCTTACTCTACACAAGGGCGTGCTCTGGACCAAGCCCGAATACTGGAAGGAGTCACGAAGTGACTGAGCCGATGACAGAAATGCGAGCGAGCGAGGCTCCTCTAGCCGCCGTGAAGCTCGAGCGATGGGCTGATATCACGCCCGAGCCAATGAACCCGCTGCTGACGCGGCAGTATGTTTCGGGTGCTCAGGGGATGGTGGCACGCATCATGCTGAAGAAGGGCTGTGTGGTGCCGGAGCACAGTCACCCGAATGAGCAGATTGCGATGATCCTCTCTGGGTCGCTCGAGTTTGTGCTCGAGGGCAGGGTGGTGACGGTGGGCGCGGGTGAGCTGATCGTGATTCCTGCCAACGTGCCGCACTCGGCGCGTGCGCTTGAAGATACCGAGGATATCGACTTTTTTGCGCCCCCGCGCGAAGACTGGCTTACCAACCAGGACAGCTACCTGCGATGAGGAGTACAGACAAACGGGAAGGCATCCTGACATCGGGACCCACGTACGTCAGGAGTCACTCGAACCGCTAGAATAGAAACGAGAGTTTATTCTGAACATCTTGACCCAGACGCCACTCCCGACCAAGCCCGAGCCGCCCCAGCCTCACGGCCCGTTTGCGGCGCTGCGTAAGGTCTTTCCCGCCGGTGAGGTGATCCGGTTCCTGATGGTGGGTGCATTTAACACGCTGTTCTCACTCGCGCTTTATTCCGCTTTCGTCATCCTCTTCAGCCGCCTGTTTCCGCTACGTGGCAAGCCCCTTATTGCGGATCTTTCGTCGATTTGTTCAAAGCCAGTTGCGATCACGGTTGCGTTTTTTTGCTACAAGCACTTCGTCTTCCGGACGCGGGGCAACTACCTGAAGGAGCTGCTGCGCTGCTTCGCGGTTTATGGAGTAAGCACGCCAGCCGAGCTGCTGATTCTGCCTGTTGCCACCCACCTGTTCCTGATTCCCGCGCTCACCCATTCCTATGCTCCATTTCTCGCCGGAATCGTAAACGCGGCGATTATTGCAAGCTATAGCT
The DNA here is from genome assembly GCA_964247475.1 of uncultured Acidobacteriaceae bacterium. Classification (GTDB taxonomy): domain Bacteria; phylum Acidobacteriota; class Terriglobia; order Terriglobales; family Acidobacteriaceae; genus Edaphobacter. The sequence continues at coordinate 31,989 of CAXTUS010000001.1, read as the reverse complement.
ATTTCGCCCACAAGAAGTTCTCGTTCAAGCAATAAAACAGCAGCTGCCACGTTCTCGAGGAAGTCACTGAGCTATGAAGGACTTAGTCAAGCGACAGCTGGAGCAGTCTTTGAACACGATGCGGGCGGTGCACGACAGTGCGGCGATACACGACACGATGCTCGCAATCGGCAAGCTGACCGCGGATAGGATGCAAGCAGGCGGCAAGCTGCTTGTGGCCGGCAATGGCGGCTCGGCTGCGGACTCGCAGCACCTCGTGGCGGAGTTTGTGGCGCGCTTGACGGTGGACCGGCCGGCCCTTCGTGCGGTCGCGCTGACTACCGATTCGTCGATCATGACGGCCATCGGCAACGACTGGAGCTTCGACTACATCTTCGCGCGGCAGATCGAGGCACTTGCGCTGCCGGGTGATGTGTTCCTGGGAATTTCGACGTCTGGCAACAGCAAGGACATCGTAAGGGCGCTGCACACGGCGAAGAAGATGGGTGTACATACGATCGGCTTCACCGGCAACGATGGCGGGGTCATGCGTGAGCTGTGCGACTTCAATATCGTGATTCCTTCAAAGGTGACGATGAATATTCAGGAGTGCCACCTAGCGCTCGAGCATATCTTCTGCATGCTGGTGGAGCGGTATACGTTTGGCATGGATTTTGACAAGCAGCCGCAGGCGCTGGCAGAGTAGCGTGCTGCAAGCCGGAGCCTGGCATCGGAGACGTGCCTCTGCTTCTGATCGGGTCAACGACGAATCGCGGATCACCGTAACCCCTGCGAGGTTTTGAGCATCTACGAGGAAAGCTGCAGGAAATTTGGCCTGTGGCAATCCCTTTAGAAAAAGAGTTTACCCATGTCTCGAATGCTGTTGCCTGGACGACCCTACCCGCTGGGCGCAAAACCTAGTTCAAAGGGAACGAACTTCGCGATCTACTCTGAGCACGCGAGTTCTGTCTCTGTCTGCTTCTTCGACGAATCGGGCAACGAGACCGACTCGGTCGAGTTGAAAGAGCACACCGCGTTTGTGTGGCACGGGATGATCCTGGGCGTAAAGCCCGGACAGCGCTACGGCTACCGCGTGGATGGACCCTGGGACCCGCAGAATGGCCAGCGTTTCAACAAGGCGAAGCTGCTGGTAGACCCGTACGCGCAGGCGATCCAAGGTAAAGTGGACTGGAAGCAGCCGATCTATCCTTACCCCGTTTCAAGCGGAAACGACCTTGAACGCTGCGATCAAGACTCTGCGGCCGGCGTGCCGAAGTCGATCGTAGTCGACAACAAATTTGACTGGGGCAACGACTGCCCACCTGACACACCTCTTTCAGACTCGATCATCTACGAGATGCACGTGAAGGGCTACTCCATGCGCAACCCCATGGTGCCTGAAGATCTGCGTGGCACCTACGCCGGGCTTGCACATCCGGCGAGCATCAACTACCTGAAGATGCTGGGCGTAACGGCGGTCGAACTACTTCCGGTGCACCATTTTGTCGATGACGGGCACCTGAAAGATAAAGGGCTCTCAAACTACTGGGGCTACAACACCCTCGGCTACTTTGCACCAATGGCTCGCTACAGTTCTGTAGGTGATGCGGGCGGCCAGGTCAACGAGTTCAAGCAGATGGTAAAGGATCTGCACGCTGCCGGCCTTGAAGTCATTCTCGACGTGGTCTACAACCACACCTGCGAAGGCAACGAAAAGGGTCCTGTCCTGTCCTTTAAGGGTGTTGATAACACGACGTACTACCGTACGGTTGATGGCAACAAGCGCTTTTACATGGATTACACGGGCACAGGAAATACGTTGAATGTGCACCATCCGCAAGTGTTGAAGCTGTTGATGGATTCGCTGCGCTACTGGGTGACCGAGATGCACGTCGATGGCTTCCGGTTCGACCTTGCGGCAACCCTGGCACGTGAGTTCCATGATGTTTCGAAGCTTTCGGCCTTCTTTGAAACTATCAATCAGGATCCAACGCTCGCCGACGTGAAGTTGATCGCTGAGCCCTGGGACGTGGGTGAAGGCGGCTACCAGGTCGGGCAATTCCCGGTCCTCTGGGCAGAGTGGAACGGCATGTACCGCGACACCGTGCGTCGTTTCTGGAAGGGCGATGAAGGCGAGCTTTCAAACTTCGCATATCGCCTAACGGGTTCATCTGACCTCTATCAGAACGATGGCCGCAAGCCTTATGCCAGCATCAACTTCATCACGGCGCACGATGGCTTTACGCTCGATGACCTGGTGAGCTACAACGAAAAACATAATGACGCGAACGGCGAGGACAACAAGGACGGCGCAAACGATAACGATTCCTGGAACATGGGAGCGGAAGGGCCGACCGATGATCCTGCGATCAACGAGATGCGCGAACGCCAGACGAGAAACTTCCTGGCAACGCTAATGTTGTCTCAAGGGGTGCCGATGCTGGCGGGTGGAGATGAAGTTGCGCGCTCGCAGCGTGGCAACAACAACGCCTTCTGCCAGGACAATGAATTGACCTGGTACGACTGGAATCTCGACCCGCCTCGGCGACGCCTCATGGAGTTCACAGGCAGGCTGATCCAGTTGCGGAGAAGCCACCCCAATCTTCATCGGCGGCGCTTCTTCCAGGATCGTACAATTCGTGGCTCAGTGGTGCGTGACATCGCGTGGTATAGCCCGGATGGAAGCGAGTTCTCTGACGAAAACTGGAACACGAACTGGAACAAGTCCCTAGGCGTCATGTTGAACGGCAAAACGCTCGGCGTGTCTGATGAAGAGGGCAGGACGGTTGAAGACGACTCGTTCCTGATCCTGATCAATGCATCCGCGGATGGAGTGGAGTTTACGCTGCCGAAACCGCCGAACGGCAGTCCCTGGACAGTCGTGATGCGGACGGAGAACATCGAGGATCCGTTTGCCAAATTCGAGCTTGGCGAGAAGATCATCGTCGGCGGCCGCGCGCTCGCCCTATTGAGTGACTGTAAGCCGGAGTAAGGGACCAGCCCCACGAAGTGGCAGACGTCCAGCCTATGGACGAAAGCCACTTCGTGGGGGTGCTGGCTGTTAGCGGTAGCCGCCGCCTACGTAAAATGTTTCGCCGGTCATCCACCTGGAATCATCAGACGCAAGAAAGACCGCCACGTCTGCGATGTCATTCGGCTGTCCAATGCGGCCAAGCGGAGTCTGGGCCACAGCACCCTTCTCAAAGTCAGAACCAATAAAACCGGCAGTGTGCACGCCCTCGGTCTCGACCAGTCCCGGGTTCAACGAGTTCACGCGGATCTTCTTCGCTCCAAGCTCCTGTGCGAGAACGCCGGTGATTGCGTTGACTGCACCCTTTGTTGCGCTATAAACCGCGCTTCCCGGAGGTGTTATGCGCGCGACAAGCGAACCGATGTTGATGATGCTGCCGCCCTCGCTGATATGCTTGATGGCTGCCTGGGTGACCAGCAGAAGGCCGAGCACGTTGATGTTAAACTGCTTGTGAAAGTGCTCTTCGGTGATACCTTCAATCGGCGACATCTCGTAGATACCCGAGTTGTTGACCAGGACATCGAGCTTGCCAAAGTTCTTTACGGCGGCGTCGATGATGCCCTCCGCCTCAGCTGCTTTTGAGACGTCCCCGCCGACCGCAACTGCTTTGCCGCCGGCAGCGGTGATCTCGTTGACGACCTTATCAGCGCCGGCTTTGCTGGATGCATAGTTGACGACGACCGATGCGCCCTCCGCGGCGAGCGACTTGGCGATTGCTGCTCCAATGCCCTTTGACGCACCTGTAACGACGGCGACTTTGCCTGTAAGCTTGCTCATCTCTCAATCTCCTCAACGGTGTCCGTTGTCAAACGATAGCTGCTGCTGGTCCAAGGTTTTGACGGCCATCCAATAGATGGACCGGTCTCCGGAACGATTCAGACTTTCGTCACACTATCCTGGGATAGCAGCTTCGCAGCCCTCAACATGGGACAAACGGCCGATCCATATAAACTGATTTGGTGGACACCAACCCGAACCTCGCCCCTCAAGAAGACAGTGACTTTGAAGATTTTGCCACGCTACTGCGCGAGGACGATGCCTCTCGCGCCAATGCCGTAGACCGGAGCGGAGGGTCGAAGCAGATCGACGCCACTGTGATCGCGGTGTCTGACGATGCGGTGTACCTCGACATCGGCTATAAGACCGAGGGCATCCTGCCATTGGCCGTCTTCCAAAAGGATGAGAAGGCCGTGGAGCCTGGCGACAAGTTTCGTGTCACGGTGAAAGGCCGCAACCTCGATGGCTACTACGAGCTTGCACGGCAGCGCGGGCCGGCCGGGCCGAGGGACTTTTCGTCGCTTGAAGAAGCCTTTGAAGCCAAGGGTACGGTACTTGGCACGGTGACCGGAGTCGTCAAGGGCGGTCTCACAGTTGACATTGGGATGCGGGCGTTTCTTCCCTCTTCGCGTTCCGGCACGCGCGATGCGGCGGAGATGGAGAAGCTGATAGGGCAGGAGATCCGTGTTCGCATCACGACGCTTGATCTTGAAGGTGGCGAGAACGGACGTCCGGACGCCGTAGTCGATCGTCGCAGCGTGCTTGAGGAAGAGGCGCGAGCAAACTCGGACGCGCGCTTTGCTGAGCTTGAAGAAGGTCAGGTTGTCCACGGTACAGTTCGGTCGCTGACGACCTTCGGCGCCTTTGTAGATCTGGCCGGCGCGGATGCGCTGCTGCACATATCGGATATCGCTTGGCACCGGGTGCAGGATCCGGCCGACATCCTGTCGGTGGGCGAAGATCTGCAGGTCAAAATCCTGAAGATCGACAATACCGATGTGACTAAGCGTCGGATTGCGGTGGGGTTGAAGCAGTTGCTGCCGCACCCTTGGGAGCAGGTGCCGACGCTGTTTGCCCTGGGGCAGAAGATTAGGGGGATTGTGACGCGGGAGACAGATTTTGGCGCATTCGTCGAGCTGTCGCCGGGCATTGAGGGCCTGATCCACATCAGCGAAATGGCTTGGGGCAAAAAGGTGCACAAGCCGTCTGACATTGTCAACGTCGGTGACCAGGTGGAGGCTGTGATCCTGTCGATCGACACCGATGCCAAGCGGATCGGGCTTGGACTGAAGCAGGCGCTGGGCGATCCGTTTGCCGAGGTTATAAAGACAATCCATCCGGGCGCAATCGTCGAGGGGCCAGTCTCACAGATCACAAAGTTCGGCGCCTTTATGACGGTGATCGAAGGCGTGGAAGGGCTTATCCATATCTCGGAGATCACGGCCGAGAAGCGACTCAACCATCCGGGCGACGCGTTGCGCGTCGGCGAGGTAGTGAAGGCGCAGGTACTCGAAATTGATCGTGAGAAGCGTCAGCTCAGGCTTTCGATCAAGCAGATGGTGCCGACCGGGCTTGATGAATTCCTCCTGGAGCACGCGGTAGGCGACACTGTAACCGGTCGGCTGATTGATCTTGATGCGGCTGCTGGGATGGCTCGCGCGGAGCTTGGCGAAGGCATCATCGCACCATGCAATCTCCCCGCGATCGCAGCGCCCGCGCTAAGTGCGGCGCCGGTGAATGGCGGTCCGGTTGATCTGTCGCAGCTTGGCTCGCTTCTGGGTGCGAAGTGGAAGACCGCGGATGCACGAACCAAGGTGCCTGTGAAGCCGGCTGGACCGGTCACAGGAGCGCCCATAGCGGGGCAGGTGCGCAGCTTCAGGATCACAGAGCTTGACGCACCGACAAAGCGGCTGGCGCTTGAGCTGATCTGAAGGGCAAACGCAACGGCAAGTACGTCCTCATCGCGGACGTTGCGGGGTCAAGGCGCTTGTGCGCGTAGGAGTCTAAGGTACTATTTCGACAGCTTTCGCACGACAGCATCCTCACCCAAGAGGTGGCAGCAGTCCGGCGTTGGACGCGGTTGCTGTCGTCTTGGTCATCGGCGTGGCTCTATACCGTACTTTTCCCCTAAGAACTTCGCGAGCTTTGGCGGCAGCGTGGTGGCGATCTCCTGCCAGGTGATGAGTTGCAGGCGGGATTGCAGGTCAAAGCTGCGTACGGCCTGGATGATCGCGTACCAGGCTTCGATGAGGTCAGGCCGGCGAGCATCGCAAAGTACCGAAAAACGTGCGTTCCTGTCATGAGCCGCGAGAACGCCGCGGATGAGTTGGTAGGAGCGAACACCGCGGCTTGTAACCTCAAGCGCCTCACGGTCGAAGACATGATCGAAGTTCAGGTAACGCTCAAGCAGGCGCATGGGTGCTTGCTGGAAGTCCGCCTCGGTCAGCTTGGCTTCGATGAGCAGGTCGCCTAGTTTGAGGTCGATTTCGGTACGGTCTACGAGGTTGCGGACGAGAGACGTTCGCGGCTGGTAGCCGAACTCGATGGACGTGTTGGCCGCTATGCCGAGCAGGGCGCGCAGCTTTGCGGAGGCAAGCGCGCGTGGGTAGCAGAAGATGTTCATCAGCAAAGCGTCGGAACTGGTGGCGGTATCGAGCTCGCACCATGCGCGGATCTCTTCGTTCGGACCGGTGGGACGTGCCTTGCGCTTCGCACTGTGGGCCTTGGTGAGGCGGCGCGCCCAGGCGGGGTTTTGGAGGATCCGACGGTATGAGGCGTTGATGAAGTTGCCGTGGCTTCCCTCTCCTGATGGACTGCGGACAGGCGCATAGATGACGCTGCCACGAGTTGTCTCATCCAGACCTTCGCGAAGCTTGGCGAGACCTCTACTCGTCAGATCGTGGCGCAGACCTTGAGCCTGAGGTCCGGGGCGGAGTTCTCGCGGCTCGGCGAAGATCTCGATCTCGTGCGGCTCGGCAGAGATCTCGATCTCGCGCATCTCCTCTTCACTCCATACGGTAAGCGGAGGCCTAATGAAAGTCATGCGAACGCACCTCGACGTTGCCCATCTCCATCACCTCTACCGAGCTCGCCTTGACATGGACGACGCCATCTTCATTCTGCAGCTTGCCTTCGACCAGCAGGAAGCGACCTCGGGTGACGGCCACGCGTTCACGCTCGTAGAGGTCGGGGTGGATGATCACATTAGCGATGCCCGTCTCATCTTCCATCGATAGAAAGATAAAACCCATGGCGGTACCAGGGCGTTGCCGCGCGATGATGGATCCGGCGGCGCGCACGTAGCTACCATCACGGCTGGCGCGAAGTTCTTCGGCCGTAAGGACCTTTCTGCGGCGAAGACGTTCACGCGCAAAAGCCATGGGGTGCGGGCCTATGGTGAGCCCAGATCCGGAGTAGTCGGCGACCAGACGCTCATGCGTGTTCATGATGCGCAAGGGCTTTTGTGACATCTCTTCAACGTCTGGTTCAACGCCGCGGAGCAGAGGACCTACTCCGCGGCATGCTTCTTCCATCTGCCAGATGGCATCGCGCCGGTTGCTGACGCCGTTGATCCAGTTGAGTGCACCGACCCGGGCAAGCTGCACCATCTCGCGCCGGTTGATCCCTGGCACACGTCGGGTCACTTCTTCTGTCGACCTGAAGCCACCCTGCTGGTAGCGGGTCCTCAGCATGGCCTCAGCCACGGCCTGGCGCAGCCCGCGCACGTAGCGCAGACCTAGTCTGAGGCTCAGCGTACCATCCTCTTCGGGCTCAAGCGTGCAGTTCCAGTCGGAGCGCTGAACATCGATCGGCTTGATGCGAAGCCCATGACGCTGCGCATCCTTGACCAGCACTGAGGGAGTGTAGAAGCCCATGGGCTGGTTGTTCAGGATCGCGCAGGTGAAGGCGCCAAGATACTTCACCTTCAGATAAGCGGAGGCGTAGGCGATAAGGGCAAAGCTGGCCGCGTGGCTTTCGGGAAAGCCATAGAGAGCAAAGCTCTGGATGCTTTGCACGATCTGTTCCTGCTGGATCTCGGTGAGTCCATTGAGGGTCATACCTGCACGCATCTTCGATTCGAGCTCCTTCATGCGAGCCATCGACCGACGCATGCCTACTGCCTTGCGCAGCTCCTCGGCCTCAGCTCCCGTGAAGTCGGCGACGACCATGGCCATGCGCAGCAGCTGCTCCTGAAAGAGCGGCACGCCAAGCGTCCGTTCGAGTGTCTCTTTAAGCGTTGGATGAGGGTAGGTGACCTCCTCCTTGCCCTGCCTGCGACGCATGTAAGGGTGCATCATCTTGCCGACGATGGGGCCAGGCCGAATGATTGCAACCTGTACGACGATGTCGTAGAAGACCCTGGGCGCATTGCGTGGAAGCGACGCCATCTGGGCGCGGCTCTCTACCTGGAACATGCCGACCGTGTCTGCGTCACAGAGGACCTGATAGACGTCATCATCCTGCGGCAACTGAGCGAGATCAACGGGCTCCCCGTAGTGCACAGGAATAAGGTCAAGGCAATCCTTGACTACGGCCATCATGCCGAGGCCGAGCAGGTCGACTTTGACGATGCCCATGTCAGCGCAGTCTTCCTTATCCCACTGGACGACGGTGCGTCCCGCCATCGAGGCGCGTTCGAGCGGTACGACCTGGTTGAGCAGACCCTGGCAGATGACCATGCCGCCTGAATGCTGACCGAGATGTCGCGGAAGATCCTGCATACGCAGGCAGAGCTCAAGATACTTCGCGATGCGCGGATGCGCTACGTCGAAGCCGGCGGCGGTAAAGTTGTTGCTCATGGTGTCGCTGTTGCCGCGCCATTCAAAGCGGTTGACCAGGCCGGAGAGCCGGCCCAACGATTCGGCGTCGAAGCCCAGCGCCTTGCCTACCTCGCGTGCGGCAGATTTACCGCGGTAGGTGATGACATTGGCAGTCATGGCGGCGCCAAGCTCTCCATAGCGCTGGTAGACGTACTGGATGGCCTTTTCGCGCTTGTCGCCCGAGGGCAGGTCTAGGTCGATGTCCGGCCACTCGCCACGATTCTCGCTGAGGAATCGTTCAAACAGCAGCTTCATTCCTACCGGGTCAACGGCGGTGATGCCGAGCGCGTAACAGACGGCTGAGTTGGCAGCGCTACCTCTACCCTGGACAAGGATGTCGTTGCGGCGGCAGAACTCAACGATATCCCAGACAATTAGGAAATAGCCGGAAAAGTTCAGCCGGGCGATCAGCTTGAGTTCCCGTTCGACCTGAGCTCTCGCACGTTCGTAGAGGCTCTGGTCACGCTTGGGCGCATAACGGTTCTCTACTCCTTCAAGAACGCGCTTACGCAGGAAGGTGTCCATGGTGTCATGTTGACCTACGTCGTAGGTAGGGAACTCGTAGCCTGCTTCGTCAAGCGCAAAGTCGAGTCGATCGGCAAGGTGCAGCGTGTTTTCGATGGCTTCGGGGATGTCCGCAAAGAGGCGCTGCATGGCGCGCGCGGAGCGCAGGCTACGTTGCGAGTTCAGCTCAAGCAGGCGTCCCGCCTGTTCAAGGCCGACGCCATTGCGGATCGAGGTGAAGACGTCGAGAATCTCGCGGTCCGCACCCCGCGCATAGCGGACACCATTGGTTGCGAGCAGAGGAAGATTCAGCGAAGCGGCGATAGAGAGGGCAGCCTGGTTGCGGGCCTCTTCAGCGCGTTCACCGTGGCGCTGTAGTTCGACGTAGACATTGGTGGGCCCAAAGGCATGAATCATGCGTTCTACTGCTCTGCGCGCCGCGACTTCGCCTCCATCATTGAGGGCTGCGGCTAATGGACCTTCGGCGCCACCGGTAAGCGCGATGAGGCCGGGTGCGAACTCGTCCAGATCTTTAAGGCGCGCGGCACCTTCGCATTTGATCGGCTCACGCATCTTGAAGCGTGTGATCATCTGCGACAGGTTCTGGTACCCGGTCTGGCTCGCGCAGAGGACAGGAATGCGTACTGGCTCTGGTTTGAACTGGTGTGGCAGCCATGCGGGCGGTTGCAGCTTTTCAAGTGGCTTGCCACCGGCATCGAGTGTGAAGTCGCTGAGAGCAATCTCTGCGCCGATGATGGCTTTGATGCCCTCCTTTTTGGCAAAGCCGTGAAAGCGCGCGGCACCGTAGAGTCCATTGCGGTCAAGCAGAGCGAGTGCGGGCATGTCGAGTTCGCCGGCGCGCTCGATGAGGGCCTCGGGTTGACTGGCGCCTTCAAGAAAGCTGAACGCGGAGCTTGCATGCAGTTCGATATAGGGAGTTTGAGTCATGAAACGGAAGCGTCCAATAGTTCACAAAATGGCGCCAGCACGGGGACGGGGCGTTTTGTTGTTGCTTATAAATACATCAGCGCTTAACGACGGGCGGACCACTTCGTGGGTCTTGGGCCTCTCGGCTAGTCGTAGACCCCTTGAAGTTGCCATTGATTGCGGACCAGATCGTGAGCTACCAGGCAGATCATCAGCTCGCCCTCTGAAACCTCACGTGCCGCAACATCCCACGTATCCGCTGACCATACCTGTCCGCACCACCAGTCGCCGCTCGCGCGCCAAGGGCCATAACAACGAAGCACATCGAATCTGCGCGATTCATACCAGAAGCCCTTTATACGACTTCCCTGCAGACTTACCCGCATTGTCACAGGTGGCCGCAGGCGGCGGATCGCCGTCGACGGTCGAGTTCCTTCCTCTTTGTCCGAGGGCGCCTTCAAGCCTGTATGAGGAAGCATGAAACGCTCCAGCTGAAATGCTTCTGACGAATGGGTGTCCAGTGGCCTGACACGGCCAACATTCTGCTCACCAACGAGCGACACCAGGCGCGCGTGAGTGTCTTCAAACCGGGTAGGTTCGGGCATCTGAGGCGCAAACAAACCCATCTGGATGCGGCTGGTATCTCCCGGTTCAGCGGACAGGGTGATATGGCGCACTGAGCCCGAGGAGGGGTTTGCTTCGAGATCAAGCTGCAACATCTTCAGCAGCAGTGGGCGGTTCAGGGTCGGGACAGCGGGACGGATGGTGCGGGTGTAAGTTGGGGCTTGCGGCTTATCGCCAGCAGGGTTCATTACACTGCCAAGCTCACGATCCGCAGGCGCCTCGATGGTGAACAGAACGGTCACAGCGGCAAGCGCGAAGGCTCTCTGATGGGCGCGGAACATAAGTTGCTCGAGCATGGGGTTCAACAGAAAGAGCAGAGGCTCAAGAGTTTCAACAGGGTCTTCCAGTTCAAGCGTTTCCGTGAGCGAAAAGGGCTCAATCGCGGGCTCTAGCAGATGCGGCAGCTCTCCGCGGGCGCGCAGCCTGAGTTGCTTGCCGGCTTGTCCCATGCGTGCGATCAGTGCGGTCTCAGGCAGCGCAGCGAGCTCTCCAAGCGTGGCGATACCCCATGTGCTGAAGCGCTCCGCGGCCTCTTCCCCGAGCCGAAGCACGGTAAGGTCAAGGTCCGAAATTACCTGCTGTCCAGCAAAGCTCGCGATGACGCCAACCTTGTCTTCGGTGGTCGACCAGGCAAGTGAACGTGCCAGCGACAGACCCGCATCGGCGTTTGCCGACATGACCACGGCTGCCATGAAGCCAAGCCTTTGAAGGTGAGCAAAGAGCTTCAAAGCAAGCGTGCGTGTGTCGCCCATCAGGCGCTCTGTTCCTGCGAGATCGAGTACGCACTCCCAGTCCGTCACGGCGGTTCGGGGCTCGAAGCGAGGCGTATAGCTGCTTATTGCTTCACACAGTATCGCTCGTGCACTCTGCTCCTCAGAGGTCGAGCGCGCGAGGATCTGAACCGCGGTGAAGGTGTCTACCTCAATGCGGGTCATGCCTTCTCCAAGCCCCATCACGCGTGCCTCTGCGTTCAGGCTAAAGACACGCTCGTGAGGTCTCTGACCCTCCATGACCACTATCGCGGCCGACGCGAGGTAAGGACGAAGACGGGTGGCGGCCTGGGCGGCAAGCTGCGGGACGACCACGCAGCCATACATCGCTGTTGGCACGATCTTGGACGACATCAGGAGACACCCAGACCGATCCTGCTCTCCCACGCGGAGGCACGGCCCGGCTGTTTTTTTCTTCCGTTCGTGTTCTCTTGAAAGCGTCTACGCACGACTTCAAGCCGGTAGGTAAGCGCCTGCATCACCGTGCCCGGGGCAGGAACCTCGGCTTCGACCCTGAGCATCAGCTCCGCACTTGAACCGGCGCAGCCCATCTGTGAGAGCACGATCAGGCTGGTGCGCGTGCGCTCGAGCGCTGAGCGCCAGCGGAACCATGTGGCAAGCGGGATCTTGCGGGCAAACTCCGCTCGAATGCCGCCAAGGTCAAGCACGATGGCGCCAAAGCCACCGGCCTGGACCAGCAGGTCGACTGCTTTGACTCCCTGTTCAAGCCTGCCCCAGAGCCGTTTCGGTTTGCCAAACGGCAGGTTGATGCGGGGCAGGTCTTCAAACGTCACCTGCTTACGCAAGGTCATGTCGCCAGGAGGCACGAGCTGAGGCTTCGGCTGTACGGTTTCCGGCACCCCAAGATGAGGGTCGCGGTTGAGCACCTGGGCTCCACGGCGCTTGGGCTGACGGTCGGAGGCGACCTGGACACCACGTACCTCCTTTGCCGCAATGGGCCGGTTGGCTACGCCGGGGGTGCCGATCGACTTGTCTTTTCGGTAACTTTGCTGCGGGACATGTTGCGGAGTAATTGCCTGCAGCGGAGACGGCGAAGACGGTGCCAGCGAATGGTCCTCTGACCTCTGCGAGTGCTCTCCCGGACAGCGGACCCACAGCACCCGTTCAAGGTCCGTACCATCTGCCATACACGCTTCAGGCGACATATCTCCGGCTACATCAATCCAGGCACATACGTTGCCCTCGCGCGTCCGCTCAGCAAGGTAGGCTGCTGCGATGGTTGCCCGTCCGCTTGACCGGCTGCCTACGATCTCGCTTGTGCCCGCGACCGGGAAGCCTCCTTCGAGGACTGAGTCTAGCGTCTCGTATCCGGTCTGCAATCCTTCTCGAACCAGCCTGGGTGCAAGCGTCAGCCGTGCATGCATACGGCTGGCAAGGGTTTGCTCAATCTGCTGCCGCAACAGGGTGGAGTAGGATTGCACTGCGGTTGCCATGCACCTATTTTCGCTTTTATTTCGCCTTTTGCAAGTGAAAGTTATCCACTGCACTGAAGATGGTGCAGTCGACAATGGATGAGGAAGATGGGAATGCTCCAGACAGTGTGCGGGGTTGTCTCGTGACATATTCAGCTACACGTTCCTGATCAGGAAGGCAGCCTATTCTTCGCGCAGGATCTCGAGTGGCTTCTGGCCCAGGATGCGGTGGCTTGCGATCCAGCCGGTCGCTACCGTCAGCGCACTGATCGCAAGCAATCCGCCAAGACTCCATGCCCACTCCACCTGTCGCGGAATACCAAGCGATCTCAGCAGGCCGGCCACCACCACGTTCGCGAAGAAGATACCTACCAGGCCGGCCACAAGGCCAAGCACCGCGAACTCAATCGAAAAGATGGTCGCGATGCGTGCACGGGTCGCGCCCAGCGTCTTCAGCACCACCACCTCGCGGATGCGCCTGTAACGTGTGCCAGCGATGCTTGAAGCCAGGATGACGATGCCGGCAAAGATGGAAAACGCGGCCAAGAACTGGACAACGTAGATGATCTGTATGACAACACTGCGGATCGTCTCGAGCGCCTGGGCCACGTTGATTACAGTCACTGTGGGATAGGCGGCGTAGAGCGCACGCTGCAGGTTTGATACCTGCTCTGGCTTGGCGTGGACGCCGCCGTACCATACGACAGGCAGACCTTCTAGCGCACGTTCCGGCAGGATAAACTCGGCGCGGCTAAAGGCGTGCTGGCCGTCTGCCTGGATGAAGGCCACGACCTTCGCGTCAAAGTGTTTATCCTGTGCAGCGAAGCTGATGGTAGAACCGATCCTAAGACCCAGGCGCTGTGCCTGGCGACGCGCCACTGCGACCACTGGATGAATCCCGGCGCCGGCAATCTGCTCCTTCGACCACCACTTCCCTTCGACGACGGTTGCGCCCGGCTGTACCTGGTTCGCCCAGGTGAGCTGGATAGACTGCAGCATGCGGTGAGGAAAGTTCTTGGTCTTGATGTCGGCTGCCGTGACACCATCGAGCGCGAGGATGCGTGAGGATACGACGGGGAGCAGCTCGGGCGTTGCGGTGACTGCGAGCGAGGATGTTAACAGCTTGCGGATGCCGTCGATTTCGTCGTTCGAGATATCGACCAGAAAGATGTTGGGCAGATCGGGCGCAGAGGAGATGTGCAGTTGACGCACCACCGCGTGCTGCATCAGGAAGACGAGCATGATCTGCATCACGCCCATGCCGAGCGCGGCAAGCAGCGCAGAGGAGGGATTGCCAGGCCGGTAGAGGTTGGCCAACCCGTGCCGAACGGCGGAGGGTAGATGCAGACGGGTGCGCGTAAGCAGGTAGCGGAGCGCCTTGAGCACCAGGAACGAGGCGAGCAGGAGCACCAGCAGCACAGCCAGCAACCCGACTGAGAACCATTTGCCGACCGATGCCGAATCTGACACCCGAAAAGCGATCAACGACAGTCCGCCGAGGATCAGGATGAAGGCGAAGATTTGAACCAGGTTTTTGCGAAGCCGGCGCAAGATCGAGGAGAAGAAGGGCTGATCTTCTTCGTCTACGGCGCGGCGCAGGATGAGGATGGGACGAATGCCGCGGATGTCGAGGAGCGGCGGAAGGGTGAACAGCAGCGTGGTCAAGATGCCGGCGCCGAGCCCAGCCGAGATTGCGTGCGGATCGATGCGGAGGTCTGGACGGACGTTGATCAGGCTTGCGAGCAAGTACGGGAAGGCGAGTTGCACGCCCACCCCGAGAATCACCCCGAGCAGGCCGCCAAGGGCGCCAAGCAGCAGCGTCTGAATCAGATAGATCTTGATGATCTGGCCGGAGCTTGCGCCGAGCGATTTCATGATGGCGATCGTGTCGAGCCTTTGCTGCAGGTGTGCGCGCATGGCCATGGCGACACCCACCGCGCCGAGCACAAGCGCGACCAGCGACATAAGCGACAGCAGGCTTGTGGCCTGGTCGAGGCCTGCAGTGAGCGCGGGGTTGGTCTCGCGGTAGTCGATCACCTGCGACTCCGGCAGCAGCTTCATCAGGCGCGTCTTCAGGTCAGCCACCGCCTCGTCCGAGATGGGCGCGCCGTTTGCAGGCTTGGAAACTTTGAAGAGGTAGCGCTGACCGGCATGGCTGCCAGGGGCAAGCAGTCCGGATTCGATGAGGCCTTCGCGCGAGATGAGCACACGCGGCCCAGCGGCAAAGGATCCCGACAAGCGGTCGGGCTCATTGACTACTACGGACGCGATACGGAAGGTCTTGTTGCCGATCTTGAGCGAGTCCCCCACCTGCAGCCGCAGCCGGACCAGCAGGTCATCCGCGACGGCGACGGCATCGGGCGTCAATACATCCCTGAGCGAGCCGGCGGGGTCAAGGTCGACGGTGCCGTAGAAGGGATAAGCGTCCGGGTCAACTGCCTTGAGCGAGACCAGCAGAGGGTCCATCGTCTTTGCAGCCGAGGCCATCGAAAGCAGCTCGGTCACGGGTGTCACCTGAACGCCTTCGCTTTGAATCTTGGCCAGTCCTGCGGTCTCGATTGGAGTGGGCTGGACGGTGGTGCGGGCGGAAAGATCGGCCGCCATAATCGAACGCGCGCGGTTCAACAGGGTCGCGCGAAATGACGAGCTGAACCCGCGCACGCCGGTAAGCGCAGCTACACCGATTGCGACCGACAGGATGACGAAGAAGAACTTGCCGCGTGACGAGCGCATCTCGCGCGCGGCGATCCTCGAGGCGGTGCGATAGGAGAGGCTGGGCATCGGGGCTCTCCTAAACCTGCTGCGCTACAGGCTGTGGCGTGTCTGGAACAAGCGTGGCGGGAGTCTTGTTCAGATCGTCCGAGATCACGAGGCCGTCACGCAGCACGATGCGGCGATCGGCATAGGTAGCGAGTACAGGGTCGTGCGTAACCAGGACCAGGGTCGTTCCTTCAGTTTTGTTTAGGTTCAGCAACAGCTCGAGCACGGCGGCGCCGTTTACTGTGTCGAGGTTCCCGGTCGGCTCGTCGGCGAGCACGATGGGCGGCCGCAGGACAAAGGCACGGGCGAGCGCGACCCTCTGCTGTTCTCCGCCCGAAAGCTGTACCGGATAGTGATCGAGGCGATCGCCCAGGCCAACGCTCGTAAGCAGCTGGCGTGCCCGGGCCAGCCCGTCAGTCTGGGTGCGATCAGCGTTTAGCTCATGCGGCAGCAGGACGTTTTCAAGAGCCGTGAGGGTCGGGATGAGTTGGTAGGACTGAAAGACGAAGCCAATCGTCTTGCCGCGAACCTGAGCGAGCTTGTCTTCGGCCAGGTACGAGATCGCGACGCCATGCAGCAGAACCTCGCCCGAGGTGGGAGTGTCGAGGCCCGCCAGCAGTCCAAGCAGTGTCGATTTGCCGGAGCCCGAAGATCCCATGATGGCGGCAAACTGGCCGCGTGGCACATTGAAGTCGATGCCCTTCAGGATGTCGACAGTGCGGGTCCCGTTGCGGATCGACTTGCGCAGACCACGGACCGAGATCATCTCTGCTGCGATGTTGCTGGCTTCAGTCAACGGGCACTTCTCCTGGTCTCGCACGGGCGAGGGGGTTACGTTTGGGGTCCAATCTTCCGCACATCTTTGTTAGTTTTAGATGTATGCGGCGATTTTGCGTCTTCCTTATAGTATCGGGTGCGGCGGCGGCGATGGCGGGCTGCCGGGCGGACAACGGGTCGAGGGCATCGTCAGAGATCGATCAGGATTCCAGCGTGGCGCAAAGCCGCAGCGCGCCGTCAGCACCTGTTCGAGCGCGCAGCACGCCCGACCTGACTGATGACCGGCCGTTGATTGTCTGCTTCGGCGATTCGCTGACAGCGGGCTATGGGGCCGATGACGGGCAAAGCTACCCAGACTTCCTGCAGAAAGCGCTTGATCACGACGGCTACCACTACCGCGTCGTGAACGAAGGCATCAGCGGCAACACGACCAAGGATGGTGTCGACCGGCTGGACCAGATCGTGGCCATGAAGCCCGAGGTGGTGGTGCTCGAGTTTGGCGGCAACGACGGGCTTCGCGGGCTGAAGGTACAAACGACAAGGACCAACCTCGCGACAATGATCACGGGGTTGAAGCAGGGCGGCGCGAAGGTTGTGCTGGCCGGCATCACGCTGCCGCCGGACTACGGCCCGGATTACGTGAACAGCTTTACCGCGAGCTACCCGACGCTTGCAAAGAAGTACAGCGTTCCGGTCCTGCCGTTCATCCTGAAGGATGTGTATGGCGTGCACGGCATGATGCAGGCTGACAACATCCATGCCACTGACAAGGGCAATGAGGTGGTGGCTAGGAACGTATTGCCGCTCGTAGAACCACTCTTGAAGAAGTAGTCGCTGTTGTCAGGCTAGCGGCATCCGCTGCCGCTAGCCAATCACGACGTGCGGCTGCATAAGTGAGCCTGCGATCCTGCGTGCGATGGCAATCAACTCGGTCGGGCTGCTGAAGACCTTAATGAGCGGGGCGTGCGAGAACTCTGGCAGGTTGACCTGCATGCCGTTGCGCAGGCGGCCTGCGATCTGTTCGTTGACAGTCACGGAAGGCAGCTCCTGGAGCAGCGTTCGCGGATGCGGCAGCAGAGCTTCGAAGGTGCCGACGCCAGCCTTCAGCTGCTCGACCGTGATTGCCTGGTCGAGGGTGAAGACACCTGCGCGAACCCGGCGAAGGCTCGCGAGGTGGGCTCCACAGCCGGCCAGTTGGCCGAGTTCGTGGGCTACCGAGCGGACGTAACCGCCGGCTGAGACGGCGATGGTGAAGGACGCCATATCGCCTTCAAGGCCGGTAAGGCTGAAGTCGTGGATCGTGATGCGCGCAGGCTTCACCGGCACCGGCAGCCCGGCGCGTGCGAGCTTGTGCGCGGGGACGCCGCCCAGCTTCTTGGCCGAGTAGATCGGGGGCACCTGATCCATCTCGCCATGGAAGCTGGCGGCGAGTGAGCGGAGCTGATCAAGGCCGAGGGTGAGGGGCGCAGGCGCGGTAGAAGCTGTGCCTTCGGCATCGTAGGTATCGGTCGCGAAGCCGAAGCGGATGTGCCCGATGTACTGCTTTTCCGCCTGCGAGAAGAACTGCGCGAGCCGTGTGTACCGACCGAGCAGCAGGGGAAGGACGCCGGTCGCCATGGGATCTAGGGTGCCGAGGTGGCCAATCGATTTCTCGCCCGTAGCGCGTCGAACCAGCGAGACCACGTCATGCGAGGTCATACCGGCAGGTTTGTCGAGGACGAGCAAGCCATTCAGGCCTGATGGTTTGGAAAGGCTCTCCACCTAGTAGCCGCCTGCATGGCTGCGAATGAGGGAGAGGAACTCGTTCCGTGTCTGCATCTGCGTCTTGAAGACGCCGAGCATGGCGGAGGTTACGGTGTGCGAATGTTGTTTTTCTACGCCGCGCATCATCATGCACATATGCTGCGCCTCCAGCACGACGGCCACGCCTTGAGGATGGATGGCCTCTTCAACGGCGTCCGAGATTTGCCTTGTAAGACGCTCCTGCACCTGGAGACGCCTCGCAAAGACATCTACCACGCGTGCTGTTTTGCTCAAACCGATGACCTTTCCACTGGGCACATACGCGACGTGCGCCTTACCGAAGAAGGGCAGCAGGTGGTGCTCGCAAAGCGAGAAAAATTCAATGTCCTTGACGATGACCATCTCGTCGTAATCGACGTCGAAGAGCGCATCGTGAAGCACCTCAGTCACGGTCTGCTGATAGCCCTTGGTCAGGAAAGCCATGGACTTCTCCATCCGTTCCGGGGTACGCAGCAGGCCGTCGCGCTCCGGGTCCTCCCCCACGCGTCGGATCATCTCGCGGTAGAGCTCCTCGGTGCTGACAGCCCGCAGGCCGGCATGCTCGATCGTTCCAGTAGCCATGTTTCTTGCCTTTCTTAGAAGCGCCCGGTCTGCGGCAGAGTGTCGCCTGCAAACTCAAAGGAGTTATTGGCTGTCTCTTCAACGTGCAGGCCTTCGAGCTTTGCGTAAGGGTACCGCTTAAAGATCGCATGCAGGGCAATGGCCAAGTTTTCGGTCGTCGGAACCTGATCGGCGAAGAGATCGAGCGTGTTCAGGTTGGTGCGATCAAAGCGTGTGAGCAGGTGCTGATCTGCGAAGCCGTCGAGGTCGGCTAGGTTTGTAACCATCCCTGTCTTCTGATCGATCGGTCCGCTGAAGGTCACTTGCACCACGTAGTTATGACCGTGCCCAAACGGGTTGTTGCACTTGCCGTAGATCGTCTGGTTTACCTGTTCTGAAAGCCCTGCGGCATGCAGGCGGTGCGATGCGCTGAAGTGGTAGCGGCGGGAGAGGTAAGCCTTCATCCGGTCACCTCAGACGGCTCGAACTCACCGTAAAAGTCTGCGAAGAGGTCCGGCATCTCGTACACCCTTACACGGTGCAACTTTGCGCCTGGGATCCTTCCGTCAAGCCGCTTCCACACGGCGACAGCGATGTTCTCGGAGGTTGGGATCACGGTCCTGAAATCGGGAATCTCAAGATTTAGATGACGGTGATCGTAGACCCCGACGACCTCCTGTTCAAGGATGTCCTTGAGCAGCTTGAGGTCGACGACGAAGCCTGTGACGGGATCGACGTAGCCGGCTACTGTCACCTCAAGCGTGTAGTTGTGGCCATGGCCATTGCGGTTCGCACACTTGCCGAAGATGCGTTCGTTCTCTTCAGCAGACAACTCATCGTTCCAGTAAAAGTGTGCTGCGGAGAACTCGGCCCTGCGCGTGAGAAGAATCATTTATTTCCTGACCTAACCTTGAACTGTTCGATGACGGGAGGGGGTGCGGCGATGCGGTTCACTTAGCTTCGAGTGCGGTAGGTACGCCCCTTCCACTCGACAACCCTGTGCAGTCTTACCTGGACCGTGCTGCGGATGAGGAGGAAGACCAGCAGCGGAAGACCGAAGACCGAGATGGCACACTCAAGCGGTGGAAAGTTCGACTTCGCCACGCGTGCATAGAATCGCCACAGCACCCGCAACCAAACGATCCACAGCAGCGTCTTCTGAAGCGTGGTGAGGAAGGGATAGACTCCCGCAAGCAGCGGCAGGCCGATGATCAGCAGGAAATCAAGAAGACGCAGCATCGCCATCGGTACGGGGCTCGCGAAGAGCAGTGCGAGGTTTTTGGTCCAGCCCTCAAACATCGCAGCGGTCGTCCGGTACATGCGGGTCGAGAGCGCATCCGGTGCGTAGCGGAAGCGCAGGCCCTTTCGTCCGCGCTTGAAGAGGCGCGCGAGGGCTACATCCTCAAGCACCTCCCTGCCAACTGCCTTGTGCCCGCCGACTGCGAAGTATGCCTCCTGGTCGACCATCATGAACTGGCCATTGGCTGCGGCTGTGCGGTCTTCGCCGACGTTCACTCGCTTCATCGGGTAAGCAATACTAAGCTCCGCGAAGACCAGCGGCATCAGCATGCGCTGCAGCAGCCCGGAGGTAAGCTGCCGGGGCGAGTAGGAGAGCATGCCCACCTCGTACTTCTGAAGCTCATGCCGCGCGCGCGATAGGCTACCTGCTTCGTGGATGGTATCGGCGTCGGTGAAGACGAGCAACCTGCCACGAGCCGCCTGCGCGCCTGCCCAGCAGGCGTTGGTTTTACCAGTGAAGCCCGTATCGCTGCTGGTGTCGAGGGCTGGCGCCTCGAGCAGGATGACATCGGCGAAGCTGTTTGCCACCTTCCGTGTCTCATCCTTTGAAGCATCGTCGACGACGATCAGCTCCCACTCCCGGCCGAGTTCCCAGGCTGGTTCCGACTGTGCAACCAGTGAGCCGAGACAGGCGCCGAGCGACTCCTGCTCATTGCGCGCTGGAACGATGACTGAAAGCTCCAGCGAGGCCGCAGCATCCGCCGGCGAAGCTGCGATTTGTTCAGATCTGTTCCCTGCTTCATCCACGACTTCGTATTATAGAAAGTGGAGCGTGTGCGTGCACAAGATATGGCTATGTGGTTTGCTGGTGGCGATGTTCACGGCAGGCTGCGACCGCGGCGATCATCCGGGTAACATTGGCCGTCCAGCGCCGCAGTTCACCATCAGCGATGGCACGCAGACGGTTAACCTTCAAAAGCTTCGCGGCAGGATCATTGTGCTGAACCTGTGGGCGACTTGGTGCGCACCTTGCGTGAAGGAGCTGCCAAGCCTGCTCGACCTGCAGCGGCGCATCCCGCAGCTTGCGGTGGTCGGCATCTCGACCGACCAGGATGAGACAGTTTACCGACAGTTCCTGACCCGGCATCATGTTGATCTGCTCACCGTCCGCGATCAGGACCAGAGGATCAATGCGCTGTACGGTACCGTCCAGATCCCGGAGACTTACATCATCGATCGCGACGGTGTGATTCGGCGTAAGTTCATCGGCGAGCAGGACTGGACCAGCCCTGAGATCACAGACTACCTCAGCAGGCTTTAAGCGTACGCTGCTAAAATGACCGCATGACAACAGTAGATGTGGTGTACCGCTACGGCAAGGTACCGGCCGAGGCGGCGGTGCTTGGGATTGCAAAGCTGCGCGAGGTCTACGGGATTCGTCGGTTAGAGCTGAGCGAGGTGGAAAAGACTGTGCGGGTAGAGTATGACTCGACCCGCCTGACGGAGCCGGTCATTGCCCAGTTGCTGCGGCGCGCCGGGCTCGAGGTCATGGAGCGGGTTGTCCTCTACACACCGCCTGCGCCGGTCGAGACAGTGCCTGCCGCCTAGGGCGTCCTGGTCCTTATCAGTGTCCGCTCCGGTTGATCTTAGCGCCCATCTTCGGTATTCTAATCAGGTTGCCAGTACGCAATGTGCGCCCGTAGCTCAGCTGGATAGAGCATTTGGCTACGAACCAAAGGGTCGGAGGTTCGAATCCTTCCGGGCGCACCATCCACGTTCCCCCAACGTGTGCGTACGTCTTCAGAACCTTTCCTGCTTCCGCCAAAATTTCCAAAGCTGAGTAATCCGAGGATCCAAGTCGATCAAATCGACCGAGCCATCCTGTCCTTGCAGGTTCCACAAAGCGCTCCGCTTTAGCCGTCCCCCCTCTGTCGTCGTCTACGAGGTGTGCCTAACCTCCCTGACGCGGAAGCTTCCACGGCGTGGCGTCGAGGTAGTTTGTTGCGCGCGGAGCAAGCCTTCACAGGCACGCGCCCGGTATCATCGGCAGCTCACCATGACAAATGAATGAGCCGTCATCTTCAAACTGAAGCGAACCTTAAAGGCAGGTCACAGGACCTTTACATGACTGTAAACATCTCTTGACGGTCAGCCTCTAAGGTCATCAGCACAGGGTTGTTGGAACAGCATCGGCCTGTACTCTCCAGAGATCAAGCATATTCGCCACAAGCTGCGCCTCACTCGGCGCCTGGCCTTGGCGCGCGCTGCTCGCGCTCGAGGAGGGAGACACCCAAGGAGCACTATGCGCATCAGCAGGATTGCGATCATCACCTCATCTGCAGCAGTCTTGGCCGCTTCTGCGCAGGGCCAAGCGGGGCGCGGTACCCTTACCGGCTCAATCACAGACTCGCAAGGGCGCGGCCTGCAAGGTGCCCGCGTGAGCCTCGACCCAGGCGCGAGCAATGCCGTCACCGATGCGCAGGGCGGTTATACCTTCGCAGCGCTACCCGCCGGCTCATACACCGTGTCTGTCACCTACACAGGGTTCAAGACCTTCACCTCACTCGTCTCGGTGTCAGGAGGCCAGGTCGCGCGGCTCGACACTCCGCTTTCGGTTGCTTCCGGCAACGAGGCAGTGACCGTGTTCTCGGGCCGCGAAGGCGGCGAGGTGGAGGCAATCAATCGGACGCTGAGCGCCGACAACATCATCCAGGTACTTCCCGCCGACGTCATCACCAGCCTGCCGAATGCCAACGTAGCCGACGCGCTCGGGCGTCTGCCCAGCGTAACCCTGGAGCGCGACGAAGGCGAAGGCAAGTACGTGCAGGTCCGCGGAACCGAGCCCAGGCTTACCAATACCACCGTCGACGGCGTCAACATCGCCTCCGCCGAGACCGTTCGTCAGGTCAAGCTCGACATCATCCCTGCCGACCTGGTTGAGTCCGTGCAGATCAACAAGACGCTCGAGGCGAACATGGAAGGCGACGGCATCGGGGGCTCAGTTGACCTGCGCACCAAGAGCGCCGCCGACCAGCCCACCATCTATCTCGACTCGACCGGCGGCTACACTCCCATCATCGGCGGACGGCCGGTCTATCAATTCGACGGCACCCTGGGCAAGCGCTACGCAGGCGGGAAACTCGGTATTCTTGGCGGCGCCTCCTACGACTGGAACGGGCGCGGCATCAATGACGTCGAACCCGGCCCCTTCTATCTCGGCGGGGGCTACGACGAGCGCGACTATCAGTACTACCGCTCACGTACCGGCTTCGCAGGCACCGTCGACTACCGCTTCAGCGATGTCTCAAGCGTCTATCTCAAAGGCCTCTACTCGCTCTTCCACAACTACGGAAACCGGTGGGATTACAACTTCGGCACCGCCTTTGACGCCAGCTCGCAGCCCGTCGCGGGCTCAGGCAGCGTAGGCTTTGGTGCCGAAATCCGCCGGCCCGTGCAGGACCTCGGCAGCCTCCAACTGGGCGGCCACCACCTGCTCTCCCGCGCGCTCATCAACTGGGACGTCGAGACCTCCGTCGGCCGCACCCGCGACAAGGGATACTCGGACGCGAGCTTCACCAACAACAACGCCTACTCTTTCACCGCCGACGTCACGAATCCGCTCATCCCGAAGCTCACCACCACCGATGGCTCGAACGTCTATGACCCAACCCAGTACTATCTGGCGACGCTGCGGGTGAATAACTACTACAACCCCGAGGTCGATCTCGGGTTCGGCGGCTCGGTCGCCACCAGCTATAATGCCGGCGGCCATGCGAGCGTCTTCGAGGCCGGCGGACGCTTCCGCAACGTGCACAAATTCGCCAACCAGGACACCATCTACACCGTGCCGACAGCCTCGCTCGGCAACGCGACCGATCCATCCCTGCAGCTTTCTAACCTGCTGGGCAATTTCAGCGACTCCAACTACTATGGCGGCAGCTACACTTTTGGCCCCGCGGCGAGCTACGACCTGATCAACAAGCTGCCGGTCTCGGCGCCAGCTGTGCGCGGTCCTAGGAATACCGACCAGACCGGACAGAACTTCAACTTCATCGAGAAAGTCTCTGCCGGCTACCTCATGAATTCGATCAACCTGCGGAGGTTCCGCGTCGTCGGCGGCCTGCGCTTTGAAGAGACCAACGACGCCGACAATGGCACAACCGTTCCCGGCGCTCCAAATGTGGCGCGTAACGGCTCATACCTGACCGTGCTGCCAAGCGCCTCCGTGCGCTACGGCTTCACCACCTCGCAGGGCCTGCGCCTGGTCTACGGACGGGGCGTCTCGAGGCCCAACTTCTCTGACCTCGTCTCCTTCGCCTCCATCTCGCCCGGAGGCGTGCGCACCACCTCGAGCATCGGGAACCCAAACCTCAAAGCCGAGCACGCCGACAACATCGACCTGCTCTACGAGTCGAGCCTGAAGCCGGTCGGACTCCTCCAGGCCGGCATTTACTACAAGCGACTCACCAATCCCATCGTTGCGCTCAACACCACGCTTGACGCCGGCACCCCCAACCAGGTCATTACGACCCAGCCGCAAAACGCCGGCAGCGCCTTCGTCTACGGCTTCGAGATCGCCTTCCAGCAACACTTCACCTATCTGCCCGGCCTGGCGAGCGGCCTCGGCATCTCTGCCAACTATGGCTACAGCTCGTCACGCGTCACCTGGCCGGCGCAGATCACGCTGCCTGATGGCTCGCTCAATATCGATCGTACGGACCACCCGCGTCTTCTGCGCCAGGCGCCGCATACTTGGAACGTGAGTCCGACCTTTGACCGCAAGCGTCTTTCGGTGCGGCTTGGCCTCAGCTACAACGCCGCTAATATCTTCGCCTACCAGTATTCGGACTCGGCCGCCGCCGGCGCCTTTGATCCAACCTCGGGTTCAGGGGGCGGCATCCATGGTGCGAACGGAGACCAGTACCTCTACGCCCACCTGCAGACCGACTTACAGGGCAGCTACCGGCTGATGAAGGGTTTCACCGCCGTCGCTTACGGACTCAACCTGAACAATGAGGTCTTCGGCTTCTACAACGGCAACGTCAACATCCCGGTGCAACGCGAGTTCTACAAGCCTACCTTCGGCGGAGGACTGCGCTGGTCGCCGTCGCACGATCGGTAAGAACATAAGCAACGGCAGCTGCGTCCTAGTTGCGGTCGGCGATCACTCTGTGGGTCATCAGGCGTTGCACCGCCCCGTACCCAACAAAGTGCCACCCGTCGCGCATGGGGACGCAGTTGCGTTTGCAGTTGCGCCTTAGAAGTAGTTCGCATCTCCGCTGTAGCTCACTGTATAAGCATGACTCCTGGCATCAGCGATGCTGAAGGGCGGGACGAAAGATGCACTACCACTGGAATCGAGGCTGAGCGTCGTGACCTTCGTCGCTCCGTCCAGCAGGATCGCCTCGCCTGTCGGGACGATGCCCGGTCCGGTAAATGCAAATAACAGCTTGATCGTGTCTCCGTAAATCGACGGGTTCAGCGACGTGGTGAAGACAATCGAGATCGCCGTCTTCGCGACCATGAAGCTCGCGCTCGCTGACGCCGTGGTGTAATCGCCTGATGCCACCTGGACCGCACTTAAAACCACGGTTCCAGCTCCGGTGATGGTGAGCAGGCTGCCCAGGATGGTGGCCGGACCGCTGCTGACCGCGTAGGTCACCGCTCCGCCTGAAGCCGATGTTGCGGAGACGAAGAAGGGTGCTACCCCATAGGTCTTCGTTGGGATGGTGGCAAAGCTGAGCGATGGCGCGGCCGCATTCACGGTGACCGACGTAGAGGAGACGCCCGCCGCAAATTGATGGGTGCCTCCATAGCTGGCGCTGAGTGCGTGGACGCCTGGGCCGGTCGCTGTCCAGGTTACCGATGCGGCTCCTCCAGCGAGCGAGACGGCGGATCCAGAGTTGAGCGCCGTCGTTGACCCGTTGTAGGTTTCCGTGAACGCTATGGCGCCCGTAGGCACGGCGCCGGTGTTCAGGGTGTCGCTGACGCCCGCCTGCAGGGTCAGGATACCGACAGCAGTTACCGGGTTCGGTGAAGCGGACAGGGTCACGGAGGTGGTATCGGGTGCGAGCCCGGCACCGGCCAACGCGATCGTCTCGAACCCAGAGGGAGAGTTGAGCGCGTTGTTGGTGGCTGTGAGCGACCCGGTCAGCGTGCCTGTCGTCAGCGGGGTGAAGCTGATTGGCAGCAGGCATGTGCTGCCGGCAGAGAGGCTTGCGACCGAGGACAACGCTGAGAGCTGCGGGCAACTGGAGCCGCCTCCGCCGGCAAGTGTAAAGTGCGTGGTCACGCTTGGGTTGAGACCTGTTGCCGGTACCAGCAAGGCGAGGGATGCATTGCCAATGTTCTCGAGTGTCACCGTCTGCGAAGAGCTTGCGTCACCCACGTAGGTCGCGGGAAAGCTAAGGAAGGGCGCATCCGCAACGTCGAGTTTGAGTACACGGTTGTTCCCCGTATCTGCGATCAACACGTTTCCAAGCGCATCGCCCACCGCGGAGTTGGGCTGGTAAAGACCCGTGCCGACGGCAGACTCGATGAAGCCCGATCCGGAGACCGTCTCCTTGAGCACGCGATTGTTATTCACGTCCGCGATATAGAGGTTGCCCCACGGATCGATCGAGAGCTTGGGATGGTTCAGGCTGCTCGTTGTGACCGTACTCTGGGCAAACCCAAGAGGGGATACGACTCCCTTGAAGATCAGGTTGTTGGTCGTGCTTGCGACGTACAGGTTGCCGGCAGCGTCGAGGGCTACGCTCTGCGGACCGCTCAGCCCTGTGAACGGGATTGTGCTCTGCACGTAGGTGTTGGTGCCTGAAAGCGTCTCCTTGTAGATGTGGCCGAGGTCGCTCGATCCGTTGCCGCGATCAGCGATGTAGACGTTGCCGGATGAGTCGACCGCAACCCCGGACGGATAGTCGAGGCCGGTCGAGATGACAACCTTTTCGATGTAGCTGCTCCCGGTCCAGACTTCGTTTAGGATCCGACTGTGATAGGTGTCAGCCAGGTAGAAGTTGCCGCTGCCGCCAACTACACCAACCAAGGGGAAGCTCAACGAACTCGTGGTGAATACGCTCTGCGTGTAGCTGCCGCCCGAAGGACCCAGCCGCACGACGCGCTGGTTGTTGGTGTCGGCAACAAAGATGCTTCCTGACTCATCGACCGCGAGGCCGCGGGGTGCATTGACCGCGGTCGTGACCACAGTTTGGGTATAAGGCAGAAACGCGACCTGCGGGCCCGTGCCTGTACCCATCACATATCCGGATGCGATCGGGATGTTAGCGCTTCCTGCGAGCGACACTCCTCCATAGCGCGCGCCTGAGACCCGTGGTGTGAACTTCACGTTGACCGTGCAGGTTGCGCCCGCAGCATACCCTGCGCTCGCCATGCAGCTGCCACCACCAGCATCCGCAAAGTCGAGCGCGTTTGTGCCTCGCGTGCTCACCAGGTAGGGGGTACTGGCCAGGGTTCCTGCCGTGTCGAAGGTGAAGATCAACGTAACCGGGGAACTCGTCGCAGCCGCCGCTATGCTGCCGAAGTCGCCCGCGGTCGTGGTCAGCCTCAGCACCTGATCGCTGCCCTTGTTCGCCACGAACACCGCACCCCCAGCGTCGACAACGATGCCGTAAGGGCTGCTCATCCCGCTGCCCACCACACTCTGCGTGTAAGTCCCTCCCGAAGCCGTTTCTTTGAAGACGCGACTGCTTCCGAAGTCAGCCACGTATAGGTTCCCGCTCGCATCGACGGCTACTCCAGCAGGCGAACTCAGTCCGCTGCCAATCGTGGTCGCCGTGTAGATGCCGTTCGAGGGAGTCTCAAGCACCACGCGATTGTTCAAGGTGTCAGCGATGTAGACGTTGCCACCGACGTCCACCGCCAGGCCGTTCGGAGAGTTGAACCCTGTACCGATCGTGCTCGAGGTGTACGTTCCACCCGAGAGGGTTTCAAGCACAACCCGGTTACTACCCGGGTCCGCGATATAAAGGTTGCCGTTCGCGTCAAGCGCTATACAGGTTGGAGAGGAGAGTCCGTTAACAAGAGTAGAAGCCGTGTAGCTGTTGCCCGAGAGCGTCTCTTTGACCACCTGGTGGTTGAGCGTGTCTGCGACATAGACGTTCCCCGCCGTATCGACTGCAAGTCCGCGTGGGCTGTTGAAGTTCGATGCCAGCACGCTCTGCGTGTAGGAGCCGTTTGCCAGGGTCTCGATCAGCACACGGTTGTTGCCGCTGTCTGCGATATAAACGTTCCCTGCCGCGTCCACGGCCACGCCGTGAACGTTGCTCAGAGAGGTTGCGGGTATAATGCTTTGCACACCTGAGAAGTGGGCTGTTTGTGCCTGCAGAGTCCAGGCACAGGATCCGAGCCACAGCAGGGTAAGCCAATGACGCGTGCGGCAGACCGCAGTCCCTTGAGCGTCACTTCTCGTCTCGTCCTCCATGCTCAGAATGTCCTCGTGTCTGGCATCGCACGCATCCCCAGGGCCGCGGCTACGAAGTCGCGGCGCCGGCATCTTGCCATGCTGCCATGGGGAGACTATCGGCGCTGCGGGCGCGCTGCATGAGTGTGTCTCTCCAACAGCCAGCCTCGAATGCTGCAAGGCACCAAGAGCCTGTTACGCCCAGCCCTAGACGCAAAGGATCCACAGCTTGTTTGGGCCTGCGACAAGCCCGCGTCCGCCAACAATCTTTGTCCCCAAGATGGCGAAGCGACAGATCCCAGGAACAGGCGCTAACGCTGAATGACGACGGTTGCGTCAAGCAGACGTGATTCGACCAAAGATGTTGCTTTGATGGTCAAACTCTCGCTTTGACTTGGGTCCCCGCAGCCTAGACACTGGCCGAAGATCGGAACTGCCGCACACAACAAGGCGAGAGTCCACGCAAGGCCTAGCCGATTGGATCGGCGGTGACGCCGCATATCTGCTGCGGGTAGCAGCAGCAGAAGCACGACCGCGGAAGCCGCTCCAGGGAGTGCCGATGGCCGCCATCGAGGGCCAGATAGCTGCTGCGAAAGCTCTCTTGGTGCTTCGCTGCCGAGGGCAGGTTCCTGAGGCGCGGCCCAACGTACCACCATCGCGACCGCTTCGGGTGCGCTGGTGGGACGAACGATCGAGGGTGTAAAGAGGCAGGTGATCCCCGATGCCGGCGCACAAGCAAGAGTCACGGGCTGATGAAAGTCGCCCACCGGCGAGATCTCCAGCTGGAGAGTGACCTCGTTCGCACGTGAAAGGATGATCAGGTTTCTACCCGCGAGCGGCGAAGCAATCCTGACCCGAAAGGTCGACTTGCCGGGGGGGCGCACGGTTACGGCGAAGGTTGCTTCATCCGGGTGATAGTTAGAGTCGAACGGCTGGAAAGTTACTTTGATCGTGTGCCTGCCAGGCTCGAGCATGGTGCCTGCCGCCGGCGTGTAGGTGAAGGCTCCGTGGACCCTGGCAGATGCTGTCAGTTGCGGCTCGCCGACCGCTATCCCGAAAGGCACCTCCGGAGTCACCATCCATCGCAGACCTGCGTCCGCCTGCCTGACTACCTGCCTGAACGTGACGCTCTGCTGCGCACCCGCGTCGGCAACAACCAGCAACAGCAGCAAGAGCAGAGACCATATGCTTGGTTTGGACAGATGCAGCTTGCCTCCGGCAGGCTTCGGTTGTATACCGAACGTGAGAAGCTTCCCGAGCCGAGCCCCCGAAGTCTTCGTTCCTCTTTCGATTGCAGGCTGAGTCACAGTCTGCAGGGCCCGTGACATGCTCCTGCCCCCGGGGCTTTCTGGCATGAAATCTTCGTTCTCCGCGACTCTCACAAGAGCCTCCGATCGAATCCGCTCAGCGACCCGCCTCATCGGCGAGCCCAGTTGTCGGAGAGCCTAGTTATAGTTGCCATCACCAGAGTAGGTGATTGTCAGAACATGGGTGCCGGCCGTGAACAATGGCACGGTCAGGCTTCCTGCTCCCGTCCCGTTCAGGGTCAGAGTGCCCAGGCTGGTCACTCCATCAAGGATCGCGACCGAACCGGTCGGAATGATGCCGCCGGCAGTAGAAGTGACCTGAATGCTGAGGACCACACTGTCACCATAGGTGGATGGATTGATTGAGCTTGTCACTGCAATCGAGACAGCGCCCGAGACCTTGGTAACGGTCAGCGTGGCGGCAGAGGAGGTCACTCCGTTGAACTCGCTGTCTCCTGCATAGACAGCAGTGATCGAGTGAGAACCAGCCGGCAGAGATGTGGAGCCACTGAGGCTGAGGGTCGCGACTCCGGCACTGATGGTCCCAGTCCCCAGCGAGGTGACGCCGTCGAAGAACTGAACTGTGCCGGTGGGCAGATCAGTTGGGTTGCCCGAAGGTCCGGATAGAGTCGCGGCCAGCATCACCGACGTGCCATATGCGCTGGTCGTTGCCGGACTGGTGACAAGCACGATCCCGGGAGCGGCCTTCGCGATAGTGAGTGCGACCGCGCTCGAAGTAGAGCCGATGAAGTTGCTGTCGCCGCCGTAGACGACGGTAATTGTGTGCGAACCCGCGTGGAACAGCGAGTAGGGGAACGAGACGCTTCCCCCTTGAGCGCCGCTCGCGCGCGCTGTGCCAATGGTAGACACATAGGGTCCAGCCGTGCCTGCGCTTTCTACCTGGGCTCCCCAAAGACTGACCGTCTGAGCGGCGGAACCAGTCATTGAGAACGCTCCGGAAAATCCAGTGCCCGCATTGGCAGGGAAGGTGTAGGTCAAGGTGCAGCGCTGCCAGGTTGAGGTCACTGCGCAGGTGTTTGAAGACGATGCTGTAGCCGCGGGGGCGTCCGCGAGGGTTAGAGTCAGCGCGACTGCAGAGGCGGACTGCGCCCAGACGCTCAAGGTCATTGCATGGTTGGCGTAGGTGGTGCCGGTGACCGAGGCGAGAACACCAGAGCTGCCGGAGACAGTACTCGGAAAGCTGATCTGGGTCGCCGAGCTCGAGCTTCCATCCGGCCCTGTGGCTGATCCAGGGTTGAGTGAAGCGGCAGATCCAGCCAGGCTCCAGCCGTTCGAAGCCGAGATCTGGGAGTAGGGCAGCAGGTTTGAGCCCGTGACGCTGGTGATGCTCTGTGAAGAACCGATCGCGGTTGCACCATCGTAGAACTGGACACTCTCGCTCGTCGGCGCAGGCGCCCCGGCGGTATGCAGTACGTAATCGAACGTGACCGCCGAGCCTGCCGTCGAACCGGAGAGAGGTGTCGACGCCAGCGCACCCAGGGTGTGGCGCTGAGCAACCGTCTGGGTGAGCGTGGCTGTCGACTGTGCGCCCGCATCTGCGGCGAAGGCAAGCAGGGTTGCGAACAGAAAGGCGGAGCCAGAATAAGCAAGGCGCATGAGAAGATCTCCCGAAGCAGCACAAGGAACGACCGGCCAAATGCGGGCGACTCCGTTTTCTGGAGAACGACTGCAGACGACCTGGTATCTTCCTCATCGGCAGGAGCCGTTGCTTGATGAGCGATTGCTTTTTTTTCCCGAAGCGGAACGCGAACGTGGAGGGATTTCTCGTTGTGAGGACAGGTTAGTACCGTTTAGCTGGCCTCTTCTGCGGCTTTCGAGGAACATCGTCCAGGCGGGGACAGTATCCCGGAACGGCTACTGAACTGCGAAATCCAGCTCCGTAGGCTCAATCAGAGGCATCAGCCAATCAACCAGCGCGACATGCACAGGATGAGTCACGTAGGCCTTGAAGGCATCGCGACTTTCGAAGGTCATTACGCCCCCGAAGTCGTGCTCTCTTGCCTGCGGAGACTCGTTTCGGCCCACGTGGGTCGCAATCAGGCCAGGAATCTGCCCTTGGAGTGCGGCGATCTCTGTGGCCGCGCGGGCCTGTAAAGATTCGCTCGCTGCAGGCAGCCACTTGAACATGAAGACATGAAGATACATTAGCTTTCCCTCGCCCGGGGGGCGTCCCCGCCCCGCCCATGCCGTTAATTACTTATAGGAGATTTGTTATGCATCCGCTTCGATCGGTCCCTTATTCAGATGGTCCCTGGAGCGTC